>JAGAJY010000087.1 GCA_017848125.1 Oscillospiraceae bacterium
AGCTTCTCCAGTGGATCGCCTAATTCTGTTAATTTCTTGTATCTGTTCTCCTCATCGAAGAATCCTATTTGTTGTATTTTCATATCTTTATTTTACCATATTTTTTGAATTTTGTACAGGGGGGTTTTTAGAGATGCCCTTGATGTATTTAATGATGTTACAAAATTTGGTACAAAAATAACAACTGACAATTATTTGGAAAAAGGAAAATATCCTATTATTGACCAAGGTCAATCATTTATATCTGGATACTGCAATGATGAAAATGGGATTTTTAATAATGTTCCTGCTATTATCTTTGGTGATCACACAAGGGTAATTAAGTATGTTGATACGCCGTTTTTTTTTAGGTGCTGATGGTGTTAAAGTATTAAAAGCAAAAATTAGTAATGTCGATTATAGATTTTTATATTATGTATTATGCAATGCAAAAATACCAAACACGGGTTACAATAGACACTTTAAATGGTTAAAAGAAGTTGAAATCCCCCTCCCACCCCTTGAAACCCAAAAACAAATAGCAGCAAACCTCGACAAAGTAACCTACACAATAAACCTTTGCAACGAAATTCTTGAAAAACTTGATTTGCTTGTTAAGGCTCGGTTTGTGGAGATGTTTGGGGATATTTCTATTGAACAATATAAATATCAAACTCAAAAATTAGGAGATGTTGCTTTCGTTGGTTCGAGTCATAGAGTATTTACAACAGAATTTGTTGATAATGGCATACCATTTTATCGTGGAACAGAAATCGGTGAACTTGCAAATGGCATAAAACCACTTGAACCATATTACATTTCAGAAGAGCACTACAAGAGATTATCAAATGATGAGAGTAAGCCTAAAATAGGTGATTTACTAATGCCTTCAATATGTAACAAAGGTCAAATATGGATGGTCGATACAGAAGAACCTTTTTATTATAAAGATGGACGAGTACTTTGTATTTCTGCTAACAGAGAAATATATAACACTAAGTATTTACAGTATTTTTTGCGAGAAAAAACAAAGATAGAATATCCTAAACTTGGTTCTGGATCAACTTTTGCGGAGTTTAAGATTTTCATTCTTAAAGAACTTGATATTCTTACACCGCCAATGAATGTCCAAAACCAATTCGCTGACTTTGTAACCCAAACCGACAAATCGAAATCAGCAGTTAAACAGGTGCTTGAAAAAGCAGAAACTTTGAAAAAAGCTTTAATGCAGGAATATTTTGGCTGATAAGGAGAGTTAAATTCTATGACCAACTTTGAATTTCTGAAAGAAAAACAGGAATACGCCATGTTTTCAGCAGCCGCAGAAGAAGCGGAAAAGGTTTATTCAACATCTCCTGCAATGTGTGCCATAGGCTGCCGAAAGGCGCTGGAGCTTGCTGTCAAATGGGTCTATTCTGCGGATAATACTATGAAAATGCCCTATAAGGATAATCTGCAGTCACTTATCCACGAGCCAAGCTTTCGCTTTGCTGTTGATGAAAAGACATGGATAAAGCTCAGACCCATGATAATTCTCGGCAATGTTTCCGTGCATACCGAGAAAAGCGTAAGCAGTGCCGACGCACTTCTTTCTCTCAAAGCCCTGTTTGAATTTATCCAATGGATAGATTACTGCTACGGCAATGACTATGAGGAACGTCACTTTGACGTTAATGCTATTCCTGCTCAAAAGGTCGTTATCGACACAAAGAAAATCAAGGAACAGCAGTCTCTTATTGAGCAGAAGGAAAGCGAGATAAGGGCATTGCAGGAAAAAATAGCCGAAATGTCCGAAAGGCTTACTGCTGAAAAACAGTCAAATCAGGAAAACAGAAGCTTCGTTCCTATGGATATTTCCGAATGGGAAACACGCAAGCGATATATTGATATTGACCTTAAAGCAATGGGCTGGAAATTTGACGGCAGTGACAGCGATGTATGGGAAGAATACGAAGTAAACGATATGAACGGCGTTCTCGGACAAAATGGATATGCCGACTATGTTCTTTTCGGAAAGGACGGTCTGCCCCTTGCTGTTATCGAAGCAAAACGCACAGGAAAAGACCCCAACAACGGACGAAAGCAGGCTTGTCTGTATGCTGATGCCCTGGAGCGTAAGTTCGGCAGACGGCCTATGATGTTCACTTCAAACGGATTTGACACTTATTTCTGGGACGACGTTACATCTCCGCAGAGAAAAGTAAGCGGATTTTTTACAAGGTCAGACCTTGAAAAGCTTATGCAGCGCCGTGAAAGCAGAAAAAAGCTTGCTTCTGTTGAAATCAATGATAAGATAACCGACAGATATTATCAGAAAGAAGCAATAAGGGCAGTTTGTGACCATATTGAACAGGGATTCAGAAAAGCACTTCTCGTTATGGCAACGGGTACAGGCAAAACAAGAACAGCTTCAAGCCTTACCGACGTATTAAGCAGAGGCGGATATGTTACAAATATTCTTTTCCTTGCTGACAGAACTGCTCTTGTAAAGCAGGCAAAGGACGATTTTAAGAATTATCTGCCCGATATGTCACTTTGTAATCTTTGCAGCAACAAGGACGACAGAAATGCAAGAATAGTTTTCTCAACCTATCCCACAATTCTCAATGCTATTGACAGCACTAAAACAAATGACGGAATACCGCTTTTTTCACCTGCACACTTTGACCTGATAATCACCGACGAAAGCCACAGAAGCATATTCAAAAAATACAGAGCGATTTTTGAATACTTTGATGCAATTACAGTCGGACTTACCGCTACCCCAAAAACAGATGTTGACAGAAATACATACGATTTCTTTGAAGTGGAAAACGGTGTGCCTACCTATGCGTATGATTATGAAACAGCTGTATATACCGACCATGTTCTTGTGCCTTATTATAATTATGAGGTCAAAACGAAATTCCTCGAAGAAGGAATCTGCTATGACGAGCTTTCTGATGAGGATAAAGAACGTTATGAGGAGGATTTTGCGGAAGACGGTACACTGCCCGATTTTGTTCCGTCAGCAGCACTGAACAAGTTTGTTTTCAATGAGAATACCGTTGATACAGTGCTTCAGGATCTTATGGAACGAGGTATAAAGGTTGAGGGCGGCGATAAGCTTGGAAAAACAATTATTTTTGCGCAGAATAAAGCTCATGCTGAATATATAGTAAATCGTTTTGACAAGCTGTATCCGAAATATAACGGCAAATTTGCAAGCCGTATTATATGTGATGACAGTTATGCACAGACTATAATAGATGATTTCAAATTCAAGGAAATGCCTGTAATAGCTGTTTCTGTTGATATGATGGACACAGGCGTAGATGTGCCTTCCTGCGTGAATCTGGTGTTTTTCAAGAAAGTACGCTCAAAGACAAAATTCTGGCAGATGATAGGCAGAGGAACACGACTGTGCAAGGGACTTGGTTGTATTGATCGCATAGACGGTGAATATACAGACAAGCGCCGTTTTCTTATCTTTGATTACTGCGGTAATTTTGAATTTTTCCGTGAAAATAAAAATGGCTATGAGGGTACAGAAACAAAGTCACTTACAGAAAGCATTTTCTGCAAGCAGATCGATCTGATATTTGATATGCAGGACAGTGACTTTGAATCAGAAGATTATAAGCTTCTTCGTTCAAAAATAGTTGAAAAATGTCATAGCGATATACAGAATTTATCTTATGATATTATGTCTGTACGTCTGAAAAAAGAATATGTAGAGAAATTCAGAGAAGTCCAGAAGTTTGATGATCTTTCCGAAATGGACAGAGGTGAATTAAAAAAATACATTGCACCGCTGATATCCTCAACAGATAAAGATGAGTTTGCAAAGCGGTTTGATAATTTTATGTATGGCATTATGATTGCAAATATTGAACATCTTAATACAATGTCATATATGAAAAATCAGCTTCGTAAGACTGCGGCGGCTTTGCAGAAGAAAAATGCAATTCCGCAGATACAGGAAAAAATTCAGCTTATCAAGGATATACAGACAGATGAATTCTGGCAGGATATAAATATTATTACCTTTGATAATATCAGAACAGAGCTTCGTGAGTTAATACAGTTTCTTTCTGAAAATAATATTGTACCCAAAATATTTACTCATCTAACAGATTCCGTAACAGACAGTACAGAGGGAAATGCCTTGCCGGCAGCGTATGACTTTGAGGATTACAGATTGAAGGTCAACCGTTATGTTGAGGAACATAAAAATGATCCTGTCATATATAAGCTCGGACACAATCTGCCGCTTACAAAAGATGATTATGCTGAACTTGAACGTATTTTAACTCAAGAGCTGGGCAATTCTGATGATTATAAACGTGAATACGGCGAAACTCCGTTTGGATTGCTTGTAAGAAAAATTGCAAAGCTTGATCACGAAAGTGCGATGGCTGCATTTTCTGCATTTATAAATGATAATTCACTCAATCAGAAGCAAATTGCCTTTATTCATAAGATCATTACTCACATTGAAAACAACGGCTACATTGAAGATGTAAAAATACTTATGAAACCGCCTTTTGATAAGCCGTTCAGCTTTGTAAAAATGTTTGATAATCAAAAGAGAAATGCAATTATCAGCATACTTGAAAATATAAAGAATAATGCTTTATAGGGAGCGGTATAATATATCTGTAATGCTGATATGATTATTACACCGCTTGCTCCGCATAGGTTTTTCATAGTCTGATTTCAATTTTTATTATTTATTGAAAAAACTGTATCTTGCATTTCAAAGGAAAATATGCTATACTGAAAACGTATTGTTGAAGCCATTTTACGATACAGAAAAATTATGAGCATTGATGAGCACGGCTCACCTCGACCAATTTTACTCACGTTTTTGTCCCTTGGGATGAAAGCGTGAATTTTTTTGAGTGAAAATCGTGCAAGAATCATATGTACATCGCAAGGCTCACTGTCATCAGTGAGTCTTGGCATCGTTTCCTTTGAGATTGCCGGGAACGTTATGGAGCTCTATGCGGACGTAGTCATCATAGACAACAACACGCTTGACATAGAGATTGATAAGCTGTCTTCGCTGCGGCAGAGTGCCATCGAGAAACATCTGCTGTGCTTTGCGGTATGCAGCGACGACCTTGGCAGAATCTACGCTCTTACAGCCGCTTGACTGCTCGTGCGCTTCGATTTTCTCACTCACCTGTGCAAGTTCCTGTTCAAGCCTGTCAAGGGTTGTCAGAAGCGATGGACTGCCCGACTGAGTGATTACCGAGATGATGTTGTCAATTTTTGGATATATAATAAAAAGTGTACAAGTATGATATAATAGAAGACAGAAATAGGAGGAATAAAAAATGACTTCAAAGACTCCCAAATATACACAGGAATATAAGCAAACAATAGTGAATCTGTACCATTCGGGAAAGACCTATTCAGAAATACACAAGGAATATGGGATATCCCACATTGCTTTATCCAATTGGATAAAGCAATGCACAGCTTGAGGAGTAAAATCTGATACTAAAAAAAGCCATTTCGATATTCACGCCACGCTCAGACAAAGACTGAACGCCGTAAGGCTTCTGTCATCCGAACACGCTGTAACCAAGCTTTGTCGGGTTCTTCGTGTCAATCGAAGCACATACTACAAATATCTTCATCATAAGCCCTCCCCAAGAGAGCTTGAAAACCGTAAAATCCGAAGCTGTATTATCGAGCTTTATGCAAGATCCAAAAAGCGCTTCGGAGCTTACAAAATGAAGAATTGTCTTGCTCGTGAATATCGCATAAATATAAGCACACAAAAGGTTTATCGTCTTATGAAAGGTATGAATCTGCCAAAAATGAGCACTTTACGTTATTTCTATTATATCACATTTTTTTCCATTTTGGCTAGATTAAATAGGTGTTTCCTTAGCGGCAATGCTTTTACAGTTCGTCAAGAAGATATCGGCGGAAAACAGGCAGTTTTTTATTATGCTTACAGGTGCACAGTTTGATGTATTCAATGATGTAGTGTTGCCAAATAATATAATAAATTAAGATTATCCCTATTATGTTCATAAATGTGTGGTATAATGGTATATCATATGAAATTATATTTGCTTATGACGCTTTTTGTTTGTTTTCAGTTTTTTTTTGCAAACGAATACATAAAATATATGAAAATCGGCAGAAGTAAGGAGTGTGCGGTATGACAAATGAGATTGATATAAGCGGTGTGCGGATATTGTACCTTGATGATGACATTTTTGACTGCCGTATGCTTTCGGTGCTGCTTAAAAATACGGGTGCGGTTGTACATACCGTTCTTACTGCTGAGGATCTGTACAAAAAAATAGAGTCCGAGGGTTATGACATAATAATGATAGACCATATGATGCCCGAATATGACGGTATTACGGTGCTTCAGCAGCTTCGGGATAGGCATCTGTGCGATAATACTCCCGTAATCGCCATTACGGGCAACAATCTTGCTTCAGCCAAAAGCAATTACATAGAAATGGGCTTCGATGAATACGTTGCAAAGCCTATCCGCAAAAATAAGATGCTTAATGCCATTGCAGAGTGTCTCGGTATCAAGCCTGATGTTGATGATAATGACCGACGTCCCCATATTCTTGTGGTTGACGATAACGAGCTGAATCTTATGCTTGTGGAGAATATCCTCTCGGAGGAATACAGGATAAGCACAGCATTATCCGCTTCCGATGCGCTGGATATACTTAAAACAGACCTTGCTGATATGATACTCCTTGACCTTCATATGCCCGGTATAAGCGGATATGAGTTTATTGAGATCATCAAGAAGGACGAGCAGCTTAAAGATATTCCCATAATTTGCCTGACCTCCGACAACGGAAGCGACGCCGAGCTGAAATGCTTTGAAATGGGCGTAATGGATTTTATTACAAAGCCTTTTGTAGCTGAGATAATGCGTATGCGTGTCAGCAGGATACTGGAGCTTGACCGTTTGCAGAATGAGCTGAAATATGAGGTTGAAAAGCAGACTATCAAGCTCAGAGAGCACAGCCGCAGATTTGAACGCCTTACGACTCAGATAATGCTCACCCTTGCAAGCACCATAGACGCAAAGGACAAATATACAAACGGTCATTCAGTAAGAGTGGCGGAATATTCAAAAATGATAGCAAAACAGCTGAATCTGTCCAGACAGGTTCAGGAGGATATTTATTATATGGGGCTTATCCACGATATAGGAAAAATAGGCGTTCCCGATGAGATAATAAACAAAACCTCCCGTCTGACAGATGAAGAATATGCAATCATAAAAACTCATACGACCATCGGCGGAGAGATCCTTGAAAAAATGTCGGAAATGCCCGATATTGCTTTGGGTGCAAGATATCATCACGAGCGATTTGACGGAAAGGGTTATCCCGAGGGGCTTAAAGGCGAGCAGATACCTATGGTTGCAAGGATAATCGGAGTAGCTGACGCATATGACGCAATGACATCAAACCGAAGCTACAGAAAGGCACTTCCTCAGGAGGTAGTGCGCAGCGAAATAGTTAAGGGTATCGGGACTCAGTTTGACCCTATTTTTGCAGAAGTAATGCTGAAAATAATTGACGACGACACTGAATATGTATTGAAAGAAAGATAATATGCAAGCCGACTTCATTTGCGAGGTCGGCTTGTGCTGCAGTCAGCCGAAAACACACTTTTTCTGCCTTGCTGTAACGATTTTAACACAGGTTATTTTGTATAATTTTATCAGGTGATAAAATCGTAAAAGGAGGCAGGAAATATGAAATATGCAGCAGCGGATATAGAATGGACAGGCAGGGGGAAAATTATGACCGTTCAGCTGGCGGCAATTATACTTGACCCAAACGGCAGAGAGCTTTCACGGTATCACAGGGTAATAAAGCCGCCTCCCGATACGAAATACGGTGATATAGGCTTTATGGGGCTTTCAGAAAAGGAGCTTTCCTCTGCTGTAAGCATTACAGCCGCCGTATCAGGCTTTTGCAAAGCGGTAAAGGGCTGTGACAGGGTGTATGTCTGGAGCAATGATTCAGCGGTACAGCTGGGCAGAGTGCTGACAGCCTTTGCACCTGACAATAATATAAATATCGGCGTTATGCAGGGGAGCGACAGCGGTCTGGGGCAAAAATCCTTCAAAAAAACCTGCGCCGAGCTTGGTATTGCAATAAATAAGCACCTTCATCACTCAATGAACGACTGCGAATATCTTGCGGAGATATACAGAAGGTCGGGCAATGTGCATAAGCAGTCAGTATGTGAAACAAACCGCTTTTTATCGGAGCTGCCCTATTTTGCGGTAAAGGGCAGAGCTGTTTTTCACCGTGCAGGGTGCAGATTTGTTTCAAAGAAAGACCCTATACAGCTTGTGGGATTTTCACGCTGTGAGCAGGCAGATTCAATGGGGCTTGTTCCCTGTAAATGCTGTAAGCCCTCTGATGAAAAAATAACATCTGATGTTAAGAAAAGCAAGCCGCAAAAAAAAGCAGCTCCAACAGCCGCAGATAAAAACATCTGGGATATTTCACGGATAACCCAATACTGCGAAAGCCTTAATATAAAATGCACCGTGTATGATAAGATAATCTATCTTTTTACGGGGGCGGCTGAATGGTATTTCTATCGCAATAAGGCGGAAATAGTTCTTCATCACGAAAACAGGCTGAGAAAGCACAATCGTAAAAACAAATGGCAAAGCGGTTTTCATATTCAGGAAAAGCGTTTTACAAAGCCCACCGACGCAATTTATTACATATACTGCCACGACAGAAAATTCACGGCAAACAGAAAAGGGGTATGAAAATGAATAGGATATACACGGAAACTGACAGGCTTATTCTTGAAAGGTCAGATGACAGGGATATTCCCGAGGTGCAGGAGAGAAAAAACAGCCTTGTCTGCATTATCAGAGAAAAGGAAAGCGGACAAGCGGCAGGCTGCTACGGAATATGCGACATTGACGAAGAAATACCCGAGCTTTTTATCATTATATATGAGGATTACCGAAACAATGGCATAGGCACAGAGTCTCTGAATATCCTTATGGAACGCTTTTCGGAAGAAACGGGCATATCAGGTTTTAAGGCTCAAATCCAAAACGACAGCAAGCCCTGCGTCAGGCTTATGGAAAAGCTGAAAGCAGTTTTCACAGGGCTTGATGATTACAGTTCGGGCAAAACGGAAAACAGCATATCGGAATACCGCATTAACAGGAGGCTTTCGGAAAGGTCTGACCTTACATTCCGAGAGATAACCGAGGACGATACCGAGGATTTCAGAAAGCTTTATGTAAGTGCATTTCCCTCATATCCCGAGCTGGAGGAAAAATGCGATTACGATAAATATCTCAGGGCATATATTCACGACAATGACAAATGCGGATATATGCTTATGTGCGGCAATACCCCCGCAGGCTTTGTTCTTGCAATAAAAAAGCCCTCTATGACTGCTTCCGAATCTGTATATATCGAAGCTGTGGGAATAAGGCGTGACTGTCAGCGTGGAGGACTTGGCACATATATGCTTGAACGCTTTTTTGAGCAGTTCCCCGAAAACACGTTTTTTGCCCTTGAGACCTTTCACAATAAGCCTGCATATGAGTGGTACAGAAAGCTGGGCTTTTTTGATGATGATAA
>JAGAJY010000088.1 GCA_017848125.1 Oscillospiraceae bacterium
ATCGTAGGCTTTCCCAATGAAACATATGATGATTTCAGACAGACTCTCGATATTGTAAAAGCAGTTAAATACGATAACATTTTCTCCTTCATCTACTCAAAGCGTACAGGCACGAAGGCGGCTGAAATGCCCGACAGCACATCGGACGAGGACAAGGGGAAATGGTTCAGAGAGCTGCTTGATGTACAGCGTGAGATCGCTGATGAGAATTACAGGAGATTTCTCGGAAAGGAATTTACCGTTCTTTTTGACAGCGAATACAAGGACGGATTTATCAGCGGAAAGAGCGACGAATTTATAATCACCCTTGTAAAAGGCGGCAGAGAGCTTATAGGAAAAATGTGCAGAGTGAGGGTTACAAAGACACATAACTGGGCTGTTGAGGGCGAGCTGATATGATAGATGCAAACAGTCTTTATGTGGGCGAGGTCAAACTGAAAAAACGCCCCGAGGAGGACGAATATCTTAATTCGCTTCCTGTTGTAAAGCACCTTGCTTCCGAAGAACTGAGCTTTTCAAAGCCTGTGACATTCTTTATGGGAGAAAACGGCACAGGCAAATCAACGCTCCTTGAAGCAATTGCCGTTGCATACGGATTCAATGCGGAGGGCGGCACAAGAAACTTTACCTTTTCCACAAGGCAGACCCATTCCGAGCTGTCAGACTGTATTTCCATAACAAAGTACGGCTATCCAAAGGACGGTTTTTTTCTAAGGGCTGAAAGCTTCTATAATCTTGCAACGGATATAGATGTTGATTCGGAAAGTCATTATATGGGATCGCCCATAATAGGGGCATACGGTGGAGTTTCTCTCCACGAGCAGTCTCACGGTGAAAGCTTCTTTGCTGTGATAAAAAACAGATTCAGGGGAAAGGGGCTGTACATTCTCGACGAGCCCGAAGCGGCGCTTTCTCCTATGAGACTGATGTCGCTGCTGGTAATTATTGACGAGCTTGTCAAGGACGATTCTCAGTTTATTATTTCCACACATTCGCCTATCCTTGCGGCATATCCCGACTCGGAGATACTGGAGCTTACCCCAAAGGGCATAGCCTCCGTCAGTCTCCGTGAAACAGAGCATTATAAAATAACAAGGCAGTTTATCGACGCTCCCGAAAAGATGCTTCATTATCTGCTTGATTGACTTTTACTAAAAGTGCGCAGGCATAAAGGCGGCAGAGATATTTGAATCTTACATTTCTGAGTTAAACATTCGAGATTCTAAGTGAAGCAGGCGATGATGAATAAAATATAAATACTGAACTGCTCTGCACAGTACCAAAGGCTGTGCAGAGCAGTTTTTGTATTTATATCTCATAAAATCCCGCAAATCTCGGAGGAACGGTTATCCGTCCGTCATTGCAGCTGATATCTCCGCCAATGGAGTATATTTTCTCCACAGGAGTGAGCCTGCATTCAAAGTTAACCTCTCTGTCCGCAGGATTCAGTATCACTAGTATCCATTCATCGTCACAGCCTCTCAGATATGCCAGAGGATATTCGTTCTTTTCCGCATAAACGAAGTTTATTTCGCCCCTTGTCTGCAAAGCCTTGTGGGCATTTCTTATGCCGATAAGCCGTTTTACCTCGCTTCTCAGGGAATCCTTGTCGTTCATCTGGCTTTCTGCGTCGGGACGGTCAGCAGATTCGTCCATTTTTATGTAAAGTCTGTCACGGGGAGCAGAGCTGAATCCCGCATTTGTAGTCTTGTCCCATTGCATAGGCGAGCGTGAGCCTGTCCGTCCGTAGCCGCCTTCTACCGAATCCAGCCCCTCCACATACCGCATACCTATTTCATCACCGTAATAGATAAACGGCGCTCCGGGCATAGAAAGCAGGAAGGCAAATGCGATTTTCAGGTTTATCCCCTCGATAGAACGTGCAAGCCTGTCCATATCGTGATTTCCCGAGGGAATACACATAAGCCCCTTGTTCTGTGATTTTTCACGGCATTCGTTGTACCGCTTCACAAATTCATAAGCGTCGCCCTTTCCTCTGTGCGAGAAAAAGGGCTCATCACAGCGGAAAAGGTCATTGTAATGAGACGGACCGAAATGCAGCAGAAAATCCATATGGAATCCCCCGGGGATAGACTTGTCAGGCTCGCCCCATTCCGAAACCATAGCCGCCTTTGGAAATTCCTTGTCCAGAAACTCTCTTACGTTCTGCCACAGCTTTATAGTACCCTTTCCCTCAGGGTCATTTTTAACCAGCGACCCTGCCATATCCACACGGAAACCGTCACAGCCAAGCCCCAGCCAGAAGCGCATAACGTCCTTCAAAGCTTCAAGCGTAGCCTTAGGACCCTCAGCGTCCATAGGCTGCTGCCAGGGGCGTTCGCACTTGTAGAAGCCGTAATTGAGGGCAGGTTGATGTGAGAAGAAATTCACCGCACATGAGCCGTCCCTGTCGGAAATACCTCTTATACAGCCCATTCCCTGAGGTTCTTCCCATATGCTGTCAGTCCAAACATATCTGTCGGTGAACTCATTTTTACCTGCCTTCATAGATTCCTTGAACCATTTGTGCTCAACGGAGGTGTGCCCGGGAACAAGGTCAAGGAGAATATGCATACCTCGCTTGTGACATTCATCGAAAAGCTGTTTCAGATCCTCGTTTGTGCCGTATCTGGGCGCAGCCTTGTAATAATCCGAAACATCGTAGCCTGCATCGCCGAAAGGGGATTCAAAGCAGGGATTGAGCCAGACCGCATTGCAGCCAAGCTCTTTGATATAGTCAAGCTTTTCAGTGATACCCTTGAAATCGCCTATACCGTCACCATTGGTGTCCTTGAAGGACTGAGGATAGATCTCATAAAATACCGCATTGTCAAGCCATTCTGGGTTTCTGCTCATAAAAATCAGCCGTCCTTTCATAAAAAAGCATTTTATATGGAATTGATTTGTTTCCCTCTGTATGATATAATACTATAAAGCATACGGAAAATCTACATAAAAACTACCTAAAACCGATACTATCCTATTATTGTTAAGTGGTGATATTAAATGAATAAGTCCGAAGCAAAGGAAAAACGCCGTCACAGCACGCCCCTGAAGCCCTACAGCTTCTACAGGTCAAG
>JAGAJY010000089.1 GCA_017848125.1 Oscillospiraceae bacterium
CCGCCGCCGAACTTACCGCCTGCGTGAAGAATGGTGTAAACCACAGTAGCAGCGGAGATACCCTCCTTAGGGTGGATACCTACGGGAATACCTCGTCCGTTGTCTGTTACCTCTATAATATTATCCTCAAGGATATTGACCTTTATCTCCGAGCAGAAGCCTGCCAGAGCCTCGTCGATAGCGTTATCCACGATCTCATATACCAGATGATGAAGACCTCTCGGACCTGTAGAGCCGATATACATACCGGGACGCTTTCTTACAGGGTCAAGACCCTCCAGAACCTGAATCTGACTTTCATCATAGGAGTTTTCAGGCATATTGTTTTGAATTTCAGACATAAGAAACGACCTAACCTTTCTGTAATCGGAAGTGATTACAAACAGTATATTTTATTATGTTTTATACAATATATAATAAATGCTGATAATTTTTTATCTGCATCTTTTTATCAAAGTAGCCGAGGAAACATTTGATATAAAAACTCTCTCTCTGCCCTCACAGGTAGCAAGAACGAAGGATTTCGGCAGCTCATATGAAACCGATACAGCGGATCTTCTTCTGCCCGACGAAGCAAGAAATTCTCTTGAATCCCTGCTCACCGAGGTGTTATCAATATCAAAAACCCCGATAATGTCGGAATCTCTCACAACAGTATCGCTCCCAAGATGAACGTACAAATCATATCAACCCTTTTTAACAGGCTCAATGCGTCCTCCCTTTACGGAAAATATTTTCCCCTCGGACTCACCGATGACCCTTGTATCGCAGCAGGTGATAAAAACCTGCATACCCTCGATATTTTCCAGAATAAACCTTTGCCTGCCTGCGTCAAGCTCGCTGAGAACATCATCAAGGAGCATAACGGGAGCGTCCCCCGTCTGATCTCTTATTATCTTCGCATGAGCCAGCTTCATAGCCAGAGCAGTGCTTCTCTGCTGACCCTGAGAGCCGAACTCTCTAACCGAAAGCCCGTTGATGTAAGCGCATACATCATCACGGTGAATACCGCAAAGAGTATATCCCGCACGAATATCGTCATCAACGCCTCTTCTGAGCCTTTCCAGATAAATATCCGCAAGCTCTCCCTCGTGGTCTGTTCTGCCCTCAAGCCGTTTGTAAATAGTTGACTGATAGTATAATTCTAACTTTTCATTACCATCTGTAATTTTATTATATAAACTCTCAGTATAACTATTTAAATTATTACAATAAGTATCACGAATAACAGATATATACGCCCCTGTTTTAGCTAACTGCACGTCCCACATTTCCAGCATATCCCTGTCAGCCCTGCCCATAGCAATATCCTTGATAAGAGCATTTCTCTGACTTAGCAGCCCGTCATATTTGTTCAGAGCATACACAAAGGATTTTTTCAGCTGAGAAGCGGAAAGGTCAATAAAGCTTCTCCTGTTGTCAGGTGAGCCTTTTGCCAGAGCCAGATCCTCGGGAGTGAAAACAACGCATTTGAGATTACCGAAAAGCCTTGACAGCAAAGGGACTTTTACTCCGTTTAAAGTAACATTCTTGTCCTTTACCGAGCTTTTCTTTACCTGAAAGCCGATTTTCTGCGGACGGAACGCATCGGTAAATTCAAGGCTTATTTCAGCCTTTTCCTTATCAAACCCGATAAAATCCCTGTCTCTTGTGCCTCTGAAGGAGCGGCAGCCCGTCATAAGCCATACAGCCTCGATAAAATTTGTTTTTCCCTGAGCATTGTCTCCGCAGAGAATATTCATCTTTTCGTGTGGAAAAATATCCGCGCCCGACAGATTCTTGTAGCCGTCGGCGCAAACATGGGTAATTATCATCAGATGACCTCAAGCCTCAGAGTAATATCCTCTGCGTTTATCTCGGCAACATCGCCGGGGCGGAGCTTCTTGCCTCTCATTGTGCAAACCTCTCCGTTAACGCTGACGATACCCTCGGCTATCATATCCTTAGCCTCAGAGCCAATTTCCGCAGCTCCCGAGAATTTCAGAAGCTGCTGCAGCTTTATAAACTCTGTGGTTATTTTTACCTGTTCGGTCTGAATTTCCATAGCAATTATTTCCTCAAAAAATTATTATTCGGATTTAAGTCTTACGGGGAGAACAAGGAAGGTGTAAGCGTCGCCGTCAACAGGGACCATCTTCATAGGCGAAAGACCGCCGTTGAGAAGCAGCTTCACCTTATCCGAATCAGCCGCCTTCAGAGCGTCAAGAAGATACTTGCAGTTAAAGCCTATCTCAACCTTGTTTCCTGTAATATCAACATTGAAAACATCGGAAAGCTTTCCCAGGGAAGTGGAGCAGCTTATTTTTACCTGACCGTCTCCGAATGAGCATTTAACCGGAGCTTTTGTCTGCTCAACAATAAGGAGGGAGCAGCGTTCAAGGCTGGCAATAAGGTCCTTAGTGCTGAGGATTATCTCTGTAGTGTGATTCTGGGGAATAGAGCCCTTGTAATTATGGAACTCACCCTCCAGAAGCCTTGAAATAACTGTATATCCGCCTATCTCAAAAGCAATATGCTTTCTTGAAACGTATATCATAGCAGGCTTTTCCTCGTCGTCCTTCAGAAGCTTGCTTATTTCGGAAAGAGCCTTTGATTTTACAACGAAATGATACTTGTCCTCAGTATTCATCTTCTCTGTTCTTACAGCAAGCCTGAAACCGTCAATGGCAACGAGGTTGAAAACTCCGTTTTCAATATCAAACAGCTCTCCTGTAAGTATTGGCTTATTATCGGAAACAGATACAGCAAAAATGGTCTGTCCTATCATATTTTTAAGCGTTCCCTGAGAAATGCTTATGCTGTCCGATGTGTCATAATCGGGCAATGAGGGATAATCGTCGGCAGACAGTGCAAGAATGTTATATTCAGCGTCGCCGCCCTTTATGGTAGCTTTCAGCTTTTCATCAATTTCCACTACAACATTTTCCGAGGGCATCTTTCTGATTATCTCCGAAAACAGCTTTGAATTAACGGTAAACTCGCCGTGATCTTCCGACTGCACCTCTATCACAGTCCTGATGCCCAGCTCCAGATCATAGCCTGTCAGCTCCAGCCTGTCCTTATCCAGATACATTTTTATTCCCTCAAGAGATGTAACGGGAGATTTAACGGGAACAGCTCTTGAAACATTGTTTACAGCCTCATTGAGCACTGACTGCTTGCATATAAACTTCATTTAAGAAACTTCCTTTCAGCGTGTCGCTGACCCACCTCGTTGGTTTTAC
>JAGAJY010000090.1 GCA_017848125.1 Oscillospiraceae bacterium
ATTACCCATACATTCAAGCAGGACAGCGCAGTTTTTTGGCAGGATGATCTCATCAATATCCGTATATTTTTCTACTGTTTCAAAGCCCTTGTTTTTCCGCATTTCTCTGTGCCGTTCAATAGCTTTCTCTGCTTCTTCGCCATAAGGGATCATTGCAGCTATGTAAAGCTTTTGTCCCTCAAAGCTGTCAAGAATTTTCTCTGCATAGCCTGACTTGCCGCATTTTGAACCGCCTGTTACAACTGTCATCATTTCAGTTCTTTATACCTTTCTAATAAAATATCATCAAAGCGATGTGCATTATTGTAAACCGCCAATGCTCCGTCAAGAAGCGGTAAAAGCATTACTCCGCCCGTACCCTCACCAAGCCGCATTTCAGCGGTAATAAGCGGCTTTAATCCAATGCTTTCAAGGAGCATTTTCCCCGACGGCTCTGCCGAAATATGACTTGGGAACATATACTCTGCGGCAAGAGGATTTATTTTGCAGGCAAGAACTGCTGCCGCAGCAGAGATAACTCCGTCAATCACAACAGGGATATGATAATATGCACCGCCAAGAAAAAGTCCTATCATTCCTGCAATATCAAAGCTGCCAAGCTTTGACAGCAGTTCAACAGGCTTATTTTTATCGGGCTTGTTTACAAAAATTGCACGCTCGATCACCGAGATTTTTTTCTTTAACCTCTCGCTGTCAAGTCCCGCACCTCTGCCTGTGACCTGACATGGCGGCAAATCAAGAATAACTGCGGATAAAGCAGATGAAACCGTGGTATTTCCGATACCCATTTCACCTGTAACGATCATCTTTGTACCGCTGTTTTTAAGGTCACGGACAATATCCATTCCCACGCATATCGCACGCTCTGCCTGTTCATTTGTCATAGCCGCCCCTTCAGCTATATTTTTCGTACCGAAAGCAATTTTTCTGTCAAGTATTTTTGGATTATTCAGATTTGATTTTACACCAATATCAACTGCCAGCACCTCTGCACCGAATGTATCGGCAAGCGCATTTATATTCGATGTTCCGTTTGCTATTGCATTGGCGCAAATTGCCGTAACGCTGCTGTCAGACTGGGTCACTCCCTCACAGACAACACCGTTGTCCGCACACATTACAACTACAGAACGCTTGCTTATATCCGCATTTTCCGTGCCCTGTATCGCAGAAATTTTCTCTATTGCCGTTTCAAGAAGTCCAAGACTTCCCAATGGCTTTGCAATGCTGCTCCAACGGTCGTGAGCAGCTGCTTGCGCCGCTTTATCCGTTGGCATAATATTATCAATTCTTTTCATAGATCTCTCCGTATTCAGCACATTTGCGCACAAAGCTTTCCGCTGTTTTGATATTGGAATAAAAGTACAGATGCGGAAAACCTGCGTACAAATTTTCATTGGCATGTACGCATTTCCATTCTCTGCCGTCAGTCTTTCTTGCTGCAAAATCACAACCGCAGGCTGTGCTGTCCCAATAATGAAATTCGTGGGCAGGAAGGCTCTCGCCCTTACCGCAAAGCAGATTATTTTTCTCCGCTGTCATTGTGACATATCCGAATCTCTGCAAGCGGTCTGTTTTATAGACCCTTCCGTCAATAACTCCTGCCATTTTATATACCCTTCCGTCAGCATTTTCAAGCTCGCTGTGCAGATACATAAAGCCTCCGCATTCCGCAACAGCAGGCATGCCGCCGCTGATTTTACGCTTTATATCTTCAAGCATTGACGTGTTTTCAGAAAGCTGTTGTGCGTACAATTCGGGATAGCCGCCGCATAATATCAGACCATCTGCTTCAGGGATTTTCATATCCGACAAAGGCGAAAAATATCGGATCTCACAGCCCATTTTTCTAAGCAAACTGATGTTGTCGGAATACAAAAAGCAAAACGCTTTATCCCTTGCAGCTGCGATTACAGGCGGTCTTTTAAAGCTGTGTGATTTTATTTCGGGAGGTGTAAAAATAAGCTCCTCACTCTCTGAAATTCCAATGATCCTATCAAGAAGAATATGCTTTTTGGCAAGGTCAGCAAGTGCCTGCATTTTCTCTTTTATATCGTCAATTTCATCTGCTGTTACAAGACCTAAATGCCTGCTCTCAACAGTAATTCTATTGGTCGGCATAAAGCCGAAATATTCAGTATTCAACTCGTCGCACAATTTCTGCGCCATGGGCACCAGCTTTTCAGGCAGCCGATTAAAAATAAAACCGATGATGTTATTTTTTTGATATGTGAGAAAGCCTTTCATTACTGCACCTATCGACTGATTCATACCCTTGCAGTCAATTACGATCACTGCTTTTGTATCGGTAATTTCGGACACCGAATTTGCCGAACCTCTGCCGTTTACACCGTCATAAAATCCCATAACACCCTCAATTACGGAAATATCTGAATGACGGCTGTTTTCAGTCAGCAAAAATTTAAGCGTGTTATCGTCGCAGAAAAAGCTGTCAAGGTTATAAGCATTTGTTCCGATTATTTTTTCGTGAAACATCGGGTCAATATAATCAGGTCCGCACTTGAAAGATGCAACCTTAAAACTGCGATCACGCAAAGCCTGCAAAATCGCACAGGTCACCGTTGTCTTGCCGCAGCCGCTGTGCGTTCCGCCGATAATTATTCGTTTCAATATTTCACTCCCTTTATTATAAAAATCGGGTTTTCAGCGGAAAGCATTGTGTGATTTCCTATTTTTTTTGTTCTCGTCACCGCAAGCTGAACTATCTCAGGACTGTCAATGCCAAAGGCAGAAAAAGCTGTCACGGACTCATTCAGCGTTTCAAGGGAGACTGCTGTTATAACGATCTCAGCTTTGCTGTTTTTCTCATAAATTACGTTCAGGATCTCTCTGATTTTTCCGCATGAGCCTCCGATAAAAACCTTATCGGGAGCAGGCAAATCAGAAAGAATTTCGGGTGCAGCCGCACTTATTATCTCAATGTTATCACAGCCGAATTTGTATGCGTTCTGTCTTGTAAGCTCAACCGCTTCTTCGTTTTTGTCAACAGCATAAACTCTGCCGTTATAGCATTGCAAAGCCATTTCAACCGACACCGATCCTGTGCCGCAGCCTATGTCCCAGCACACATCATTTTTTCCTATATTCAGCTTAGAAATAACTAATGTGCGTATCTCCGATTTTGTCATCGGAACATTTCCTCGGATAAACTCTTTATCGTCAATTCCAAGTGGTGTGTATCTTTCGCAGTGAGGATTTTCCGTCACCATAACACACAGCTTTTCACATTTAATATCGGTAAAATCAGACGCAATGCCGCTGCATATTTTTTCATTGCCATAACCCAGATTTTCACCTATATAAACTGTGATATTTTCTCTGCCGTATTTAATCAGCCTTTGGCATATATCAGCAGGAGTAATATCGCCACCTAAAAGAAAAAAACAATATTCGTTTCTGCACACATTCCTGACAATATTTCCGTCAGCACCGTGCAGACTTACAAATTTCATATTCTGCCACGGCTTCCGGATCTTTGCGCAAAAATATTGAGGCGAGGATATACCGCTGATAATTTTCGTTTCATGATCTGAAAGTGACGTAATAAGCATTTCTGCACCGCTGTAAAAGCCGCAGTCACCTGACATAAGAATTGCCGCTGTTGCAAGACTTTTATTTTTCAGGTATTCACTTATCTCATCACTTTTCCAGCTCATAAACCGCTCTTTTTTCAGATCGGAAAACGGCTCGAGCATACGCTCTGCACCGATAAGAACATCAGCATTTTTTATTGCGGCTCTTGCTTCTTCCGTAAGGGTTTTACGCCCATCCATACCTATTCCGATAATATAAATCTTCATCTTATTTCCTTTATTATTTCTTTGATCTCATTTATCCCATATCCTGCTTCTTCGGGTCGTTTTATTGTAACAAGCTCTATACTCATAATCTCTGCCGCCTTTACCTTTTCGGGATAACCGCCTGCTGCGCCGCTCTCCTTTGTGACAAGAATTTCAGCACCGCTTTTTTTAATATGCTCTGTATTCTGTTCAACCGAAAACGG
>JAGAJY010000091.1 GCA_017848125.1 Oscillospiraceae bacterium
TTGGAGATATATTTTTTAAAGGAGAAAGAGAATTATCAGTTTGAGGAAACCTCTGCTTCGGGCTTGATGTCCTCCTCGCCTGTGAGAGTGATGGTAACATCAATGTTTCCGTCGGCTCTTGCAAGGGTGAGCACCATTGTGTCGCCTATTTTCTTGCCCTTCTTTGCGGCGGTAAGCTCGGTCATTGAGGATATTTCCTTGCCCTCTGCGGCTACGATAACATCGCCTTCGCAGATTCCTGCGGCTTCCGCTCCGCTTCCCTCGCTTACGGACACTACCATTACGCCCTTATCTACGGGAAGATTGTAGTATCTCATAATAGCGTTGTTGATATCCGAGCCTGTGATACCTATCTGAGGTGTGGTATTGGTAACATAGCCCTTATTCATAAGGTCGCTGATAAGGGGCATTGCGTCGGAAATGGGTATTGCAAAGCCAAGTCCTTCCACAGAGCTGTCAACAAGCTTGGAGGAGGTTATTCCTACAACCTGTCCCCTGCTGTTGATAAGGGGTCCGCCCGAATTGCCGGGATTTATTGCGGCATCGGTCTGGATAAGGGTCATTGACGCTGCTCCCCCTGCGGAAAGCTCAATGTTGAGGGTACGGTTAAGCCCCGATACTATTCCCTCGGAGGTGGAAAGTCCAAGACCAAGAGGATAGCCTATTGCTACTGCCTTATCGCCCATTGTAAGGAGATTGGAATCGCCGAATTCGGCAGGGGTGAGGGTAAGATTTTCCTCTGTGATTTTCAGCACGGCAAGGTCGCTGTTTTCATCTGCGCCGATTATTTCCGCTTCGTATTCGGTTTCGTCATCGGTGGAGAGGACTATCGTTACTTTATCAGCTTTTTTAAGTGTTGAACGGTAATTATCGTTTCCGAAGCCGCCTAATCCGCCGTTTCCGAAAAAGTATTCAAATATATCGTCACTTCCGCCGAAGGGACTGCCGAAATTCTGGGTACGCTCATATACCTCGGTCTGGACAACGTGGGCGTTGGTGATGATATATCCGTCAGCACTGAGGACTATTCCTGTACCTGTTCCAGAGCTGGTCTGATTTCCCGATTCAAATTCGGAATGGACAGCCACTACAGATGGGGAAACCTTTTCTACGATCTGCTTTGTGGAAAGAGTGCCGTCTGGTGAGTTTGTATTGAGCAGTGTATTAACAACATTTCCCGTATTTTCGTTTTTAGATGAATTATCGCTTATCTGAGGGACAGATGCATTTTCCGATGAAACAGATGCGGCAGGCTGCTCTTCAGCGGCAAGGCTGTTCTGGAGATATGCTCCGCCGAAGCCCGATGCACCACCTACGATGGCAACTGCAAGAAGCATTGCTATGCTTTTGCCGACTTTGTTTTCGCTTTTTGGCTTATTGTCATCATCGGGAACATTGATATAATTATAATTATTTTCGTACATATGGATTCTTCCTTTCCCGAACATCAGAAGTGTTCGGCAGTATATTTGCTTTTGTTCTTTTTCAGGCAAATTTGCCGTTGTTTTTCTCTATGGTTATATAATAACGCTTCTTTGTGTAAAATATGTGATATATGAACGAAAAAGATTAAAAATATGTTTGAAAATGAATTTGGTTTTGAGGTTGATTGGGTATTGACTTTTTTTTTTTTATGTTATATAATATAAGTACAGAAATTATTGTCAAGGTTATGCAATTTGTCCCCTTCGGAAGTGCCATTCCGAAGGGGACTGCCTTTTTTGTGAAGGAGGCTTTAACCTTCAGGCAGTTTGACTGTCATTACTTGTCACCGTCTAACCATTTGCATATGTAGTAAGCTGCTACACTTGCCATAACGGACAAGAGAAATGAAATTATTGTCATTGGTTATACACCTCCTTCCAGCCGGAAAGAGTCGACAGCCAATGTTATTATAGCATAAATTTACATTATTGTCAAATTATGTCGAAAATAATACATAATAAAAAAGCTGTTTACGGAAAACAGCTTTTTTTACATAATACACTTGTTGTAACCTTACCGAGCCGTCAGGCAGAGCGGTTTAGTTAACTATAGAACGAATGGGTGCAGGCTCAGCCCTGCTGCCTTTTTGAGCCGCAGTTGTTGCAGAAATTGCCTGTGTTTACTGCGCCGCAGGAGCATTTCCAGTCAGCAGAGGGTCTCTTTGAGCCGCAGCCGCCGCAGAAATTGCCTGTGTTCTTTGTTCCGCAGGAGCAGAGCCATTCACCTGCGGGAGCGGGCTTCTTTGAGCCGCAGTTATTGCAGAAGTTGCCGCTGTTTTCAGCACCGCAGGAGCATTTCCAGCTGTTTGCGGACATTGCTGCCTGCTGAGCTGCCTGCTGCTGTGCCATTGCCTGCTGCTGCATCTGCATCTGAGCGGCATTGGTCTGGGAAGCGGCATTCATAAATCCGCCTGCACCTGCCATACCCATATTCATTGCCATAAACGCATTGCCTGCTCCGCTTGTGTTTGAGCCTGCATTCTGGAGTCCCTGAGCGATAGAGGACTGAACAAAGCCCTCTCTGATAGTAGCGTCGGACATCATTGCGCCCTTGTTTCTCATATTGATAAGAGCCTTAGACTCATCATCATAAGAAATGCTTGCCATACCTACGGAGCAGATCTCGATTCCTCTCAGATCTGTCCACTCGGCGTCAAGAGCGTCTGCCATATATTTTGAAAGTTCTCTGGATTTTGATGTTATGGCAGAAATTCTTACACCGTCAACAGACATCTGATTGATGGCTGACTGGAGAGCGTCCATAAACTCGTTGAAAAGCTGCTCGGAAAGATCCTTTATTTCGAGTCTGCCTGTTCCCTTGGGGGCAAATTCAGAGAAGAATTTGATGGGGTCGGTGATCTTGATGGAATATGTTCCGTGTGCTCTCAGGAAAAGCTCTGCATTGTAGAAATTATCGAAATAGTTTACGGGATTGCGTGTTCCGAACTTGATTCCCTTTATCTCTGCGGTGTTTATGTAGTAAACAGTCTGATTCTGAGAGGGAGTTCCGCCGAACTTGAAGCGCTCCCATGTATCCTTGAGAGTTTCGTTGAGCTCGCCGTTGAAAAGTGAGGGCGATGATGAATTATTTACCTCGTAATAACCCTCCTGAGCGCTGTAGTCAACGATTTTTCCGCCGTCCATAAGGAGCATAAGTGTATTGGGATAAACGTGGATAACAGAGCCGTTGGAAATAACACAACTGTTTCCTTTTTTGTTTGAGCCCTTTCTGACATTTACACCCTTTACGATAAGGGTGCTGTCGGTCATATCATCAGGCTCAATAATATCCTTCCATGAATCGGCAAGTGAGCCTGATACAGAAGAAATTGCGGCAGAAATAAGTCCCATAATAATAACCTCCGTTATTTATTTTTAATTTATTGATATTATTGTAGCATATTTCAACACAAATTGCAACAATTATTTTTTCTTCTTTGTAAATATGCCTGCAATGACTGCTCCGATAACAAGCACGCCTGCGATTATCAGAACTGTGATGTAGGTCTGCTGTTCGGTATTTCCTGTTGCGGGAATCTGTGATACCATTGACACGAGATTATTCATAGCGGATTCTCCTTATTTTTACTTTCCTATATTATAACATATTTTTCGGGGAAAATCTACCTGTTTACAAAAAAAGACGCCGTGCATTGCACAGCGTCTTGAATCTGCTTTATGTAGCGATTACTTTCTCTTGGAAACGAGAGCAGCAGCGCCTGCAGCAACCATTACAACTGCGATTGTAGCAGCAGCGGTGTTGCCTGTAGCAGCGGGAGCAGTTGTTGTATCAGCCTCGGGAGCAGCCTCAGTCTCAGCAGGAGCCTCTGTCTCTTCAACAGCAGCATCTTCCTCAACTACAGCCTCAGTCTCCTCAACAGCAGCCTCTTCTTCAACAGCAGCTTCTGTTTCCTCAGCAGCCTCTTCCTCAACAGCAGCTTCAGTCTCCTCAACAGCAGCCTCTGTCTCAGCAGCAGCATCGGGATAGAGCTCTTCGTAGGTCTTGTCTTCGTTTGTGTAGTCCTTAGCGAACTTGTCGTCGATGATTCTGAATTCGCCAACGGGGGAACCAGCCTCGAGGTCAGCGGAGTTGATTGTTACGTTGTAAACCTGGAACTGGAGACCGTTGTCTGTGAGAGAAGCGATTGCGTTTGTATCCATTACGAATGTAACAGTTGTAGCGCTCTTCTTTACAACGATGAAGCCGTCGGGCTTACGAACATCGGTATCACTTGTGAGACCTGTCTCAACTGCGATCCAGCTGTCGCCTACTGTGATAGGCTTGAGAACTGCCTGATCCTTAACGAGAACCTTGGGAGTGATGTTAAGTGTTACCTTAACGTCGCCGCCGATTGCTTCGAGGTCAGCCTTGGGAATTGCTGCGCTGCAGCCCCAAGCTCCGGGATACTCTGCGTCCATAGGTACGTTTGTTGCGAATGCGCTGACAGCCATTGTTGTAACTGCCATAGCTGCAGCTGCGAAAGCTGCTACGATCTTCTTAAGATTCATTTTAATTCTCCTCCTTGGTTATAAACCAATATTTTTATAGCTTAATTATATCATTATATCAAA
>JAGAJY010000092.1 GCA_017848125.1 Oscillospiraceae bacterium
GGTTATAGCGTCAAGCACCTTGGAATCAGCCTCGTCAAGCTTGTCGATGTAGCGGTTTACAGAAGCGGTATCGCCCTTTCTGAGAGCGTCAACAGCGTCGTAAACCAGCTGGATAAGGTTGAGGGAATCTCCGTCCTTATCAGTTCCGCAGCCTGTTATCTCAGCACCGTTGAGGCACATATCAAGAGCAGTCGCAGGATTTACATTGCCGTTTTCATCGTACTTCATACCCAGACCGATGTCCACATAAATGGGATTTGTTCCGGGGAAACCGTCAGCGTCGCCGCTGGTTGTGGGGCAGTTTATTTCTTTTGAATAAGAAAGCTTGCCGTCTATACCATAGTAATTTATTGTAGCACCGTTTACAGCATTTTTCAGGTCGTCGCCCTCCAGATTAACGGGAATATCGTTGTAGCACACGATCCTTTCATCAGGCTCGGTGGTGAAATCGGGGCTGCCTTTAACGGTGAACTTTATTGTATTGGGGTCGTCCTTGTCGGGACTGCTGTAGTATGTATCGGCTGTGTATTCGGACATATCGGTTATTTCCTGTCCGTCAGCGTCATAGAACTTGTCGGGCATTGTAAATGTGCCTGCTTCAAGAACTGTGCCGTTCTGCTCAGCGGTATCAGGCTGATTTCCGAGAATAAGCACACTGCCGTCAGCCATGGTTATCTCAACCTTTGAGTGAACGGTAAAAGGAGTCTTGTCGTTGCTTGCCGAACCAAACATCTGCCTTGTGGCGAAGTCGGTGTTCATATCCTGGAGCATATGCTCAGCCTGCTGTTCAAGCTCCAGAGCGATAATATCAAGCTCTGTCTGATCCATAGTATCCTGAACGGAAACTATCTTGGATTTTACATTGAGATAGGTCTTGTCGGCAATATCGTAAAGAGCGTCCTCCGCAGCGTAGTAAAGGTCCTTTGCTGTTTTGAGGTTTTCGTCATAGACCTTGAGGTTTTCAAGGGATTTTCTTACATGAGCCGCCTTTGCCGCAGAGGAGGAATCCTCGCTGGCACGGTTGTATTTACGCTGAGTAAGTATCTTTGTCTGGCTTTTCAGATAGTCTGAAAGAAGCCCGTTATAGCTGTTTAAGAAAGTGCCGCTGAAGGCATTTGTAGTAACTCTCATTGGGTTTTCATCTCCTTGTTGGTTTCAGACTATATATTAAAGTCCGACTCTGCCTGTGCCGTTGATAAGCTTGTCAAGGCACTCGTCAAGTGCGTTAATCATTCTGGAAATGGCGTTGTACCACTTCTGATAGTTCATCATATTAACGCCTTCCTCGTCCATACTTACACCCATAACCGAATCTCTTGCCTCGGAAACGCTTGTGAGCATAATATTTACCGAATCAAAGCTTCCCAGCTCATATTCAAGATCGCCGCCCACGGTCTGACCGTAATACTGGATAAAGCCCTCAAATGTGAACTTGTCAGGCTCTTTGCCGAAATTGTGATCCTTGTCGAATACGGAAAGAATCTTGTTGATATAGGAGTTATCCAGCTGATCGTAATTGTAGTCGAGATTGCCCTCTGCGTCAATATTGGGGTGAACACAGCGGAGAACATTTCTCTGCCAGCTTTCGGCGATTTTCAGATTCTCAACCTCGCCGTCCTCAACTGCACCGTCTTCAAACTCAAACAGCTTGAACTGCTGGTCTGCGGGAGCTGTTGCATTGTATTCCTCGTAGATCAAGTTAAATTCCTTTACCATAGCGTTTGCAAAGGCTCTGATGGTTTCCTGATAATACTTGATGCCGTTGTACATATTCTCATTATTGACCGCATAGCAGCCCTTACCGTTGTAGCAGTCGAAAAGACCTGTTACAGAGCCGCCTTCAAGCTTTTCTGTACGCTCGTCAACAGTAATTGCATAGGAAGGAAGCTCAGCTATCTGTTCAGGCGACATAATATCCTTGTTGTTTGTAAAGATGGGAGAATATCTGATTCCCTCGTCGTTTGCAAGCTTGATAATATCTCTTTCAAGCTCCTGAGCCTTCTTTACCTCGCCGCTGTAGATGTACTGATTGAGCGCCTTTATATCAGTGGTAAGCTTTTCGTTGGTTTCAATGTCTGCGGTTATCTGACGCTCGCACTTCTTCCATTCCTTTTCGCTGTTGAGGGAGCTTACAAAAAGCTCTGCAAAGTCGTTTCTTTCCTCGATCTCATCGGTGAAAACAATATCCGTCTTTGCATAAGCGTCGTTTGAAACCAGCAGAACGTCCTTGAACTTAACATCATATGTACCGTCCTGCTTCTGCTCAACGCTGATGTTCATATACTGAGCAAGCTCGTCGCAGAGCTTGTTGAAATTATCCTTAAGCTCCAGAGGACCGTACTCGATTTCAGCCTCGTAACCTGCCTTTGTGGCGATTACGTTGTCCATCTGAACGTAAGCGTCCTTTATCTGCTTGTTAAGAGAAGCAAGCTGAGTGAGAATGGTGTTGACCCTGTTGTTTGTAGCGTCAATATCCTCTCTTGTGGCAAGCTCCACCTCGCCAATTCTTGTATCGAAGTTTTTGAGAACGTTGATGACAGATTCAGCTGAGTTCATTGCAACCGTAGCAAGGTCCTGTCTGTCTGCGCCTGTAGCCGAGAAGGACTGGAAAGCCGCTTTCAGCTCGCCGAAAATTGCGCTGAGACCCGATTCCGCATTCTCAACATCGTCGAGAATATCTTCAATATCCGAAAGCACCGTTGTCTTTGCGCCTGTGTCGCAAAGCTCGGAGCTGTATCGTCTTACCTTGTTGTCGAGGAGCTTATCTCTTATCTGAGTAACGCCCAGAGCGTCCGCACCCTTTCCCGCAAGGGAAACCTGTGTATTATAGCCAAGGCTGCCTGCGGTGTTTGCAACGGAAACTATGTCAAGGCGTTGTCTTGAATAGCCCTCGGTTTTGATGTTTGAAATGTTGTGACCTGTAATATCAAGACCCTTCTGTGCAAGCTGGAGACTGTCTCTCTGCACATAAAGACCGAAAAATGATGATGCCATATTATTATCTTCCTTTCAGATACGGATTAAGCGTTTTTGAACATTGTTGAAGCGGAGGCGGATTCCTTTCTCACAGAGCCGTTAATATTGTAGGTGTCAAGCTCGCCTGTAACGCTTCTTATCTTCTTCAATCTCTCCGATACTATTATGTTGGCAGTATCGTTTATTTCCTTGATTTTATATATAAGCTCGGAAAGGGTGCGCCTTTGCTCATCAAGACGGGCTTTATACTCATCGGGAGCGTCATTTACTATCTGCTCAAAGGTCTTGCTGTTATCAGACCCAAGGAGAGCAAGCCGCTGCTTTTCAAGGGAATTTGTTTTCATAATGAACGCCTGCTCTGAGGAGAGGGAAGCCGAAAGCTTCTCTATCTCGTCCTTGTTTATCATATCAAGCTTTGAATATTCAAATTTCAGAAAGCTTTTGTAATGAGCGTTGTACTCGTCAAAAAAGGCGATAAGTGCATTGTAGTCCATTCTGTTCATTCCTTTCCGAAGGGAGAAGTGTTACTGACCGAGAATCGAATCCGCAATTTCCTCGGAGGAAACATTGTAGCTTCCGTTTGCGATCTTTTCAGCGAGAGCCGCAAGTCTTTCGGGAGATGCGGAGCTTTCGGCTGCTGATTTTGCGGCAGCTCTCAGAGTATCCGAGAAGCTTGCTCTCGAAGCGGAGGAGAAATCAGCCTTGTCGGTGTTTCTTCCCTTGTTCTTCTGAGCTCTTCCCGAAACGGGCTTTGAGAGGGATTCGCTTGCGTATCTGTAAGCGCTTATTGCTGATGTGTAATTCTTGATTTCCATAAATTCGTTCATTCCTTTCACAATGGAATTTAAACATAGTTATCCCTATTATTCTTATAATATATATCGGCACGGGCATACAGAAACTTAAGTAAATACTAAAATATTTTTTGATTATTTTTATACTCATAGTATAATTCCTGTCATATATACAAACAGCAAACGGGTGAGACGCATATCCCACCCGTAATGATCAACTGTTATTATCCATAAAATCGCCTATAGCTTCTATCATAGAATCGGTAAGGAGCATCTCGGGGCTGATTATCATAATTATCTTGCCGTCAGCCTTGTAAACACCCTTGATATATTTTCCTGTAGAGCCTGAGATAGAGGGAGGAGGCGAGATCTCCGACGTATCAAAATCCACAACAGCGCAAACGCTGTCCACCATAAATCCCAGATATTCGGACTTTACGCTGCCGTTTGATTCGGTTACTATTATGCACGCCTTGTCGGTGACCTCCAAAGGCGGCTGATGGAAACGCACCCTCATATCAATGATGGGAACAATATCTCCACGCAGATTCACAACGCCCTTGCCGTATTCGGGAAACTCAGGCACGGGAGATATACGTCCGCAGCCGTTGAGAATTTCCTTCACGCAGTTTATGCTGATTGCGAAGGTCTGCCCCGACAGCTCATAGGTTAAGTATTTTTCTTCCATTATATTAGTTCCTTTCGGAATTGGTTATTCGCTTCATAATAATGCCGCTGATATTTTCGATAGGGGCTTCCTCGCATACAGCACCCATTTTGTAAGCCTCCATAGGCATACCGTAAACCACGCAGGTCTCCTTGTTCTGACCTATGGTATAGCCGCCTGCACGTCTTATTTTAAGCAGACCCTTTGCACCGTCAGCGCCCATTCCCGTCAGCAGTGCGGCAACAGAGTGCTTTCCGGCACATTCCGCAACGCTTGTGAACATTACGTCAACGGAAGGACAGTGACCCGAGACCTTTTCGCCCTCATGGCTGGATATGTAATATCCCCTTGCGTCCTTGCGAAGCTCCATATGAAAGCCGCCTGCGGCAATAACGCACATTCCCTTTTTCAGCCGCATACCGTCAGCGGCTTCAAAAACCGCCAGAGCAGAGCTTCTGTTAAGCCTTTCGGCGTACATTTTCGTGAAAACAGGGGGCATATGCTGGGTTATTATCACAGGGGGGCAGTTTTTCGGAAGCTTTTTCACAACGACCTCCAGAGCGTCCGTGCCGCCTGTTGAAGCTCCCAGAGCAACAATATCAACTGTATTTCCCGAGGGTATGGGCATATTCTGAGCAGGCTCGGACCTTCTGCTCACAGGCAGCTCGGAGTGAGTCACACCGGGATGAGCGGAGGCTGCGTTTTTGGGGCCCAGCCTTATAATATCCGAAGCCACAGCATTTATAAATGCGCTGACTCTTTCAGGCTCAGATACGTCTGGCTTGACGTGTGCACCTGCGGCACCTGCACTCGGTGCCTCCCTTACCTTTTCCTCAAGAGAGGTTATCATAATAACAGGCAGGGGATACTGGGGAAGAAGCTTTTTCAGGAATCTGATACCGTCCATTCTGGGCATTTCAAAGTCCAGAGTCATAACGTCAGGCTCAAGCTCAAGGATCTTGTCTCTTGCCTGATAGGGGTCTGATGCAGTACCCACAACGGTTATTTCATTAAATTCCGAAAGTCGTTTTCTCAGCAGCTCTGCAAAAACAAGAGAGTCATCGACAACGAGAACCTTTACCAATTTTCGAGACCTTCCTTTCGGCTTTTCAAGCATACGCTTGGAACATTATTTTTCCCGTCTGTAGATGGCGGTCTTTATATAAGAATATCTTGTGTTTCTTGAAACATTTTCGGCGTGACCGATAAACAGGTAGCCGCCCTTTTTGGTAACATCGTAGAATCTTTCGATAAGAGCGTTTTTTGTCTCCGTATCGAAATATATCATAACATTGCGGCAGCTGATAAGGTCAAAGGGCTTTTTGCATACGATAGGGTCCATCAGGTTGAATTTTTTGAAAACGACCTCCTTGCGGATTCGTTCAATTACCTGATAATTTTCCCCGTCAATACGCTTGAAATAGTTATCTATCCACTTTGAAGGAAGTCCGTCCAGCATTTCCTCCGTGTAAATACCTGCCTTGGCGGTACGGAGCACATCGGTGTCAAGGTCGGTAGCCAGGATAGTAGTGTCCCAGCCTGCCTTTCTTCCGCCGAAATAATCGTCAATGGTCATAGCGATGGTGTAAGGCTCCTGACCTGTCGAAGAAGCGGCGCACCATATACGGGCGTCCTTGTCCCTTACGGTGGATTCGATATAGGGGAGCACAGTGCTTTCAAGGAATTTGAAATGCTCAGGCTCTCTCATAAAGAAGGTGTGATTGGTGGTGAGCTTGTTTACCAGACGGATAGTTTCCTTGCCCGTGCTGTCGCTGAGGGCAAAGTTTATGTAATCATTGAAGCTTGTGAAGCCTGTCTGGGAAACGATGCTCGTCAGTCTGCCTTCAATAAGAACACGTTTCTTTTCAAGATTTATACCGTAATTTGTCTTGATAAAATCGACCAATCGGTAAAAATCATTGTCTGTAAGCTTTAGCATACTGCGTCAATACCTCCAAGCGGATTACTGCTCCATAACAAGCTTTTCACAGTTAAGAAGGAGCTTGATTCCTTCGGAGTTTTCTATAATGTTCTTGATATAGTGGTTTGTGTTAACATTCTTGTTGACAGGTGTGGAGCAGATCTCTCCGGGCTTAGCCTGAGTCACCTCACGGACTCTGTCAACGATAATGCCTGCCTGCTCGCCGTTCTCAAATTCAAGCACGATGATACAGGTACGCTCGTCATAAGGGATCTCCTCCTGACCGAAGCGGCGTCTTACGCTGATGATAGGCACGGTCTTACCTCTGAGGTTGATGATACCCTTTATATAATCGGGCACTCTGGGAACAACGGTTATCTGCTCGATGCCGATTATTTCGTTTATGTACTTTATTTCAATTCCGTAAACCACGTTGTCGATGGTGAAAAGGAGCACCTCGCCGCCTGCGGAAACGAAATCCTTGTTTTCTTCCTTGGTGTAATTGCTCATTGAGTAAACCTCCCCAAACTTAAAAATCGGAAATGATGTTGCTTACATCGAGAATGATGGTAATAGAGCCGTCACCGAGAATGGAGCAGCCTGACATACCGTTCTGCTTGACGTTGAAGTTGTTAAGCAGGGGCGGGAAGGGCTTTACTACTACCTGCTGCTCGCCGATAAGCTCATCGGCAAGGAGGCAGGCGCACTTGCCGTCTGTCTCAACGAGGATAATGATTCCCGAGTAAAGGTCAGTCTGAGCGCTGTCAAGATCGTAGATCTCATAAAGACGGATAAGGGGATAGCATTCGCCTCTTATCATGACCATCTCTCTGCCGTCAGTATCTCTGAGAACCTGATTGGGCTTGAGCTTGAAGGATTCCTTGATAACGCTGATGGGGATAGTGAAGATGGAGTTGCCAACAGATACCTCCATACCGTCAACGATAGACAGGGAGAGAGGGATCTTTATAATGAAGCTTGTGCCCTCGCCCAGCTTGGAATCAACGGAAACAGTACCGCCGCACTTTTCGATGTTCTGGCGTACAACGTCCATACCAACGCCTCTTCCCGAGAACTCGGTAACAGTCTCGTTGGTGGAGAAGCCGGGGAGCATAATGAGGTTGAGAGCTTCCTTGTCGGTATATTCGGAACGGGGCTTTGTAAGGATACCGTTTCTTTCAGCCTTGTCAAGAAGCTTTTCGGGATCCATACCCATACCGTCGTCGGCAATAACGATAACTACCTCTCCCGAGGAGCTGTATGCGGAAAGTGTGATTCTTCCCTTGGGGTTCTTTCCTGCTGCGATACGATCCTCTGCGGTCTCCTCGATACCGTGGTCCATAGAGTTTCTTACCATATGCATAAGGGGGTCGTTGAGGTTGTCGATAATGGACTTATCAACTTCTGTCTCCTCACCCTCAAAGATAAGGTCAACGTCCTTGTTGAGCTTTACCTTCATATCTCTTACGATACGGGTCATCTTGTTGAACGCACCGGAAATAGGCACCATTCGGATAGACATAACAATATCCTGAAGCTCGGAATTGAGCTTTCTGAGCTGACGGGCAGCCTTCTGGAAGTTGTCAAGCCTCAGACCCTTAAGGTCAGGGTTAGATGTTACCATAGCCTCTGTGATAACAATTTCTCCCACCATATCCAGAAGCTGGTCAAGCTTGTAAAGGCTTACGCTGATAAGGGACTGCTTTGCAGCGCCGCCTGCCGCCTTGCTTTCAGCAGGCTTCTTTTCAGCCGCAGGCTTTTCAGCAGGCTTGGAAGCCGCAGGAGAAGCAGGAGCGGAAGCTGATGCCGCTTCGGGTGCAGGAGCTGCTGTCTCCGCAGGAGCGGAAGGCTGAGCCGATTCCTGTGCAGGAGCTTCGGGAGGAGTCTCAGAGCCCGTTTTCAGAACAGTAACAGAAGCTACGTTCATAGTCTCGCTTATAATTCTGAGAATAGCGTCGTCACCGAAATCAGACTTGAAATGAACGATAAAGCCGTTGTCTCTGATAACCTCGGCAGTTGACTGATTCGCTTCTATATCAGCAGGGAAGAAAGCAAGCTGATTTACTTCCTCTCTGATGTTGTTTACGACCATAAGAGCACGGAGATTCTCCATCTTGCAGTCCTCTGCAAAATCAACCTTGACAGTTGTAAGGGTGTAAGCAGGAACTTCTGCTGTCTGCTGACCGCTCATTGAGATTATCTCGCAGTTCTTGACGTTCATAGTGCTGGAAATAAGGCTGATAATATCCTCTGCCGTGGTGTGAGCGGGAGTGAACTTGATGGTAAAGCCCTTTTCCACGATTATCTTTGCAGTATCGGAATTATCCTCGATATCCTCAGGCTCGAAGCTGAGAGCGGAGCACTCGTTTCTGATGTTGTTGACTACCAGAAGCGCACGGAGATTCTCCATCTTGCAGTCGTCCTCAAAGGTCACCTTGACAGTTGTGGAATCGTCACCGCCGCCTGTTGTTACAGTTATCATTTCAGCGGGGTCAAAGTCAATTGCAGCCTCAGAGGGAGCGTCAGCCGCCTGAGAGGAGCTGTCTGCAGCAGGAGCAGTACCGCCGCTCTTGAGCATAGCCGCATAATTCTTTATCTTTGTCATCTGGTCGCTGAAATCGGTGGGATCGCTGTCGGGATCCTGAAGAAGATCTATTTCAGCCTTGAGTGTATCGGAAGCATTGAATACCAGCTCGTAAAGGGAACGCATATCCGAAATAACGGGATTATCCTCTCTGACGATAAAGAACATATCCTCGATAGCGTGAGCAAGGTGGGACATATTGTCAAGCCCCATCATTGCCGATGAACCCTTGATAGTATGCATTATACGGAATATTTCGTTTATCTCGTCCTCACCGAAATTATTCTCGTTTTCTGTCTTCATCAGAATCTGATCGAGCTGCTCCAGCAGCGAGGTGGTTTCAAATATGTACATATCGATCATTGATTCCATACCTGCTTCAAAATGAGCCATTTGTTTACCGTCCTTTCTCAAGCGCACAGGCGCTCTTTCACGGAGGATATTCCGTGAAATTATATTTTTGATATATATAACGGCTGTGCCGCTTAATATTGAAGGCTGTTCTGACAGTTTTTGTAAAAAGCCTGTCTGCACAGAACTACACATTTATATTATACTATAAAAAAACATTTTCTACAAGTGAATTTTAAAAGTTATCCTACCCAAGACTTGAAAAAAATCAGACGAATTTTCAGCTATTTTTAACAAAAATTATAAACATCTATTCATAATCATTGAAAACATAGTGGTCTGTGTGATAAAATTATAGTGATTTATAATACCTTATTGACAAGGGGGGGGATTAAGAATGTCCGAGCTTATACAGATACATATGCCCACCGCACCCAGAGACTATGCCCAGAACAGCAACCACAACCGTCCCGGAGACAATGCACAGAATGTCACGGGGCAGGTGTTCGATCTGGGCAATCAGACCCAGATAGTCAAGACCAATGACCGAGGTGGAGAAAGCGCCGAACAGAATCTGAAGGACGACAGCGGCAGCGGAATACTTATGCGTTCGGGTACGGACGCTGTACGCAACCCCTCTGCGGCTCTGAACGCCGCAAAGGATCTTATATCCATCGAAGCCCTCAACCTTGTAAAGGAAAGCGGCGATGTGCAGACTCTGGGCAAGCTTACGGAATTCGCCTCCGAGGTAATGCTTACGCCGAAAAATCTTGCAGGAGATATGGCGGCTCAGCAGAGAAACGCCACAGTGTTCGGTGACAAGCTCTGGGGCGTATTGAAGGGCATTGCCGATTCTGCGGCGAAAAGCGGCTTTGCAGGCGCAGAGGAGTTCCGAAGTGCGCTGGCGGATTTTGCAAAGGCGGCGGCAAATGTTTCCGCAAAGGACGAGATACTGCGTTCATTGTCGGCAAATTTCAAGTATCTTTCAAAGGAAGCCGCTCCGGGAAAAGCAGTTTCCGAGGAGCTTATGGCGGCGTCAAAGGCGCTGTCGGGAGCTGATGCGGCAGAGAATTTCGCTTCTCTTAAGCCCACACTTTTAAAGCTTCTCAGCTACACCGAGCACAGTCTGCTCCTTACGGACAATACGAAAAATCTGCTTCCTCTTGTAGTTCATACAATGTCACGCTACAACGACTCCCCCGAGTCTCTCAGAGACAGCTTTGAACCTCTCCTTATGATGAGCGAGGGGCTTGATATGCCCCCCGAAGCAATGCAGAAGCTGGGACTTGACCCCTCACGCTCCCTGACGGATAATCTTAAAATGCTTTTTGACAATTACATAAAGGGCAATGAATATCTTTCTCCCGAGATAAAGCAGGGAACTCTTATCAGCCCCGAAACTGCGCAAAAGGAAGCGGCAATGCGCTCGGCGGTGAATCTTCTGTCCGCAGGCGCAAAGCATATGGCGGCAAGGATACCCGAGCATACAATGTCGGGAATACTTTCCACCGTAGATTTCGGCGAGGGAAGCGAGGCTGTAAAAAAGCTTCTGGGAGCAGTCATTCCCAATACCCCCGCAATGAGAAACGCCCTTACCGGGCTGTTTACGGAGCTTGAAGCCACAAGAGACTTGGATACATTCATAGACCGTCTTAACGTTATCCTCGAAAGCATCGACGGCGACAGCAGCGAGAATATGATAAGCCTTGCACAGGGGCTTAACAACGCCATAGGCGAGATGGCACAGAGCGGTGAGTACAAAATATCCGCCGCAACCTCAATGGATATTCTGACGGATTTCCTTGCAAAGAATATAAACAGCAGTATGCTCCGTTCCCTTTCGGGAGCGTCACGGAGCGATATGGTGCAGAATATGCTGACAGCCCCGGGTGTTTTCGTCCCCCTTATCCATCAGTTTGTCCCCCTTGACGCATTTGGCATAAGGGCATTCGGAGAGCTGTGGGTGGATCCCGACGCAGACGAGCTTATCGAAAACAAGAAAAAAGGCTCATCAGCCGACAGCACCGCAGGCTCACATATGCTTCTGTGCTTCGACATTGAAAGCACAGGCTATTTCGAGCTTGAAATATACGAAAAGGATAAGAATATGACGGTAATGCTTCTCTGCCCCGAAAAGCTTGAAAAGATGTTTGCACCCGTGAGAGAGGTCATACCGAAAATAGCCGAAGCAAACGGATACCACGTCAATGCCGCATTGGTTGAGGGTCTGCGTGAAAAACGCACACTTGACAAGGTATTCCCAAAGCTCGGAAATCAGAGAGGTGGTCTGAATGTCAAGATCTGAACCGAGAAACAGCGCCGCAGTTGCGCTTAAATACAATCCCGAAAAGGACTACAGCCCCATTGTGGTAGCCGCAGGTCACGGTCATTCCGCAGAGCGTATAATCGCCCTTGCCGACGAAAGCGGCGTTCCCGTTTACAGAGATGACAGCGCCGCCGCCGTGCTGACAATGCTTGACGTGGGACAGGGTGTTCCCCCCGAAATGTACTCGGTGGTAGCGGCGATTTACGTAGAAGTAATGAAGCTTGCAAAACAGTGCAATGGATAATGCGTAATGCGCAATGCGTAATGCGTAATGTGTAATTCGTAATGCGTAATTCGTAATAATTCGGCAGTTTCTTTTTATGCTATAGCATATTATAGCACAGATGTTTCGGGCTGTCAATTGATATTTTCACAGAACTTTTATTTCGGGCATTGTGCATTTTTGTAAGGCTTTTCAAAGGAATACTAATTTATGAAATACAAAGAATGGGAAGATAATTATTTAAAGATAAACAGCGAGCTGAAAGACATTCTTTTCAATGCGTCAGCCGTAATAAAAGAAATGACGGAGGAAGCAGAACGGGGAAATATATACGCTATGAACAGGCTCTCGGAAATGTATCGTGAAGGAACAGTGCTTGCTCAGAATGATGATATGTATCTGCTGTATCTGAAAAAAATGATAGATTCAGAGCTTGACGGTATGTATGCCGATGCAGTTCAGGCGGAGAATTATTTTTCTCTGAATTATCCGTTGGGCAATATTGAATTGCTGTTTCCCGAATTGTTTCAAGATGGTGAGATGATAGCCTATGCTGCAATGCATTATTGTGATTTCCTTTTTGCGGAGGCTGACCTGACTCAAAGGAAGGAATACATTGAAATACTGAAAAAGGCAAACGCAGTTTTCAAGATTTCAGGTTCGGGAATAGATTCAAAAATTGATAATTATAGTAAAAGTATCGGTAAGGAAACAGGTATTCCCGCATCGGAATCCGTGAGCAGCGAAACAGGATTCGATTGCGGTGAATATGATATGCAGTTAAAGGATATATTCGGAAACAACGTATATCAGATGCTTCAGCCCGAAAACCGGGTTGATCTTGCAACGGCTATGCTGTGTATGGAACGGCTGAACACAGTAGAACAAGGTATGATTTCAGGGATAGATTATTCAGCCGTAATACTGCCGCTGATGAAAGCTCTGGAAAATGAGCTTCAATGCAAGATATACAAAAAATATCTTGAATACCTGCTCAGCACATACAGTGCGGATACATACATCAAAGAAAATGGTATAGTCCCCGAAACGAAAAAAATGATCCTCAAAAAGATAGGCAAATCGTGGTGCTTCTTAAAATCGGACAGCTTATGTACGCTGGGAGGTGTTGCATTCGCTCTTGGAAGGTATGACAAGGGAAAGTACGTTCCCGATAAAACAGCCGTTCATTTTTGTGCCGATAAACTTATCAACTGGTCAGACTATATCAAGCTTTACGGCAATGTATCCAACAAAAACAACGCTGCCAGAGAATGGATAGTAAATCTTACCGAGGATATAGAACAGATACGAAGGCTGAGAAATCAGGCTGCTCACGGCGGTACGATTCTTGATGAGCCGAAAGCCCGATGGAGTCTTGATTATCTTCTTGTTATCCGCAAGTTTCTGGTAAATACAATATCTGTTATCAATTGTCCGGACTGACAGACAGTAATCAAAAATGCGTAATGTGTAATGCGTAATTCGTAATTCGCAATGCGTAATTTGAAATGCACATTCTCAATAATTCTACAGTTACATTTCATGCTTTAATATATTATAGCACAGATGTTCTGAATTGTCAATTGGTATTTTCGCAGAACTTCTGTTTTGTAAATTGTGCATTTTTGTATTGTCTTTCTAAATATCAAAAAACGGTGCAAACCACGGAAACCCTCTCCGTGATATGCACCGTTTTTATTCAGAATCCTTATCCTGTTCCAACGTTACCGAGCCGCAAATGAAAGCGGTCGAGATAACAATCGGAACGGTTGGGCGCAGGCTCAGCCTGCAACGTTACCGAGCCGCAAATGAAAGCGGTTGAGATAACAATCGGAACGGTTGGCGCAGGCTCAGCCTGCAACGTTACCGAGCTGCAAACTAAAGCGGTTGAGATAACAATCAGAACGGTTGGGCGCAGGCTCAGCCTGCCTACACTTTGCATATCTCGCATTGCTTACGTTACCGAGCCACCAATTAAAGCGGTTGAGATAACAACGAGAACGGTTGGGTGCAGGGCTCAGCCCTGCTTAGACGTTGATTTCTGCGGATTCGTGAGTAAGGTCGCTGTATCTGTCAAGAACAGGCTTTACGCACTCGGAAAGGAACTCGGAAACCTGCTCAGAGCTTCTGCCCGTGTAGTTCTCGGGAACGAGGATAGCCTCAATGTCCTCACGCTTCAGACCGAAGGAATCATCAGCGAGAATACGCTCGATAAGGTCGTTTTCAAGACCCTCCTCCTTAACCTGCTTGCCTGCCTCCATAGCATATGTACGTATCTTTTCGTGAAGCTCCTGACGGTTTCCGCCCTTCTTCACAGCGTCCATCATAATGTTTTCCGAAGCCATGAAAGGAAGCTCCTTCATGATTCTCTGACGGATAACCTTGGGATATACCACAGGATTTGCGGTAACATTCATCATAATGTTGAGGATAGCGTCGCAGGCAAGGAAGCCCTCTGCAACGGAGATTCTCTTGTTTGCGGAATCGTCGAGAGTTCTCTCAAACCACTGTGTACCTGCGGTAAATGCAGGATTGAGCATATCTATCATCAGGTATCTTGCAAGAGCGGTGATACGCTCGCAGCGCATAGGATTTCTCTTGTAGGGCATTGCCGAAGAGCCTATCTGATTCTTCTCAAAGGGCTCTTCCATTTCCTTGAAGTTCTGGAGGATTCTCATATCGTTTGCAAACTTCATAGCCGACTGAGCAATGTTTCCGAGAGTATTCACTATCTGGGAATCTATCTTTCTGGAATAGGTCTGACCCGAAACGGGAACAACAGCGTCAAAGCCCATTTCCTCAGCTATCATCTTTTCAAGCTCCTTCACCTTTGAGCTGTCGCCCTCAAAAAGCTCCTTGAAGGAAGCCTGTGTGCCTGTTGTGCCCTTTGAGCCGAGAAGCTTAAGACCCTTTATTCTGTATTCAAGCTCATCTAAATCCATAAGAAGCTCATTTATCCAGAGAGTCGCTCTCTTGCCCACAGTGGTAAGCTGTGCAGGCTGAAGATGTGTGTAAGCAAGGGCAGGCATATCCTTGTACTTTTCAGCAAAGCCGGCAAGCTGTGAAATAACGGTAACAAGCTTTCTGAGGATAAGCTCCATTGCGTCTCTCATAATGATGATGTCGGTATTGTCACCTACATAGCAGGAGGTTGCGCCAAGATGGATTATACCCGCAGCCTTGGGGCATACCTGACCGTAGGTATAAACGTGAGCCATAACGTCGTGGCGCACGAGCTTTTCACGCTCTGCGGCGCACTCGTAGTCAATATTTTCGATATTAGCCTCAAGCTCATCTACCTGCTCCTGAGTAACAGGCAGACCCAGCTTCATTTCTGCTCTTGCCAGAGCCACCCAAAGACGGCGCCATGTGGTGAATTTCTTGTCTGCGGAGAAAATATACTGCATTTCCTTGCTTGAATAGCGGGTGCAGAAGGGGGATTCGTATGTGCTTGTATCCTTCAATTCAATAACTTCCTTTCGGGGCAAAATATATTACGCACATTATACCACATTCTGAGTTAAATGTCAAATCATTTCCTGTCTTGTCTGTTAATGAATAAGCATTTTGCCCAAAATGCTTTTAGGATACAAAAAACTGCCTTGATTCCTCAAAGCGGTTTAGAATGTTATAAAACCGAAAGCTCATCACCCTTTTTCGTCTAATCAGCATTTGTAACTATAGTAGTACTTTTGCTGATATCTGAAAGATTCCCGTTGATGTCTGTAAACCTGCTGCCGTTTCTGATATTGATGTTTACTCCTTCAATCGTTACAGAAAACATATTGCCAACAGGGAATACATCAGAAACCTTTAACATAATTAAGAACTCATATTTGTGTGAAATGCTACTCAATATTGATTATCGGGTCAATAATGATACAATCACTACATTTGGGGTTTGAACAGTAGAATGAATGGGCATTTTCGACAGATGCGTTATACGGAACATAATATCCATTGCTGCATTTCCTGCAATCCGTTTTCTTGCCTTGGACAATCTTTTCGATAAGATCAATAGGAGCTGTTATATCCATTTACTGCACTGCCCTTTCTGAAATCAAATCTAAAATAAACTAAAAAACAAAGCATTACAAAAGACTTTCAAGATTGATGTCAAGCCCAAAAGCTTTTATATCAACACCTCTCGCAATAAGTTCATTCTTTATCGTATCAAGAATTTCGTAGTACGCTGTTCTTTTGCCGCTTGAAAAATCAGAATCATCATCTTCCGACAGGGCATCATTGGCATTGCTCAATACCCTTGAAACAATATATTCCAATTCTGCGGCTGTAAGCTGTTTTTTCACTATAACCGCCTTCTTTCTTTGTTTTATCAAAAAAGCTGCATGTTGTATTTGTAGTTTTCTATGCGTTAATCATATCATAATTTTATGGGTATTGTCAAACATTCCGAAATCTGTCCCCTGTGCAGTATGACGAATCAAAGCGGCGGCTGATTTTGCAAATTTGATAAAATCAACGGAAAGTTGTGACAGCAAGGCGAAAATTCAAAAAAATTATAGACAATGCCCCCGAATCGTGATATAATGTAATCTGTATGAATTGCCCTACGGGGCAGAAAACTGAAAGGATTGGTTAAATCATAATGGCAAAGCTTAATATAAAGAAAATTGCGGCTCTCGGCTGTGCCGCAGCAATGCTGGGCTCTCTTACAGCCTGCGGAGAAAACACTACATGGGGCGCAGTAATTGACGGCGAAAAAGTGCCTGCAGGCGTGTTCATCTACTATCTTGAAACAGCTCATTACGAGGCTCAGACAAGAGTAAACGAGGAAGCAAACTCAGCGGCGGCAGATCTCAGCCCCGAGGGTGCGGCGGCTCAGTCGGGCGAGACTGTTACAGTTCCCCTTTTCTCCTCACAGATCGACGGCATTGCCGCAAAGGAATGGATATACAACGAAGCAACAGAGTATATGCAGGAATACATCGCCGTTGAAAACAAGTTTGACGAATACGGTCTGACCCTTTCCGATGAGGACAAGGAAACCGCTCAGGTATATCTTGACCAGATGTGGGAATACGCAGGCGAATACTATACCGATATGGGTATCAGTCAGGAGTCCTACAAGTCCATTTTCCTCAACTCCTCAAAGAAGCAGAAGCTTTTTGAAGCGATTTACGGCGAGGGCGGCGAAAAGGCTGTATCCGATGATGAGATAAAGGCTTATCTTGATGAAAATTACGCTCTTATCAACTACATTGAAGCAGAGCTGAGAGACGGCGAGGGCAATCTCCTTAAATCCGACGGCAAGGCTGAGCGTATGGAAATGCTTAACGGATATATGGAGCGTTTTAAGAACGGCGAGGATTTTGATATGCTCAATGCGGAATATACCGCATACTATAATGAGCTTAAAGCCGCTGCCGAGGCTGCCGCTGCGGAAGCTGCCGCTCAGACAGACGCCGCTCAGACTGAGACAGCCGAAGTAGAGACATCTCCTGCCGAAGCTCCTCTTGTAGCGGACGGTGACGAAATATCCGACAGTGACGGTGCAGAAAGCGAAGCTCCCGCAGAAACGGAAGCGCCTGCCGAGGAAAGCGTTTCCGAGACATCTGCTGAAACCGAAGCCGTTACCGAGGCTGTGACAACAACAGTATCCGAGACTGAGACCACTGCCGAAACAGCTCCCGTTCCCGAGACTGCCCCCACCTCAGATGCGGCGCTTAATTCCAACAAGACCGCCATTGAAAAGTCTGACGGCAAAACTCCCTGTCCCGAGGTTGCCGAAAAGGTATTCAGCGGAATGAACAAGGGCGATGTTGCTGTTGTTGAGACAGCAAACGGCGAATACTATTATCTTGTTGCAAAGCTCGATATCCTTGCGGACGAGGAATATTACCTTTCCGCAAAGTCCTCTCTCCTTTCCGAAATGAAGTCCGAGGAGTTTGATGCGCTTATCGCAGAATGGACTGCGGCACAGACAGTTTCCAAGAACACCGAAGCCTACAACAGATACGACCCCCAGAAAATCTTCCAGCAGGGCTGAGCCCTGCACCCACCTCGTCAGTGACATATGTGTGAGCCGTTCATTTGCGGCTCGGTAACGGAAGTTTCACTTGAATCTACAAGCTTGTATTTTGCAGGGCTGAGCCTTGACCCAACTCGCTGGTGACATATGCGTGAGCCGTTCATTTGCGACTCTTTAACCAACATATCGGCATAAAAAGCAGAATCAGTATTTTTCGATACGGTTTCTGCTTTTTTCATAATCAGATTACACTAAAGCAACGCACGAATTTCAGTGCGTTTTGTCAGGCTTACTGCGCTGTAACCGTTTTATATATAAGAAAATTCAGCAGCTCTGACTGCATAAGTTGAGGTGAAACGAATGACTAAAGAAAAAATAAAAACAGCATTAAAATCTATCTTAAAAGCAATAAAGGTTATGCTGATTATCCTATTCATTCTCACATTGCCGTTTACTATTAAAAGTATACCGTTTATCATTGATCAGATACAAGACAACTATGCAGCACAAAAACGATTTAAAGAAATATGCAATTATGTTAGAAAGAATGAACAAGTATTTATAGAATTTACAGAATATCAAAGTTCATTAACACTCGAAAGAAAATCTGGTTTTATTATAGAGCATGAAGGGGAAATGCAAGACAAAAGAGATATAATTTTTCAATATTTTCGTACATCTTCAACAGGTATTGATGAAGATGGTAATGCAATTGTATCATATCAATGCAAATGCGGAAAATATGGTTCATATGAAATAACGCTGTTGTACTTTAAAGGCTATGGCAAGAACAGTAATGATGATACCGAAACTTCGGTAACAATAAACGATAACATGAGGATATTTATGCTCAGAACAGGCTTTTGACATACATATTTTTTAGCATACAGTCAACTGCTTTCAAGATAAACAGCTGAATATTATATTACAACTGAATTTCCAAAAATGCCAACAGACATTTTTGTATTTAAGAAATACCGGAGCGGAGGGTGAATGATATGTTAAATAAAATAGCAGAACAGCAGCTGCGAAAAGCAGGCTGGTATCCTGGAAGAAAGATTGATATTAGGGATCAGATTGATTTCTTGAAAGGCAATAGATACCAAATTTTTGACGCAGGAGTAAAATTCTTAGAAGAATATGGGAAACTACATATTGTAGACAGATATATTTCCACATTTGACAACAGTTTGACAGAATGTCATCATACCACATTTGTTAACGAAATTCTGGAGTGCTACAGTGAATATTCGGAGTATGAAAAATTTGAGTTTAATCTGTTTGGTCAGTCAAAGGAAAAAATACTGCCAGTTATAATGTTTGAGGATTCCGATCCTATTTATATATTCATATCTGAATTTGGGAATTTTTATTGTGATTCGGGTTTATGGGCAGACACTGTAGACGTACTTTGGAACGAATGGTATCATTGGGGGGTGGAAGAGCCGCATGGCATAGTTTTGAATTGGAATGAATATTATGCTGGTGAAAAGCGTAAATTTATACCTGCTGCTAACAAGATTAGCAGAAAGTACTTGTAAAAAACGAAAAAGGGGCAGATGAATGGTATGTTGAATAAAATAGCTGAGCAGCAGCTGCGAAAAGCAGGCTGGTATCCGGGGCGAAAGATAGATATTTCCGACCAAATTAAATTTTGGGAAAGCCTTGGGTATCAGACATTTGACGCTGCCGTGAAATTCATGGAAGAATACGGAAAACTTCATATTACGGATAAGTATATTTCTTCGTTTGATAATAATTTGAACGAAGATCATCATACGACATTTGTTACGGAAATTCTGGAATTTTACAATGAATATACCGAAGAAGATAAGTTTGAATTTAATAATTTCGGATACGCAAAGGAAAATATATTGCCTGTAATAATGATAGAAGATACGGTCGTATGTTTCATTGGTGAGTCCGGTATTTTTTATAGCGATGACGGATTACGTGCTGAAAATTCCGAAATATTCTGGAATGAATATTACGGAGGATATGTTGGCACTGACTGCGGCTGGTGCTTGCCGTGGGATAAAATTGGCACAGGTAAACAAAGAACACGTTTCATCGGAAATGGAAAAGGATGCCGAAATTATATATAATATACCGTATATATCCTTATTATGTTTCGATCAGTGTTAAAAAACAGCTTAATTTCCGCACAGTCAATTATATAATTGTTTTATAAAAGATTGCCGTTTACCGGCAACGGCTTTGCCGGAGGGGTAGATACAGATTGTATTACACCTGAGTTCGAGTTTCTGAAAACAGCAGATAATGGATACGGAGTATATGATATTTTAGACGGAGCAGAGCTTTATAAGGTTACAAAAGATGGCGATGAAGTTCTGTTGGCGATTTATGATAGTAAGCGTCCGAACCCTGCACATCCAGATGTTGAAGGGTGCTTTGTAAGATTGGAGGATATTAACAGATGAAAAATGGTAAGTATGCTATATATAAAGGTAATGAATACCCAATATATAATGGTGTAATAGAAAATAAAAATGCTATTATTTTAATTTCTCATAATAAAAACGACATACAAGTTGGTTTTGCATTGTCATATAGTGAAAAATATATGAGAGAACATAATTTTTTTACTTGTGAAAAAGAAGTTTCAAAAAGCGAAATAACAGAAGCGTATAAAATAGAAACAACTGCAATATATAAAGCCCAAAAATATTATGTTGACCGCGCATCAACTCAGGGCGAAGATATGGTTAGAATATATACTTCACCAATAAGTACTGTAAAGGAAACTGAATTGTATAATGAATACAAGAAAAATGGGTTTAGTGACGGTATGAAGTTTGAATATGGGGATGTGTTATTATATAAATATGTTTCTGTAAATGACCCCGATTTACAGCTGATTGAAAAAAGGACTGAGATTGACATAAATAAGCTGTAAAATAATTGTTTTATAAAAGATTGCCGTTTACCGGCAACGGCTTTGCCGGAGGGGTAGATACAGATTGTATTACACCTGAGTTCGAGTTTCTGAAAACAGCAGATAATGGATATGGTGTATATGATATTTTAGACGGAGCAGAGCTTTATAAGGTTACAAAAGAAGGCGATGAAGTTCTGTTGGCGATATATAAGAAGTCACCAAATGAAAGTAGTGGTAAGTTTATTAGATTGGAGGACTTGGAATAATGAAATCAGGTACATATTTTGTTTATCATGGTAAAGAGTATATGGATAGTACAAAATCAGTGCCTAAAGGGTATAAAATATTACTATCAGGAAATAAGGATGATTTAGACGACGGCTTTTATTGTACAGAATCAGAAAACTTTATGAAAAAGTTTGGTTTTGTTTGCGAGAAAAGAGTTCCGAAAAGCGAAATAACCGAAGCTTATGAAATAAGAACATATGCGATATATCGTGAAAAAAAGTTCGATGTTAACCCTTGGTATGAAGATATTCAACTAATTATTGGTTTTGACAGAATAACAGAGGCAGATAAAATAAAAGAAATCAAATCATGGGGATTTATAGAATTACAGTATGAAAGAACAACTACAACTTTTGAAAAAATAGTCTCGATTGATGACCCTGATTTACAGCTGATTGAAAAAAGGACTGAGATTGACATAAATAAGCTGTAAAACGGACTGCCGCAGCCCGTTTTACAGCCATTTGAAAAAAAGGCATAAAAAACTGCACAGCTATTGCTGCGCAGAATCTGGTGCGAGAGATGGGACTTGAACCCACACGCCAAAGACACACGCACCTCAAACGTGCCTGTCTGCCGATTCCAGCACTCTCGCATATTTTGTATCGGTCATATCAACTGCCGACTATGTTATTATAGCACAGGTATTTTAGTTTGTCAAGGACTTTTTTGAATTTTATCAAAAAAAGGTATTTTTTGTAGAATATGCACAATTTTCGGAGTTTCATACACATCACCCTTGACAAATTGGTTTGGCTGTGCTATAATCCATAATAATGCTTGTGGGGGAGTAACCTGCTTTTCACAAAAAGCGGCAAATCGACACACCGACTGTATTTCAGTCCGGTTTGCCTTAATTGGTAAGACTCACATACAGATACAGCAAAAAGCCGTGCTGTATCTGTATGTGGGTCTTTTTGTTTTCCAAAAAGCATAGGATTTTATATTGGGAATGAAAGGAAGTAATATTTATGGATATGATAACACTGTTTCTTATTGCCGTGGGGCTTTCTATGGACGCATTTGCGGTTTCTGTCTGCAAGGGGCTTGCCACACCGTCGTACAAGCTGAAATATTCTCTCATATGCGGCGGCTGGTTCGGGGGATTTCAGGCGCTTATGCCTCTTATCGGCTATCTGCTGGGAGTGAATTTCAAAAGCTACATCACAGCCTTTGACCACTGGATAGCATTCGTGCTGCTGGGAATAATCGGCTTCAATATGATAAAGGAAGCCCTTTCGGGAGATGAGGACTCCGCAGACCCCTCCTTTGCGCCGAAAACCATGGCTGTGCTTGCGGTGGCTACGGCAATAGACGCTCTTGCGGTGGGAATAACCTTTGCTTTTCTGAATGTCAATATAGTCTATGCGGTGCTCTTTATCGGAGTCTGTACATTTCTTATCTCGGCGGCAGGAGTCAAAATAGGTGCGGTATTCGGAACAAAATACAAATCAAAGGCGGAGCTTGCGGGAGGAATTATCCTGCTGCTGCTGGGAATAAAGATACTTATAGAGCATCTTTCGGAATGAGTTGTACGGAATATGCATAAAAAGGCTGTCCGATTCGGAAAAATGTTGAAAATCACCATTGACAAACGGATAAATGTGTGATATAATAATTCTTGCCGCTTGGAACAGGCTATGAAAAGTGACGGGATATTTCTCCTGTACGCCTGCAACAGCGAGTTTTTAAGAAAAGGCAGGTGCCGTAAAATGTACGCTATTATCGAAACAGGCGGAAAGCAGTATCAGGTTAAGGAGGGCGATGAGCTCTTCATCGAAAAGCTCGACGTTAACGCTGATGATACCGTAACCTTCGACAAGGTTATCGCTGTTAACAACGACAGCGCTCTTACTGTAGGTGCTCCCTACGTTGCAGGCGCAGCAGTTGAGGCTAAGGTTATCAAGAATGGCAAGGCTAAGAAGATCACTGTTTTCACTTACAAGCCTAAGAAGGGCTCTTCTCACAAGAAGCAGGGTCACAGACAGCCCTACACTAAGGTAAGAATCGACGCTATCAAGGCATGATAAAGGCTGTTTTTTATAAGGAAAACGGCGGTTTATCGGGTTTTTCGCTGTCAGGTCATGCAGGCTATGGCACACAGGGCAATGATGTTGTCTGTGCGGCTGTATCCTCTGCCTCTGAGCTTACCTGCAACACTGTCACCGATTTTTTCGGTGACGAAGCACAGGTCGGCGTTGAGGAAAACACGCTGACTCTGCGGCTGAAAAACGGGAGCTGCGAATATTCTCGGAAGCTTATTGAATCCTTCAAGGTTCATCTGGAGCTTATAAACGAGGAATATCCCGACAGTATCCGAATTGTTATCAAATGATAATGACTACCAAACAGAAAGGGAGGCTACCACAATGATCAGAATTTCCATGCAGTTTTTTGCTCATAAAAAGGGAATGGGTTCTACAAAGAACGGCCGTGACTCTGAGTCCAAGAGACTTGGCGTAAAGAGAGCTGACGGACAGTTCGTTACTTCCGGCAACATTCTCGTTCGCCAGAGAGGCACTCACATTCATCCCGGTGCAGGCGTTGGAATCGGCTCTGACGATACCATTTTCGCTGTTATCGACGGTGTTGTAAAGTTCGAGCGTGTTGGCAAGGACCGTAAGAAGGTTAGCGTTTACGCTGCTGACTGATTTTAATCAGATGAAAATTAGCCGTTTTTACTCTAAGGTAAAAGCGGCTTTTTTGCTACAGAAAGGGCTGAACAAAAATGAAAATGCCGAAAATCACATACAACTCCCCTGTTATACTGAGCTTTACACTGCTGTCGCTGGTTGTCGTAATACTTGGCTTTATAACAGGCGGTGCAGTCACACAGGCGGCTTTTACCATCTACAGAACAAGGCTCTCCGACCCTATGTTCTACCTCAGGCTTTTTACTCACGTTCTGGGCCATGCAGATTTTTCCCATTTTATGGGCAATTTCACTATCATACTGCTTGTAGGTCCTATGCTTGAAGAAAAGTACGGCGGCAAGCGGCTTCTTATGATGATAGCCTTTACCGCACTTGTGACGGGACTTATAAACGTTATATTCTTCCCCGCAACAGGGCTTCTTGGAGCAAGCGGAATCGCATTTATGATGATACTCCTCAGCTCCTTTGCCAACAGCAAAAGCGGCGAGCTTCCCCTGACCCTGATATTTGTTGCTGTGCTGTATCTCGGTACGGAGATAATCAACGGTATATTTGCCGCTGACAACATTTCTCAGATGGCTCATATCATCGGCGGCTGCTGCGGCTGTTTGTTCGGCTGGTTTATAGGCAAGCAGCGAAATTGATTCCTGCGCCTAACTGTTTCGGCTGTTATCTCAACAGCTTATGTTTGCGGCTCTGTAACGTTACATAGCTTTATTTTCAACTCAAAATTTGCTTATACAAATAAAATAGCCGTCCGTATCACAGCGGACGGCTTAATTTATCGGAGAGAAACGCTGTTTCTTTCCGAATTTTTATTATCAGGAAAATAATATTTTACTGAACAAAATCTATTCTCAGAAACCTTTTTCCGTTTGGTAACGTTCTTTCTTTAATTTCTTTTGTTCTGTAATCAATTTCACGCATACAGTTGATAAGAGCTTCTTCTTCCATTTGATGATGAACTTTTTCCAGACAATCAAAGCTATGTAAATACGGCGAATCCGAAACAAAGGAATTCTCCGAATTTATTTGAATGATACAAGAAACATACTTTGGTTTCACATTCATAACCACTCTTTGAAAACAACTATATCCAATGTATTCAATCAACAGATTTGCCACAAGCAATTGCGAATACGGTAATTGCAGACCATCATCCAGCAAATCAGCACAAATTGTTTCAAGCACTCCATTTAATTCGCTGTATCGCTTGACACATTCGTCAAGATAGCTTTGGTTAACATCAACTCCGTACACTTTATTAACCTGCTCCTTATTGATGTGCTCAAGCCCGTTTCCGCCCGCTATTCCAAGAATCATTATTGATTCAAATTTATCAGAAGAAAACTGTTCCTTCATCATCTGACTCAATGTCTGAAGCTGAAACACATTTTCACTGCTCATATGACTTTCATAATCGGATAAAGGGATATCTTCCCAAGGATTTTTCAAATAAATTACCTCCTGAACGCAAAACAGACCAAAAAGTTTATCCGTGAATAAGCCTTGCGGCGTCAGCGTCACACAGACCGAGTATAACTATGTTCATATACTTTGAGGAATCGCCCAGATCAAGCTCAACGCCGTTATCCGTAACGATAAGAGGACGCAGGGGCTGATCGTTGCTGTTTCTTATAATGGTAGCAGTCTCCCCTGTGGAAAGCTTTACCTTTGAGCCTACGGGGAAAGGTGCGACCTTTCTCAGAAAGGCTCTTACCACATTTTCATCAAAATGGGTGTACATACCTCCCATAATGAACTCAATCGCCTCATTGGGGGGATTTGGTATGCGGTAAGGACGGTTTGAGGTCAGAGCGTCGTAAACGTCTGCAACCGCAAGGATACGGGCATATTCGTGAATCTCGTCACCTTTGAGCCGTCTGGGATAGCCTGTGCCGTCCCACCTCTCATGATGTCCGATTATTCCCAGACAGCAGTCGTCCGAAACAAGCTTCCTTGCCCTCAGATGCTCTGCGGCATATACGGGATGAAGCCTTACCGTGTTATATTCCTCGTCGGTAAGCCTGCCCTTTTTATTGATTATCTCGATAGGAACGGAAACCTTGCCTATATCATGAAGCAGTCCCGCAACGCCCAGCTCCCCGAGCTTTTTTCTGTCATAGCCCATTTCAAGCCCTATGGCAATTGCCATAATAGCCACGCTGAGACTGTGATGATATGTATAATCGTCATACATTTTGATATCGGCAATGTTTATGAGAATATCCTTTTTTGAGGAAAGCTCGTCTATAAGCTGCTCGGTGGTATTTCCGATAGCGTCGATGTCGCTCTGGGAAACCCCCTTGCTGCTGTCCATAAAATTATCCGCAAGGCTGTGGATATTGCTTATTGCATTTTCCTTTATCTCGCTGTTGATAGAGGAAATCACTCTCGCCTCGCTGTTGCGGCTGTCAATGAATGCGCCTGCCACAACGTTGCTCATACGCATCTGGGTGATATTCATATCGGTAAGCTTTGCACCCGATTTAAGGGTGACAACAGTACCTGCCGAGCTGTCGAAAAATGTAATATCTCTTGCCATACACATTCCCGGGACAAGCTCATGGGTCCTTAAATATACCATATGATATGACGCACCTCCTCATAAAAGAATATTTGCCTGCGCCGCCGCATAATTATGAAACAGGCGGCTGACAAATGCTTACTGTCTCAGCTGAGCCATGCAGCTTTCGCAGACGCATCTGTCCCTGAAGCTGATGAGATTCTCCTCACAGCCGCAGAATACACAGCTTGCCACAGCCTTCTTGATGATTATCCTGTCATCTTCGGCTGAAATCTCAACATAGTCCCTGTTTCCGATGTTAAGATTTCTTCTCATTTCAACGGGAACAACGACCCTTCCAAGGGCGTCAAGCTGTCTTGTGATTGCAGATGATTTCACATCAGGTCACTCCTTTTTGAATAAATTTCCATAAAATCGTTCTCGTTTTAAAATACATATATATCACATTATATCAATTATTTTAACTTTTTACAAGAACATTCTGTTTCAAAGTAATCAACATTGTGTTAAAAGAGGGTGATATATTGCTGTCTGTGATTTTTTCCGTTCTGATGATAATTTCCGTTATATCCGCATTTATTACCGGCAGGTTTGACGAGCTGTCCGAAGCTGTTCTCAACGAGCCTGTAAATGCGGTCGAGCTGTGCATATATCTCTGCGGCGGAATGTGCTTCTGGGGCGGAATTATGCGTGTTGCGGAAAAGTCGGGCATTACCGAGGGGCTGACAAAGCTTTTTTCCGTTCTTCTCGGCGGACTTTTCAAGGGGCTTGACAAAAACGGTCGGGCTTTTCGGGCAATATGCATGAACATAACAGCCAATATGCTGGGGCTTGGAAACGCCGCAACCCCCTTGGGCATAGAAGCCATGAAAGCAATTGCCGAGGAAGAGAAGGCAGAAAGCACAGCTACCCCCTCTATGGTGATCTTCACTGTAATGAACACCGCTTCTGTTACGCTTATCCCGTCAACAGCCCTTTCTATGCGTATGAAATACGGCTCGGAAAGCCCTCTTGAAATAGTTATCCCCGTGTGGATAACCTCTGCCGCTGCTCTGGCAGTATCGCTGACGGCGGCTATTCTTCCATACACTGGGAGCAGACAAATAAAAAAGGAGAAACGGCAGAAATGACAGCGGCAATGATGATACCTCTTATCCTGCTGGCAATAATAGGGGCAGGTATTTACAAACGAACAGATATTTTTTCAGAGTTTGCAAAGGGCGCAGGGGAAAACCTGAAGGTATGCGCAGAGCTTGTCCCCTCTCTTGTGGCGCTTATAACCGCAGTTGGAATGTTCCGTGCATCGGGAGCGCAGGAGCTTATAATCGGCTTCTGCTCGGATTTTTTCACAAGTCTTGGCTTTCCTGCGGAATGTCTGCCGCTGGCGCTTATCCGCCCCATATCCGGAAGCGGTGCACTGGCGGTTTATGAAAATCTGCTTGAGCAATGCGGTCCTGACAGCTTTGCGGGAAAAGCGGCAAGCGTAATGCTTGGCTCTACGGAAACCACATTCTACACTCTTGCGGTATATTACGGTGCGGTAAGGATAAAAAACACCCGTCACACTCTCGCCGCCTCTCTTGCAGGCGATATGACAGGGTTTATTTTCAGCGTTCTGACCGTAAATCTGCTGCTAATGTGAATATATTGTAAATTCTGCCGATTTTCACTGTCTGCTATTGACAAGAGCGTTTTTTTCTGGTATAATAATTAAGCATTGTATGCGAGCCATTAGCTCAGTCGGCAGAGCATTTGACTTTTAATCAAAGGGTCTGGGGTTCAAATCCCCAATGGCTCACCAAGTACCCCAGCATCGCTGAAAGTGGTGTTGGGGTTTTGATTTCCCTCATTCGTTTCGGGCAAAAGCTCTTGACAAGATGATCATTTTAATATATAATATTGGTATGCTAGTGTAGCACAGTTGGTAGTGCAGCTCATTCGTAATGAGCAGGTCGCGTGTTCGAGTCACGTCACTAGCTCCAATGAAAACCCTCGCAAACACGCTGTTTTAAGCCGTTTGCGAGGTTTTTTTATTTTTGCCGATAACATAAAAATAAGGCACTTTTTGGGTTTCAGAGTGTCAAAATGGGTGTCAATGCGGGTCAGAAACAAGGTCAGAAAATCCATTTCAACGCTCTCGTCTGTTATCGGGTATTATTTCATCGCCTTAATTATCAAGAGACACAATTTCAAACAATTTTTTGGGATAAGCATAGGATTCTCCTGAACGGTCAATTACACCATAAAATCTCAAATCATCTGCAATATAAATCACCAGTTTCTTTCTTGTGCCCAGAAAATATGGCATTTTCTTTAATTATATCACCATTGTTACACTATTTCAAGTTTTTCCCTGCTTTCCCTTCGCAAAAAACAGGTCACCTTTTTCTTATAAAATGCTGACAGTCCATGTGTCAATTTTTGTTGACAATTTTTCACTTATGTGGTATAATCAAATAAAATGCAAAACGATTTCAGAAACGCCGATCGTCGGCGGATAACATATATATTGAAAGTAGGAGATCATATGTCCGTTGGGTCAAACTCAGCTAAAAATCTTGTTTCGGAAAAAACAGTCAGACTTCATATGATACTTATCGTTGCAGTCTGCTTCATATTCGGGATCGTAAACCTGATCTCGGGTGCGGCGGCTGTGGGTATAATCACGGCGGCTATGGGTCTTATTATTCCTGCAGTGGTGCTTTTCCTTATGAAAAATGCGGAAAATGTGACCAAAGGTATTTTCCTTTCTCAGGCACAGCTTCTGGTAATTATCATAATTTCGTCAGCAAAGCACGAGCTGCACGGAATGTTCCCTTTGATGCTGGCTTCGGTAACAATCGCAGGTCTTTACTACAGTTCATTCAACATTAAGCTCCATTGGGCTATAATGGACGCTGCCGCTGTCATAGGTTTTCTTTTCAAGGATTTCTTCTATGAGGGCGCAGGCATGGAATTTCTGGTCAAGGGAATCGTGGGAATAAATGTCTGCACGGGAATGGTGATGTACTTTATCGGTCAGAACCTTAAATTTATCGGTCAGTCCATGGCGGCACAGCAGGAAAGCGCTCAGCTTCTTGATCAGATGAATGAGCAGGTAAGCGGCAATGAGCAGCTTATGAAAAAGCAGAGCAGTGTAGTTTCACGCATTGCAGGCATTTCCGAAAGCCTCAGTTCCTCGGCTTCCCTTATGGAGCAGATCTCCTCCACCCTCAGCGCAGACGCAGAGGAGCAGGAAACTACCATAGCAAACATCGCTTCGGATATTGCAGAAATTTCAGGTCAGGCAAAGCAGAGCCTTGACAGCTCCGAAAGCGCTTACCGCTCCGCAAGGAAAAGCACAGAAACTCTCCGTTCAAGCAATGAAGAAGTGGGCAATATGGTATCTGCAATGGAAAACATCGCAAAATCCTCCCGTGAGATAGAAAGCATTATAAAGACTATCGAGGATATCGCCTTCCAGACAAATATCCTTGCTCTCAACGCCGCTGTTGAGGCTGCAAGAGCAGGCGACGCAGGAAAGGGCTTTGCGGTAGTTGCCGACGAGGTAAGAAACCTTGCAAACAAATCCGCAGAGGCTGTTCAGAACACCTCTGCGCTTATCAGCGCAAGCATAGACGCTGTAAACAACGGAACAACTCTTGCAGAGGGTATTGCCGCAAAAATGGACGATGTTATCCGCATATCCGAGGAAAGTGCGGCTCAGTCCGAAAAGCTTATGAAGCTTGCAGAGGGTCAGTCCTCCTCGGCTGAGGCTGTAAGAGTCAAGATGGATCAGATAAACGAAGTTGTGGCTCAGCTTTCAAGAACATCCGAAAGAAGTGCCGACACCGCTCATGCCGTTACCGATGAGGTAAGACGTATGAACGATATTGTGAGAGAATTCAGATAAGATACATAAAGCACCGAAGCAGAATCCAAATTCCGCTTCGGTGCTCATTTTTATTCGCATTTTTAAGTAAGAAAAGCTTTTGTTTTCCTTGCTGCCGCCGAGCTTTTATAAATCTGCCCGTACTTTGAAAAAGATGTGGGATATATTTCCAGCTCGGAAAGAACAGCCGCAAGCTCGGAAGGAAATGCGGCAGGGCATTTTATCTCCATCAGAGAATAGTCGTCAACACCTGTGTCAAGAAGTTCTGTGCCGCTGTCTGAGGATAGAGAAAGATCACTCCAGCGGCTGCGGATATTTCTGTCAAGGGTTACTCTTATTCCGCCCTCTGCCGAAAAAGCTTCTCTGTCGTAAGCAAGATAAAGCTTTGGCGATGGGTCGTATTTTTTCATAAGAAAATCTATCTCGTTAAATATCTGCATAGATTTATACCCTGACAGGCTTTGAGGAACAACACCCTCGGATATGTACGCCATAGCCTCGGAAATAGGAACAACTATCCGCCTTTTATAAACAATGCCTTTGAATTTTTTCTTTATCTCAAAGAATATTTCAGAATCCGAAGAAGCAGTTCCGTAGCTCCTTATGCGCAATTTTTCCTTGTAAACAGGCTTGTCAAGGGAATGGGTGATAAAATAGAAATCGTCCGTGTCAAGATAGATGTTGCAGATAGTATAGCTGCCGTATTCATCGGGAGAAAGCATAGACGCACGGCTCATAAACCGCTCACGCTGCAAAGGGGTCAGCAGATATTTTATCTCATATCTGCTGAAGCTCTGAATATAGCTCATTTTTTGCTCTCCGTCACGTCAGCTGTCAGATCTTAGAACAGCTTCTATCCTTGCAAGCTCGCTTTCGGTAAAATCAAGCTTTTCAATGCAGGCAGCATTTTCTGTTATCTGCTCGGGACGGCTTGCGCCAATAAGAACAGTAGTCACAGCCTCGTTTTTCAGCACCCATGAAAGAGCCATCTGCGAAAGGGACTGTCCCCTCTCTGCGGCAATGTCGTTGAGCTTATTGAGCCTTGCTACCATCTTGTCGTCAAGCTGATTTCCTATCCATGTCTGTCCCTTGCCCACTCTCGAATCCTCGGGAACGCCCTTCAGGTATTTATTTGTGAGAAAGCCCTGATAAAGAGGGGAGAACACAGCAAGACCAAAGCCTGATTCAGCGGCAAATTTATCCAAACCGTCATCTTCTATCCATCTGTTAAGCATTGCATAGGAGGGCTGATTCACAACAAAGGGAGTGTGAAGATCCTTGAATATGCTCATAATCTCCTCTGTCTGCGCCTTGTTATAATTGGATATGCCCACATAAAGCGCCTTGCCCTGCTTTACCGCATTGTCAAGAGCCAGAGCGGTTTCTTCAAGAGGGGTGTTGGGATCAAAAACGTGATGATAGAAAATATCCACATAATCAAGCTTCATACGCTTTAGGCTCTGGTCAAGAGAAGCGGTGAGGTATTTCCGTGAACCGTTTTTATCACCGTAAGGCCCCGGCCACATATCATAGCCAGCTTTGGTGGATATGCACATTTCATCACGGTAATGTCGCATACCGTCAAGGATTCTTCCGAAGTTCTCCTCAGCACTGCCGTTGTAGGGATTGCCGTAATTGTTTGCAAGGTCGAAATGGGTAATACCCAGATCAAAAGCGGTATGGACCATATTTTCCATATTGGCAAAGCAGCCCTTGTGACCGAAATTCTGCCAGAAGCCCAAAGACACCGCAGGCAGCTTCAGACCGCTTTTTCCGCATCTTCTGTAGATCATCTTTTCATATCTGTTTTCCTTTGCTGTAAACATAAATATTCCTCCTTTTCGGTTCATTGTGTTTTTGTTGTTTATCGTGATGCTTGCAATAATCAGCTGTTTCCCGACAGGATAGCGCTTATCTGCTCGTCACTCATGCCGAAAGCTTTCATCTGCGAAATGATAAGTTTTTTTCCTCTTTCAAGTCCGATAACCTCGCCCTCGGCTCTGCCTTCTGCTCTGCCCTCATCTTTGGCGTTCTTTAGCGCAGAAGCCTCGTCGTGCATTGCCTTTTCTCTCATACGGGCAAGCTCTCTTATTCTTGTATCCTCGCTCATATCGTAGATAACTCTTACCGCTTGCTGCATAATCAGTTGCTTCCCGACAGAATAGCGCTTATCTGTTCGTCGCTCATTCCGAAAGCTTTCATCTTTGCCAGAATAGCCGCTTCTCCCTCAGCTCTGCCCTCGGCTCTGCCCTCGGCTCTGCCCTCATCTTTGGCGTTCTTTAGCGCAGAAGCCTCGTCGTGCATTGCCTTTTCTCTCATACGGGCAAGCTCTCTTATTCTCGTATCCTCGCTCATATCGTAGATAACTCTTACCGCTTGCTGCATTATAGGGATATTGGTCTGATTCAGCATTTCAAAATCCTCCTCACTGTCAGCGTTTATAAACTGCAACCACAGCTCACGGCTGTTATGGGGATTAGGCTTTCTGTTGACCTTTTTCAGCTCAAAGAAATGTATGCTGAATTTGTCGGAAAACACTTCGTCTGTTCCCTTTATCATTGCCGCAACCTCTGTGTGATAATCCTCACCCGAAAACATATTGAAGTTGATAATGTTTATAGTAATAGTCTGTTTGAGCTCACCGTAATTTTCTCCGCTTTTAAGCGCAGAGGAATAAAGCTTCGCCCAATAAAAAAGCGTTCTGTCACGATAATCGGGCTCGTTTTTTACCTGTATTTCCACATTTACAAGGCGCTCATCAACCGTCAGGCTGAGATCGAGCCTGCTGAACTTCCCGTCAAAATCATCGGGCGGAAGCTCGGAATTGTTTATCTGTATCTCCTTTATGCTCTCCTGTGGGATCTCAAGCATACTTGCCACAAAGGAATGAAGCATATCCTTATTATCGGTGAAAAACTTTTTGAATATTATATCAAGCTTTGCGGAAACCACATTTCTTGCCATAGCTTTTCCCTCCCTGATTCTGATATAATAAGTCTCTGTTTGGAAAATAAGTTTTCCGTTTTCGGCAATAGAAATAATAATTCGTTATCGCTTACGCTCATTTTACCACAGAAGAATCGGTATGTCAATACGACAGTTTTACATCAATTTCTGATTAACTTATTAGTCGTTTTTCTTACATATTCAAACTATCAGAATGTAGTGATATTACATTTTTCGGGAATAGAACAGTCAAGGATTTCTTTAATGCTGTAAAAAATGTGATTTGACACTGTGATGCTTTTTACATCGGGACAACACTTTATAAAGTCGGCTGAAACATTACTTGAATAATAATCAAGCACCAGCTGTTCGGCATCGAAAACAACTGAGCTGTAATCAAACTCCCGCAAATCGCAATTAACAGTAAGCTCACTTAATTTGTCAAGGTTATTTTCATCAGACGAAAAACACATATACTCTTCGTCGGGTAAATCTCTGGTATAAAAATCTTCGCTTATAAGCTTTAGACCAATACTGCTGTACCATGAAAAGTCATCTTGATTTTCATTTATTAAATCTTCAAGCTCGCCTTTCAGCTCAATGTAATCTGCCATAATATCCGGATAAGAATGAGCGTAAGTCAACGTTATCAGCATACTGTCATCAAACTCGTATATATGTACTGACAGTTCCTCTTTTTGAGTGCTTTTCATCATATCATATACCAGCTTGCCTGCGTAATGCTCAAAGCTGTTTCTCGGGTTCGCTTTGTAGCATACATACAATGCTGCAATAATCAGAAAAATAATTATTAAGGCAGTCTTTAGCTTTGCGTACATACTTTACATCTCCAATAAACACTTCTCTATCATAATTATAACGCATTTTCTTAAATGTGACAATACTATCTGCCAATATCATAGATTTTTTATAAAAATACACAAAATAAGTCCTCCCCGTTTATTGACATTCCGAAAACCGTATTATATAATTAAACTATATGAATAATGCGAAAAAGCACGAAAGGATAATATATATGAAAAGAAGCGCAAGAATTGCCGCAGGGCTTATTGCCCTTGCTTTATGCACAGCCTGCGCAGAAGCTCCGTCCTCTGTAACAGATGTGAGCACAGGCGGCGAGGTGCAGTCATCTGCGTCAGAATCAGCGGCAGAGCAGTCCCCTGAGGAGGCACAGACCGAGTTAAAGGTGTATTTCAGCTGTGAAAGCGGCTTTTACGATTCACCCATAGAGCTTGAAATGTCCTGCCCGGCATACCCCGACGGAAAGATATTCTACACCACCGACGGCAGCACTCCCGATGCAAATTCCACTCCATATACGGAAAAAATCACTCTGAAAAACCGTAAAGCAGACCCCAACGTGCTTGCCGCTCAGACAGGCACAAGTGCAGGAGGGGACTACATTCCCAAAAAGAAGGTCGATAAGGCTAATATTATCAGAGCTGTTGTTATCCTGCCTGACGGAACAACAAGCGAGATAGCTTCAAAGACCTATTTCATCGGGCTTGACAGGGAAAAGAAATACGGCTCTGTTCCTGTTATCTCCCTGATGACTGATTTTGAAAATCTGTACGATCACGAAAAGGGTATTTACATTCTTGGACAGTCCCTTGATAACTGGCTCGCCGAGGATCCCGAAAACAAGAACAAGGAGCCTTGGGAGCGTGAGGGAAACTATTCCCAAAGAGGCAGAGAATGGGAGCGTCCCGTTGCCTTTGAGCTTATCACTGCTGACGGCTCGGAGGGAATCTCTCAGGATATGGGAATGAGGATAATGGGTGCGGCTTCAAGAAGCGCAACACAGAAAAGCCTGCGCCTTATTGCCCGTGAGGACTACGGCAAGAAAAATGTGAAATATCCTCTTATCCCCGATAATATGCGGTCTGACGGTACGGGAGAGGTTGAGAAATACAAGTCATTTGTGCTTCGCAACGGCGGCAATGACTGCGATTACGCAAAGCTCCGTGACCCTCTTTTCCAGCAGTTTTCATCGGGCAGACGGTTTGAGACGCAGCAGTTTGCTCCCTGTGTGGTTTACCTTAACGGCGAATACTGGGGAATGTACACTCTTGTGGAGGATTACAGCGACAACTACATCGAGAATAACTACGGAATCGACAACAAGAACGTTGTGATAATCAAGCGTGGCGAGATAGAGGAGGGCGAGGAAGCTGACATATCTCTCTATCACGATATGTTTGACTTTATCACATCAAACGATATGAGCATTCCCGAAAACTATGCCAAGGCTGAGGAAATGCTGGATATGGGCAGCTATGCGGATTACTGCGCCCTGAACTTCTACATTCACAACTACGACAGCATTTTCAAGGACAACAACTGGAGAATGTGGAGAGTGCGAACACCCGACAGCACCTCGGACAAGGCGGACGGAAAATGGAGAATGATGGTCTATGACACCGATTATTCCGCAGGCATATATGACGGCGGAAGATTCGGCGATGATAATATTTCCCCTGTTCTGAACGGTACGGACAAGCTCTGGGAGAAAAGCTCCGATGAGGAGGAGACTGACGAAACAGTCAGACTGCCTGCCGATATGTTCCGCTCACTTATGGCAAACGGCGATTTCAGACGTGAGCTGATAATTTCCCTGTGCGACATAAGAAACTATGATTTTGAAGGCACAGCGGCAGTTGACGAGGTAGTAAGGCAATACGAGGTTTACGGCAAGCTTGTACCGCCTACCTTTGACCGCTTCGGCCCCGAATGGCTTACATGGAACACCGATAAATACTATGAGCAGAAGATAGGCGAGCTTGCAAACTTCCTTGATGGCAGATATAATAAATTCCCCGAGATAATGCAGAAGGCTTTCGGTCTGGGTGACATAGCCAATGCCGAGATATCCGTTTCTGGAAACGGCTTTGTTACGGTAAACAACACTCCTCTCCCCTCTGACAGGGTATCAAAGGGCAAGTATTTCACCGATTATACCGTAACTGTCCGTGCAGAGGCTGGGGACGGTGCTGTGTTCAAGGAATGGAAATGCACAGGCTGTACCGTTTCAGACAGCACATCTCCCGAGGCAGAGATAAGCTTCACAGGGGATTTTGCTGTAGAAGCTGTGTTTGAGTAAAGGGGGAGATATAATGAACGATCTGATTTTTACTCCCATTACGCTCAGTACCGTTGCAGATCTGGCTCTGGTGCTGGGGGCTTCCCTTATATGCGGACTGGTCATAGCGCTTGTTTATCGCCTTGGTACGGAACACCCCTCAAAGTATATGATAATCACTATTTTGACAATGCCTGCAATCGTTCAGGCGGTGATAATGCTTGTTAACGGCAGTATCGGGGCAGGCGTGGCTGTTGCGGGAGCGTTCAGCCTTGTAAGATTCCGTTCTCTGCCGGGAAACTCACGGGACATTGTTCTGCTGTTCTTCGCTATGGCTTCGGGCATAGCAATGGGTATGGGCTATGTGGGCTACGGCGCTCTGTTTACCGTTGTTATAGCGGTCGTTATACTTCTGGCGGACAGGCTTGTTCCCTCTGACCACACCAAAAACTCCCGACTGCTGAAAATATATCTCCCCGAGGACGCTGATTACGGCAGTCTGTTTGACGATATTTTCGGGGAATATGCTGTTTCCGCTGTGCTTGACGGAGTAAGGACGGTGCGTATGGGGACTATGTTTGAGCTCAGATACATAGTCACTTTAAAAGACCCCAAGCGTGAAAAGGAAATGATCGACAAGATACGCTGCCGAAACGGAAATCTTACTGTTTCCTGCGGTCTTTTCCCTGCGGACAGAGCGGAACTCTGATTCAATGCGTAATTCGTAATGCGTAATGCGTAATTTTTTATAGTTGGAAATAGTTAATGCGTAATTATCCCAGGCGTTATGCTTGAACAGGATAATTACGCATTTTATATTGCCTTGTTTTATATTGTTTGAGACAGCTTACCACGAACTTTTTTGCTGTGCGGTTTCCCATTGGCATTATGGAGCATACGCCAATTTTGTTTGGTGTCTGCGTCTTTTTTCTATGCGTAAATAATGCGTAACTATCCCAAGCACTTTGCTTTAGGGATAATTACGCATTGTTTAATAATCTTACTGATAAGTGTTTTTAATCATCATAGGATTCATCGTCAAATTCATTTTCGTCAACCAAGCCACAGATAAATTCTTCAAAAGAATCTGCAAGATGTGTTATTTTATAGTCATATTCCTGATCAATATACACAACTGACGGTTCACCTTGGCTGCCGCATTTTCTGTAATCCAAAAACACCATATCGTGACCTGCGGAGGGACAGTCGCATATCGCTACTCCGATAGGCGGATATCCCCATTCTTCAATCATAAACTGACTTCCTAATTGTCCGCAGATTGAATACAGCTTATTTCTTCCTATACCCATAATACCTGTAATTGCTATATGATCGTCTGCCCAGCTTGTGGGTTCGCTTACGGGAAAGGCGGTTTTGGTTGGCATACCGCCGTTATGCTGCTTCATTAGCCATATGTATGACTGAGGAAGCTTATAGCCTAACTCGTTTTCGATTTCAGCTATCAACTCATCTGAGGGAAATTCCTCCGTGTAACTTTTCTTAGCATACTCATTATCGTCCCAGAAATCCGAAAAGTCAAAATTATCAAACATAGGTTATTCTCCTTGTTCTTTGTAAAATTAAATTGAAACAGAAATTTCTGAAAGTAACTCTTTATGCTTAATGCGTAACTATCCAAAGGGGATAATTACGCATTAAAGCCTATATTATTGATCAAAGATTACCAATTATCAATTACGCATTACGAATTACGCATTACGAATTGTACCGTTACCGAGCCGTCAGGTCAGGCGGCTGAGATAACAAACAGAACGGTTGGGTGCAGGCTCAGCCTGCCGAGGTGGGTGCAGGGCTCAGCCCTGCTTAGCCGATTTTGTTTATCTCGTCGAGAAGGACTTTCTTTGCTTCAAGGCTGGTGAGAGCGCTGTCAACAAGGAGATCCATACGGTAGCGGATATACTGCTCGTAAAGGTCGGTGCCCATAACGTTCTCGGTGAAAAGTGCGCCGTACTTGGCTTCGCTGCAGTTGCCCGAAACAAGGCAGAGAGTCTGCTCAAGCATAAGCATCTTTCTGTCTCTGGGAGTGCTGATTGTGTCGGAGCTGAGCTTTTTAAGCTGTTCGAGAACGGCAAGTCTGTCCTTTCTGACGGAAATGGAGCTGTCGGAAATTCCTGCGGCGGTGCGGATCGCATTGGTCTTGAAGGCTTCGTCCGCAAAGGGGAATATGCCGTAGGGAATCTCGCCCTCGGGAACTACCTTGTAAATATCCTTATCCAGTACAGGATAGATAAGCTCCTCATAAACAGGTGCATACCAGAAATCAGACTCGTCTCTGAAGATAATGGGATATTTCCAGCAAAGCTCTGTTCCGCCGAGAGATGTGTCATTGCAGGGCTCTTTTTCGGTGGTGTAGAAGCTGTTGTAATCTATCTGACACTTGTCGCTTGTAAGCTGAGTGAGCTTTGCGGCATTGTAATCGCCTGTGTCGTCACGGTCACAGTCAAGGAATGTTCTTACGCCGCTTGCGCATTTGAGGTAAAGACCCTTGCAGAACTCGGGAACATTGGTGTAGGACGCAAAATAATCGGAAGCAAAGGAAGCGGTAACATCATCGCTGAGAAGCTCAATGTCGTCCTCCTTGTCAGTTCTGTACTTGTTTGTGATAAAGGTTACTATCCTTTCCTTTACAAGAGCGGTTTCCTCTGCGGAAAGGGTCGCAAACTCAATTCTGTCAAAAACGATATCCAGCATAAGGTCTTTGGGCACATAGCCGTTTATGTACTTGAATCGGTCATTTGCAAGGAGGGGCGCCATTTTGGGCAGTACCTTCTGCTGCTCGGATACGCTTGTGGGTATCTTATTGGACATTACGCCCAGATATGCAAGCATTTCTGCATATTTCTTCATTATCTTGGCTTCGGAAAGGAAGTTGAAGAAATAGCCGTAGATATACTTTTTGAAAAAGTCCTTTACGCTGTCAAAAAGTGCAGGATCGGAATTTATCTGTGCCTTGAAGCCTTCGATAACGTTTACAGCGTTTTTGGGGGCAACAGTCTCATTGCCGCCGTTTACTGCCTTGATAATCTCTGCATGGGACTTGTAGAAAAGCTTGCCCATTGTGTGGCAGCAGCAGTCGGGGTCTGCGCCGTTCTTCTTTTCCTCGCTGAAGGACCATACAAGATATGCTCTGTGCATATTTTTCAGGGTATCCTCGGATTTTTCCGTAAGCTCCTTTTCGTTTACAGTCCAGCTTGATGAAAGATGACCTGTGGCATTGAAATCCGCAAGGATAGCTTCTATCTCCTCCTTGAATGCTGCATAGGCAGGAGAGTTATCCATATAGATAACTGCGTCCATAAGCTCGGGGGCGATGGTGGTAAGGTCTAAACGTACACTCATTGGTAAGACAGTCCTTTCTGATTGTAATATATTATAAATTGACTTAGTTTACTCCGTATGCGGCACGGTATTCCTTCATCTTTTCAAGGTATTCCCTGCCCTCTATAACGCCTTCCTCGATAGCGTTAATGATGTCGTTTATATTTACAATGGAATATACTCTGATGCCGTAATCCTTATATGCCTGCTGTACAGCGGAAAGGTCGGTATCAAGGGCTTTTTCCATTCTGTCAACGGTGATGACCATTGCGGTTATATCAACATCTGCTGCGTCCTTGAGCTTGGGATATACTTCCTTTAACGCCTTGCCCGAGGTCATTACGTCCTCTATGATAACTACCTTTTCTCCCTTTTCGGGCTGTCTGCCTACGAAAAGTCCGCCCTCGCCGTGATCCTTGGCTTCCTTGCGGTCAAAGCAGAAGCTTACGTCCATATCATACTTTCTTGCAAGGGATATTGCCGCACAGGAGGCAAGAGGGATACCCTTATACGCAGGACCGAAAAGGCACTCCGCTTCGATTCCGTTTTCCTTGATGCAGTCGGCATAGAAATCACCCAGACGGGCAAGCTGTGCACCTGTTTTGTAGTTGCCTGTGTTGATGAAATAGGGCGCTTTTCTTCCGCTTTTCAGGGTAAAGTCGCCGAAGGTAAGCACGCCGCAGTCTGCCATAAATTTGATAAATTCGTTTTTGTAGCTCATTTTTTCAAAGATCCTTTCGGATATTTACGGTTTGATAACGCCGCAAATATCAATAGTCATATATATGAAATAATTATAACATATTTATTTGTGCATTTCAACAGGTTTTGAAAATATTTGCATAAAATATTTTGCTTTTTTATTGTTGATATGGTATAATATTCTGAGAAGAATATTTCAATCTGTCGATAAAGTGTACTAACGAAAAAATTGCACAAATAAACACAAGATAAAAGTTTCGGTCAAGCCTTTTCAAAGGCTTGCGGGTTTCCAAAGGGCAGAGCCCTTTGGTCGCTGTCCGCAATGGTAAGCAAAGCTTACCTGCGAAATCCCCTTATTTCCGTGAAATAACGGAGCAAGGGGTGAGAAA
>JAGAJY010000093.1 GCA_017848125.1 Oscillospiraceae bacterium
GGCTGACGGTTATTCCATTTATAAATATGAAAGCGGCAAGTATAAATTTGTCAGCAGCATTACCGCAGAGCTTGCGGCTGAAAATGCGGCTGAGCTTGATGAGCCGAACACGATGTGCGCCGCATACGACAAGGGAACTGCAGGCAAATCTCAGGTCTATGCCGTAAGAGCCTACAGAGTTATTGACAGCGGTATGGCACGAAGCACAGGAAGCGCTGTTTACAGCAAGCACTTCGCAAAATCGGAAAGCGCTTCTCCTCTTGTTGCCGCAAAGCCCGAGCTTACTGTTACAATGAGCAACAAGACCGCTTCGGTGAACGTCTCCCTTCCTCAGAAGGGCTCTGCTCCCTCTTACATAGTTATCTACTGTCAGGACGAGGGCGAGCTGTATTTCTCTCCCAGACACAAGTTCGTTCCCGAGCAGATGACAAACGGCGTTTACACATTCACCGATACAAAGCCTTATAACGGCGAGGGAGTACGCTCCTATATTGCAGTTTCCTATTACGATACCTTTAATGAAATGGGTTCGCAGTCGGTTTCGCAGTACACCTATCCCGAAAAGGACGAGAATACTCCCGAGTTTACAACAACACGCTCGGCGATAAAGAAGATAACCGAGAGCGTTCTCAATTCTCCCACAGGGCTTGATGTGAAGCTTTCCTCCGATAAAAAGGTGTGGACTCTCACATGGAACCGTCCCGAGGGTACATCTGAGTTTGATGTATATTACAGCGTTTATGTAAACGGCAGACCTGTTATTTCAGAGGTCAACCGCTATACAAGCGACTACGCCAAGATAAACGTAAACGACCCCAATATCGTTATGGGCGGCGATGTGGAATTTACCGTTACCGCTCACGCTGACGGTCTTACAAGCGGCGAGCCTGTGAGTGCGGTTATCGAAATAGACGCTCTCAACAGCGTTATCCTCAATTCCGTAAGAGGCGGAAACACCATTGCCGAGGTGAATTTCACCGAGCATAAGAACACCAATGTATATACCATTTATCTGACATATACCGATTCCACAGGCACAGAGCGCACTGACATAAGAAGAGTCAGCGAGGGCGACAAGGGCTTTGTGAAGAAGAACGGAAACATCACCTATACAGTTACCGGGCTGACCAATGATGTTGAATACGAGGTCTATGTTTCTTCCGACGCTCCCACCGCTCTTTACAGCTCGGGCGTAAAGACAGTCACTCCCTCAAGAGCTCCTCAGCCGCCTGCGCACGTTGAGGTAAAGGCGCTTGAAAACAGTGCGGTGATAAGCTGGGATATCGTTACCCGTGAGGACACAGGAGAGCCTGTTGACGGCTATCTCGTAAGCATTGTAAAGGAAACGGGTCTTGCAGTCGTTACCGATGAAAAGGTAGAGGGAGTATGCGAATACACTCCCAAGGTGAAGCTTGAAAATGACGTTAACTATCGTGCTATCGTAAAATCATACATTATCGTGGACGACAATATGCCTATCGAAAGCGTTTCGGCGACCCGTTCGGAGCTTTTCACACCAACGGTTATCGTTGATGATGTAATGGGGCTTGCGGTAACTCCCGAGGGCAAGACCATCAAGGTCACATGGTCTGCTGTCAAGGGTGCAAGCGAATATATCCTCACAAGGTCATCGGCAAGCGAGCCTGTGAGAGAGATTTTCAGAGGCACGGCAACAAGCTTCGTTGACCAGAATGTTGATAATAAGACTGAATATTCCTACAGAGTTATGGCTGTGAGAAAGGTTGACGGAAAGGACTATGCAGGTGAGTACAGCTCGGAGCAGAAGGGTATGATAAACATTTCCCTTACCTCTGTTCAGGGGCTTGTGATAACAGGCGCTGACGGTACTATCACGCTTAAATGGGATAAAGTCAACGGCGCTGAGGGCTACTATGTTCAGTATTCCGAGTGCGACAAGAATAACTGGACTACCATTGCCAATGTGGGCAAGACGGAATTTACCCACACGGGACTGAAAAACAGAGCATCTTATGACTACAGGATAATTCCCTATACTATTGTAAACGGCAAGGAAATCTCCTCGTCGGAATTTGCTCAGAAGGTAACGGGAACTGCGGGAACTCTGCTTCCTGCCCCTGCCGATTTTACCGTTACCGCAGGCGACGGTCAGATAACACTCAGCTGGAGTGCGGTTGACGGTGCTGACGGCTACAATGTTTATCTTGTGGCGTTTGACGGTCAGAAGTATCTCCTTGACAGCGTTTCAAAGACAACTGCTATCCATGCCAATCTCTCGAACGGCACTTCCTTTGAATACTGCGTATCGGCGTTCAAGAACGTTAACGGTGCGGCAGACGAGGGCGATTTCTCGGTGATAAAGGGTGCGACGGTTGGCGTTGAGCTGAACGCTCCCACAGATGTTGCCGCTAAATCGGGCAAGGGCGAGGTTACTCTTACTTGGAAGGCTGTTCAGGGTGCAGAGGGCTATGTGGTTTACTGCTACAATATGAATCAGATGAGCTTTACCCCTGTTGGAATCGTCACAAGTACCAATTTCAAGCATACGGGTCTGACTTCGGGCAGAGACTACACCTATATGGTAGCCGCATATAAGAATATCGGCGGAAATGCCGTATATTCGGGCTATTCCCTTGCTGTTACGGCAAAGCCCGAGGCGGCTGACGGCACAAAGCCCACTGACACAAGCAATGAAGAAGCAGGAGATTACCGCATTTACATCACAGGCACTACCCCCTACGGTATGACAAACAGCAACCTTATTTCCGCATTTGCGGGAAAGGGTGCGTTCAATTCGGATATTGATGTGAGATTCACTCTCAGCCCCGACACGGTTTCTCAGGTGCAGAATGTGCTGAATTTCTACGGCGAGGGAATCGAAAGCTTCCTTATCTATCCGATGGATATTGCGCTTTACGCTGCAGGAACGGACACAAGGGCTGCGGTCAATGAGGGATATTATCTCACGCTGACTATCCCTGTTCCCGATGAACTTCTGCCTTATTCGGAGCATATTTCCGTAGTCCACGTTTCGGATTTGGAGCAGCTTGAAATACTGCCCTCTATCCACGTTGATGTTAACGGTGTTGACTGTGTTCAGTTTACCGCAAACAGCTTCTCTCCCTATGCATTCGTGGTTTATCTCCCCGAAATAGGCGAGGACACCAGCGCAGGCTCGGCTTCTGCGGCTCAGGGAACGGCTCAGAGCGGTCAGAACGCACAGTCGGCGGTGTATTTCAGAAATACATATCTCCCTGTGCTTTACAGGCGCAGAGCAAGAAACAGAGTTTTCAGAGTTGTCAGATAACATGGTTTTTATGGCGACATAAGTATAAATACATTCAGCACATCGCTTCGGATATTTCGGGGTGATGTGCTGTTTTTTTACAGTTATCCTGTGGGTAAATATGAAAAAGTTAAAATTTGCTTGAAATTTCAGAAATAGTATGATATAATAAATGTAATCATAAGATTCTGCGGATATGGGCTTAATACTAATCACCAATAAAACTATAGACAAAAAATCTTCGCATAATCCATATACGCAAGATTATGCTCGATTTTTTGTATAGTTTTTAATTGGTGCTTAGTATTATACTAATCACTCATTGAATTATGGGAATCTCTCGCCACAAAAACCTTATATCAAAGCTTTTGCGGCGATTTCTTCTCCATAATTCAAATGGTGATTAGTATTGGTATCAATGGGAAAAATTGCCTTTGTCTGCGGAGGTTTTACGGACATAATAAAAGGAGGATATTTATGGAGAAAAAACACCTGAAAAAAGTCCTGGCAGGCATGACTGCGATATTTATGGCGTCAGCCGTTGTGACAGGCATACCGTTTTCGTATTCGGAGGGCTTTGCTATAACTGTAAGTGCAGAGGCAATAGCCAGCGGAACGGCAGATAATCTTACATGGATACTTGACAGCGAGGGCAAGCTTACAATAAGCGGCACGGGAGAAATGACATCAAGACCATGGGATAGTTACTATCAGGATATTAAAACAGTAGTTATCGAAGAGGGCGTTACTTCTGTCAAAAACGAAGCGTTCTACGACTATACAAGCCTTACAAGCGTAACCATCCCAAGCAGTGTCACCTCTGTCGGCGATCATGCCTTTCACAGTTGTTTAAACCTTAAAAGCGTTAGCTTCGGCGAAAACAGTCAGCTTGCTTCTATCGGAACAGCTGCTTTCTACGACTGTACAAGCCTTGAAAGCATAGAAATTCCCGACAGCGTTACTTCTATCGGCTATGGTGCGTTTACCAGCTGCACAAGCCTTACAAGCGCTGTCTTAAGCGAAAACAGCCTGCTTGCTTCTATCGGAATTCGTGTGTTTGCAGACTGTTCAAGCCTTAAGGGCATATATATCCCCAAAGGAGTCACTTCTGTCAGTGAACAAGCATTTATGGGCTGTTTCGAGCTTGCAAGCGTTACCTTCGGTGAAAACAGCCTGCTTGAATCTATAGGCAGTTTTGCATTCATTCAATGCAAAACTCTTACGAGCATAACGATTCCCGAGGGAGTTGTTTCTATAGGCGATTATGCATTCAGCAATTGTTATTCCCTTACAGATATAACATTACCCGCAAGCCTTACCTCTGTCGGAGATGATGCTTTTTCTTGCTGCGAATCTTTAACAAACGTATATGTTCCCTGCACATGGAAGGACGAGCCTCTTGATTATGGTTTCGATATTGATGTAACTCCTGCCGACTGCAAAGGCGGCACAGCGACCTGTACGGAAAAGGCTGTATGCACAGTCTGCGGAAAGGAATACGGCGAAACAGACAGCAATAATCACGTCGGCACAGCAACCGAGTGGAGCTGCGACATAACAAGCCATTGGCACGAGTGCGCCTGCGGTGAGGATCTGGACAAGGCAGGACATACATCAAGCGGAGCGGCAACGGAAGAAAAAGCCGAAACCTGCACAGTATGCGGCTATGAGATAGCTCCTAAGCTGGTACACACCCACAAGGCAGAGTCAGATAAGTGGTATTCCGACAAAACAAGCCATTGGCATGAGTGCGCCTGCGGTGAGGATATTGATAAGGCAGGACATACATCAAGCGGAGCGGCAACGGAAGAAAAAGCCGAAACCTGCACAGTATGCGGCTATGAGATAGCTCCTAAGCTGGAACACACCCACAAGGCAGAGTCAGATCAGTGGTATTCCGACAAAAC
>JAGAJY010000094.1 GCA_017848125.1 Oscillospiraceae bacterium
GGTACAATATCTCATTACGTTTTCATAATCCTGCGGAAGCTCCTGCTCTGTGTTCATCAGAAACTTTTTGATGATGCTTTCGTCAATGTCCTCGTGAAACTTGTTCATAAGAGCATTGCGGATCTCTATCACGCACTTTTCCACTCCCAGCTTTTCGGTACGGCAGCTATCGGAGTCAGCTTTGATGTTCCCAACGAAAAGGAAATCATTGCTATCGGAAGCCCCGAAAACCTCAAAAGCTATTTCACTATGAGTATCGTTTCCGATGAAATAGAGGTACGCACACGAAAGCTCGGAAGTCTTGTGGAGGATATGAATGAGCTTGCCAAAGGTGACCATGACAGCAAGATGGACACTATGGCTGAATGCTCCAACGGTCTTTGCGGAATAATCAGTGAGGGACAGGGCAACAAGTCTGCGGAGGAATATATAAATGCCCTCACCGAAATGTATGACGATTCCGGCAAGGGCAATATGATTCTCAATTTTATGATATTTTCTATTCTGACAAACTATAGGTATAACCACAAGACGCTGAGTTCCGAATGGCATCTGCTCACATCATCTATGAAAAAGTCAGCGGCTCGCTTTGCGGAGCAGTTCAACACCTGTGTTTCCGATATGCTCCTCCCGTTCCGCAATTTACCAACGCTTGATGGCAGTGATGTGAGGTATTGGGACATTCCCGAACAGCTGAACGATGCTCCTACTGATCTGACTATCCACATTTACTATACCCACAACAACGGAACGTGGCAGACGGGATATGTTGCAGAAGATTCATTTCTTGCTGTTCTCCGTATCTACTGCGATATTCTCAAGCAGTCAAATCGCATAATTTCCAACTGTCCAATATGCAAGAAGCTCATTGTGAAAAGCAAGCAGACGGAATCCGATTTCTGTTCGGAGGAGTGCAGGCTTGTAAACAAAAATGAATGGACAAAGGAGGTACGGAAAAGAAACTCAAAGAGTGGTGTTCAGCGGACTTATGACATTTTCTACACAACGGGCAACAATCTGAAACGCAAGCTGAAAAAGGACGAAGCCATACTGACTAAGTTCGATGAATATTTCAAGGAAATGCGTAAAAAGGCTCTCGTACTTAAAAACAGCGTTACCGATCACAGTCCGGATACGGAGCTTTCGGAGTATAGGAAACAGATTTTGCAGATGACTGATGACATTCAGAGGTATGCGGATAATTTGAGTGACGAGATTAGGGATAATAAGTACAGACCGGGTGAATAAAGCCATTACAATGTTCTTTTCAATGAGCTTTTTCCGTTCAGCTTATTAAATGGGAGAATGAATTGAAGGGATTAGCTGAGCAGCTGCATGAGGGTATGGATAATAAATGACAAAAGAGCCGTACAAACGCTGTACGGCTCTTAAAAAAATATGCGGTTGGTTCCGAAAATATATATTGCATATTCGGGCTTTCCGCTGACAGGGTGAAAATATGTATCATAATAGGAATACCCCGCACTTCTATTATGACCCATGCTTTTTCCAATCTGATACAGAATACAGGCGCTTTGCAAAAGCAGGCAGATGTTATCAGTTCAAAAGAAAAAATGCCTATCCACATCAGAAGTATTATCAATAATATTCTTATCGCTTTTCTTCGAACTATTGTTATTTATACATCTTCCATACCGTCCCTGCACCCCGAAAAGCACTGTATATAACAGCATAATCGTGAATATTTCTCGGCGGAACAGATATCCTCCGCAAGCTCATTTATCAGCTTAACAGCCGATGTCATTTCAAGCTCACGGCATAAGACTTCCGCTTTCCGAAGCCTTGCGGTAATGTCCGTATCTGCCGATGAAAGCCCCATAAAGGCAAGATCGGACAGAATATCCTCTATCATGGAAATAATACCCTCCACAGCTGTCAACCTCCGCTGAAATATATATTTTTTATTTCGGTGCCGCTTATCACGCTTATGGGGATAAGCGCCCGTCCCTGCCTGTGCAGTATCATGTAAGAGCCGATCAATTTATCACCGCTGTGTTGTCTGATAAAATTCACTGCAAAGCGGTTAAGCTGTGACAGGGGGATCACACATTTATAGCTGCGGCAGCAAGCCGATGATAATGTAAAGCACAGCTCCGAGGCGGCGGCAGGACTTTCATGAATGTCAATATTCCGTATCTCCGCAGCGAAAAAATCGTCCTGCTTATGTGGGGAAAAATAATCATATTCCCTTTCCACGGGACGAAATATCTCTCTTCCCATATTGGAAATATATGCCTGACCCGTAAGTCTGCACATCGTTTTGGATGATGTGGAAATGCGGTTGTTTCCGTCAGCAGAATAATTATAAAGCAGAAAGGTATTTCCCGAAAGCACTTCGGGAGAAAGCTCATTTTCCCATAAGCAATGGCGCTGTTTCATTTTTAGGATAAGCTCCGTTTTTTCGGTCAGCGATTTTTCTTCATAGATAAGGGGCAGGGCAGCGGTGCAGATATACCACTGTTTTTTTTCGGCGCAGTATATGGCTGCGGTAACTCCGCCGTACCCCGAATCGGTCATCCACGGATATATCCCCACGCAGAAAAAAGCTGCGCTGCCTTTAGGCTCATAATCATTCCCGTTAAAAAGCAGCTTGGGGGAACTCTTTGAAGCCTTTGCCAGATTATATATCCTTGCGGCGGTAAATGCAGCCGCCTGCGGTGAAAATGCCGCACTTTTCATATTCATGTTCCGAATATTCTCCGAAAGCGTCCTGCATAGCTTTCCCAGCTCACGGTGAACAGTTCCCGCACCCCGAAGCGACAGTCTTTCAAGGGTATCGATATCATTTTCGCCGCAGTTGATGATGCCCTTTTTCAGAAGCTGATCCGTGTATTCGAGAACGTCGGAAAGGTATTCAAGATCGGTTTTTGGAGAATTGTCATTCTCCTCGGGAGATGGTGCAGATCGGGCGGCGAGCTCTTCTGCCGGTGATCTTTCTTCGGGAGTTTCTTTCACAGATGAAGCATTTTCTGCGGCAGCCAATGCGGCTGTGATAATGTGGCGGCATACGGTCACGGAAGGACAGCTGCACCTCCACTGTGATACATCTTCCGAAAGAAATACACTGAAGTCATCAAGCAAGACCTTCAGACCGCCGTTTTCCGCAGTGAGTGTTATTTTTTCCGCTGCTTCCAGATCCTTTAATGCACGCTTGTATGTGCCCTTGTTTGAAAGCTGTATGAGATCATCTTCCGAACAAAGCCGCGTCAGCCTTCCTGCCGCTTCAAGTGCATTATTGTCGGCTATAAGATCATATTTCCTATCCATTCGGCAAGTCCCTCCGGAGTAACAGCACCCACCTCCGCTCCCAGCGATGCAAGCACCTTTGCGGCAGTGCGGTTGTATGACGGGTCGCAGCTGTAATCCAGTGCGGGAATGACGAATACCTTTGAACCGCCCTCGATAAGAGCTGCGGTCTTGCCGTATATCCTGCGGATATTGCCGCCGTCGTACAGGTCTGTTATAAGTAAAAATATCGTTTTTGCAGGCTTTGTCATCAGCGATTCACCGTAGCAGAGAGCCTTGTAAATGTCCGTGCCGCCGCCGAGCTGTACCTTCATAAGCAGTTCTGCGGCATTGTCGATGTGTTCACTTAGGTCAGCAACAGCCGTATCAAACACAGCAAGCCTTACACTCATAAATGGCAGCTTTGCAAATATGGCCGCAGTTATCGCCGAATATATCACAGAGTCAGCCATGCTTCCGCTCTGGTCAACAAGAATGATAATATCCCAGGGATTGTACCTGCGCACATTCCCTCTAAAATATATCCTTTCGGGAATGATCGTTCCATATTCGGGGCTGTAATTTTTCAGCCCCGATTTTACCGTGCGGGGAAAATCAAGGTTTTTGTATATCCTTGGAGCCGATGCGGAGGACGATGTTCTTTTTCCCGTAAAGCTTCTGCGAAGCTCAGTTTCAAGCCGTTTCTGGATCTCTTCGGCTATTTTTCTGATAATATTATCCGCCTGAGCCCTTACCGTTTCGGGGATTATGGAACGGAAGGAAAGCAGTTTGTTCAGCAGTCCGATGTCGGGTCTCAGCTGTTCAAGCACCTGCGGGTCGGTGATAAGTTCCTGAATGCCGTATCTGTCAAGCGCCTGCTTCTGCATTATGTCAGACGTGTTTTTCGGAAAAAGCTTTCGTACCTTTGCTATCCATGCGGGAACGGTAAGCACAGAATGTCCTCTGCCGCCCTGCTTTCCCGTGTGTTCGCTTCCTCTTTCGGAGGTGTATTCACGGTCATAGAGGAAGGACAGAGCATCATCTGTTTCGGAGTATACATTATCCAGCGGAAGGGTATCCTCGGCAAATTGTCCCAGAATAAGCCTCCAGCGGGCAAGCATTTCTTTGTCGTCAGTCATATATGCCCCACTCCTTCATCATTTCGGCAGATTTTCTGTCAAGGGCTGCGGCTGCGGCGATCTCCCTTGCAGAGAAAATCAAGCTTCCTTCAAAGATACTGCTTTCTGTGCCGTAAAGCTCTGCGGCTGAGCTTGCTATGCGTGCCGTTTCTGCGGGAGTAAAGGCGGTAAAGGTCTGCCGCAGATGAGGAAGTATTTCCATAAATGCAGCATCATCGGTGCGGCGTATAACGCTGTCTATACTTATGAGCATACGCCTGTCGGTGAGGATAACATCTCTTCCCGTAAGAATAATTCCCGAAAGAAATCTCGCCGCTGCTGTGGGATTTGCCGACAGAAGATAATTTTCAAAATAAGTTCGGTATTCCTCCGAGGAAATGCTTTTGTTCTTGAAAAGCAAAGCCATAGACACACCGTAAAGCTGAGGTGAAATATCCGGCTGCCGTGAGGCTTCGTCAAGAGCGGCAATAAGCAGTTCTCTTGAACATTCTTCGGGATGATCTGCCGAAAGAGAATACATCAGCCGAAGAGCCTCTGCAGCGGAATCGTCGTTTTCATCGTCCCTGCTTATGATAAGGGAAAATGCCGTTACAGCTGTATTATAGGACAGCCGGAGCAGGGACAATATATTCTCGCTGTACTGCCCGCTGCCCAGCCTTTGCAGTGTAAGAAGCCTGTTTATCGCCAATAAAAAACGGTAATGGGAGGTAAGCTCCATATCCTCGCCGATAATATCGGAAAGCCGTGAATAACCAAGGTCAACCTTGTCCGAAAGCCCCATCATATATCCTTTGAGAAGCAGCGCACCTGCTTTGTCGGCGGTGTGAAGCTTTCCCAGCTTTTCATAAAGCAGTGCAAGGCATATTGCCTCAACAGTCCCGCCGAATACGGAAAGGTCAATAAGCTTAGTATCAACGCCTGCCGAATAGCGATAGCTCCAGTGCTCACGTACAAGAGCGGTATTTGTCCCCGATGAAAAATCGGGTCCCTTTTCCACTGTACAGAAGCCCGTTTCCATAAATTCAAGCCTGTGGAGAAAAGCACTTTTTTCGTAATGCTTTTTGTTTTTTATGATGTCAAGAACGGTGCTTTGGGGGACAACGGTGTTAATATTTAGACGATGCCTTCTGCACTCTGCACGGAAATTGTCAACGCAGGGAGGTACTATTTTTATATCGGCATTTTCGGGGAGATCGACTTTTCCCGTGCCTGTTCCCGTCATTGCCCGAAGAAGAGCATCAAGCTCCACGGAACCCGATTCGGCAGGACCCTTCACAAATGCGGAGCGCACCCCGTCGATAAGCTCAAATGCCCCCGGAGCGGATTTTCCCCGAAGAGCCGCCAGTCCCTGTGCCATGTAAAAGGCTCCCTTTTCATCAGGGAGGGAAACGGGCTGCGTCTTTCTGACAGAACGGGATGTCCTTACTATGTAGTTCAGCGCCGCCGAAAGAAAAGGCTCATTATCGCCGCTTTTTATGTTATTCCAGACCTCTGTATAATATGCGGGAAAAAGCAGTCCTGCCGAGTAGCCGCTTCTGCTGTCGGTTTCCGCGAAGCTGTAGGGCATAAGATAGAGTGCGCTGTCCGTTTTTGAATATGATGAAAATTTCACGCTTTTTCCCTTATCCCGCAGAACAGGCGCATGATAAGCACCGCAGACTACCATTATTCTTTTGTGAGTTTTTTTGTAAGCGGCAATGCTTTTTCTCATATATGCTTCACGGGTGAGAGTTTTTTCATCGGCAGAGGACAGCTCACGCATATATTCCCCCAGCATAAAAACGGAGCGTGCAAATTCTGCTGTATCTGCTGAAGATGTAAGCTCAAAGCCCTTTTCCCAGAACTCGGAAAAGCATCTGCATCTGCTTTTTTCCGCTGTGAGCCGATAGTAATCCTCAGATTCCCTGCAGAAGTCGGTAACGCTTTCCTCGCTGAACATAACAGTCTGCAGTGCAAAGGGCATATCTATAAAATGCACCGAAATGTTCATTTTCACAGCGATTCTCATAGCCGTCAATTCGGGAGAATATTCAAGAAAGGGATAATATGCCCTGAACTTTTTCCCGTCCTTGTTTTTGTCGTCATAACTGCTGTAAATGCACACAGGCGGGGTGATGCCTTCACTGCAGAGATAGGAGATAAGCCCGTCTGCATCGGAAGGACCCTCAATGAGAATGCAGTCGGGACGGTACAGCTCCGCTGCCCGTTCAAGCTGCAGCGAGCAGGCGGGAGAGTGGTGCCGCACAGGAAAAATAATCATATCCGAGGACATATCAAAGCACTGTTCAAATGCTGTCATATTATTCTCTCCTAAATCTGACTTCTGCTGTCGTAAAGCTCCTGCCAGATGCCGCCCAGCTTTTCCGCACGAAGCTTCACTGCGCCGCCGTAGTATTCACGGAGCTTGGGAAGATCGTCTTTATTCTCCTTTGCCACTGCGCCCAAGAGATTTTCTGTGAGTTTTTTCATGGTGATCTTTCCGTTTCCGTAATATTCTGCCTCCAGTGCCGACTGATAATATACCGAAACAGCTTCTGCGGTGCTCATAACGCAGCTGAGCTTGGGAATGCTTGCCTTTTCGGGAGAGATCCCGCTGCGAAGCTCCACGAACACAGAAGCAAGTACCTCTGCCGCAGTCATGTCGATCTCGTTGTCAATGCCGCAGCTTTTCAGCAGTTCACTGCACTGCTGTGCTATAATGGTCTTTTCAAGAGAAACATTTTTTACAGGCTCAACAGTTTCAAAGTTAAATCGCCTTTTCAAAGCGGAGGACATTTCATTTACGCCCTTGTCACGGGTGTTTGCGGTGGCGATAATGTTAAATCCCTTTGCAGCAAAAAGCATACCCTCGCTGCCCCATTCGGGGATATTCATTACCTTGTCACTCATTATGGAAATAAGAATATCCTGAACTTCAAGAGGACAGCGTGTTATCTCTTCAAACCGTGTGATAATCCCCTTTTCCATTCCGATGAAAACGGGTGCGGGGATAATCGCTTCACGGACAGGGCCCTTTGCAAGAAGCATTGCATAGTTCCATGAATATTTAACATTGTCCTCGGTGGTGCCTGCCGTTCCCTGAACGGTGTTTGAGGAGCAGCCACACACCGCAGCGGAAATAAGCTCGGAGATCATTGTTTTTGCCGTGCCCGGCTCGCCCACAAGCATAAGCCCTCTGTTTCCCGCAAGGGTGACGATGGCACGTTCTATCATGGAATTATTTCCGAAATATTTCTGCTTGATATGTACCTCTTTGCAGTCGGTTTTTACAGGCTTGTCCGTTCCCAGAATAAAATTCCTTACCGCACGGGGAGAGAGCCGCCAGCCCTCGGGACGGCGGTTCCCTTTGTCGGCGTATTCAAGGGCGTACAGCTCCTCACTGTAGACCTCCTCCGCAAGGGGACGCTGAATGTCGGTCTTTATCATTTGTTAAGTATCCTTTCGATAATGTCAATGCAGCAGCTCACAAAACGGGGAGAAACTGCTGCAGGGTCGATGGGCGGGTACTCCTCATAGGAGTTGGGCTTTTCGTCTGCTTCTGGGAGCTCATAGAAGAATACTTTTTCAACATTCACCTCTTCGGTGGGGTCCTGACCCATATAGAGCATATCAAAGCCCATATTAAAGCCCACATTCAACACTCTGTCCTGCAGATGATATGCAGAAAATCCTCCGGCGTCCTCAACAGAGCTGCGGATAAGGTCGTACTTCTTGAAAGCGCCTGTAAGAGTGCCTACTGTTGCTTTTCTGCCGTCATATTTTTTGATAACCTTGCCGCTGCCGATATCATCCTCCGAAAGCCTGCATACCTGTGCTGCAAGCTGAGCCAGAGGCTGGATTATCTCATAATCGGAAAGCTGTTCTGTCCATGCTTCAAGTTCACTTTCTTCAAGGTCGATAGGATGAACAAGTGATATTTCCGCATTATCGGGAAGCTCGAATATATCATCATTCATATCGCACAATGTACCGTCATCCGCATATCTGAAGGTGGCGGAAAGCTTTCCCTCCGAATACACACCCCAGATAAGTCCCCCCGCAAAGCGGTGCATTATGGGATTATCCGCAAACAGCTCATTCCATGCGTCCTTTTTCCATGTCCTTCCGTTTCGCAAAACAGCTTCAAGACGCATCTTCTGTGATGCAGCAACCGATTTCAGCTGTTTTTTAATATCGGAAAGCTCCTGCTTGGCAGCTTCTGCCTTATTTTCATCATCCTCCGAATTGGGCTTGGGAAGTGATTTTATCACCTTGCCCTTTGCATCGTCGGTTATGGAAACAGTGAGGTCGGGCATGAGAGTGAGTGTAAATGTTCTTGTACCGAAATCCAGTATCCTCTGACCGTTCTTGCCAAAGCCCAGATTGGGAACTATTTTATCCTCAAGTACAGCAGTGGGAACGCCCATTTTATCGGCTGCAAAAGCAAATGCAGACTTGGCAGCCTTTTTCACCATGTTATTAGGGAATTTAACGGAGCAGTCACTTACAAAAAGCAGAGCGGTGCTTTTTCCGTTCAGAGCAATTGCATTTACCGCAAAGCCTGCCAGCGCGCCTCTTGAAGCCTCTGCCCATTTTGTAAGCTGCTTTTTCATGGCTGTTATCTGAACATCCGAACCGAGAATGCAGTATGGGAGCAGGAGCATTTTCTTTTTGGTATCGGCGCCGTCATCGAGCCATTTTCTGTAAATATCCTCCAGTGAACGGTGAAGGTCGGGGGCATAGAGCTTTTCTGCCAGCTTGGAGCATTCATTGAGCCTGTCGGGTTCGGAAAGGCTCATATATTCAGAAAGAATGTACTTCATTATAGAAATATCGGCTTTTTCCGAAAGGTCGGCATATCTTATCTCCGAATAAAGCTCTTCGGGGATAAATGCTATTGACCGCTGCTTTGTCTTGTCTGAATTTTCACGGGCAAATTCTGCGGCGGCTTCATTTGTTTCAAAGGAAAAGTCTGCGCCGTATTTTCTTTCGTTGTCCCATTTTTTGATTATTTCCGCAGCCTTTTTGCCGCCGTCGCCCTTAAGCTTGGGAGCGGCTTTTTCAAGCTCTGCACGGAATACGGCTTCATTTGCAGAAATAATAGCACCTGCGGCCTTTATTGCTGTTTTTGATTTGGAGGACAGCAGCATAACGGGAATGCCTGCATCTGTGCAGCCTGCCTTTTTGTAAAGAATATCCAGCCAGAGTGCGGCACCCTTTGGGTCATTTTTGATATTCTCAAAGAATTTCAGAGCATCATCGGGCTTTTTGACAGCCAGAGCAGCAGCCATAGTTTCTAAATGGGGTGAGGTATTGTAGTATTCAAGATTGCAGACGGGCGCATAGAATATCATATCGCAGGTAATTCCCATATCAAGGAGCTTATCAACGGCAGCTTCTGTAGAAATGCCCGTTTCGGAGCAAACGTCACCATAGCAGGCTAACAGCTCCGAATAACGTCTTAAATGATTGTCATTAATATGATATTTGCAGGCAAGCATAAAAACGGTAACAATATCATCTGCAAGTGCGCTGTAGGGAGCAAGCTTCATAAATGTCCTTACAACGGGACCTACCTTACAGCCGCTGAGATCAACGTTTGTAAAGGTCAGGACATGAATTGCCTTCTGCTTGTCATCGCATATAAGCTGAACAAGCTTTGATGAGCCGCACTTGTTTCCTCTGTATGGGTCCGATGTTAGGGTAAAGCTGTACTCAATTATTGAAAGAATCGCAGGATAAAGCTTTTCAAATTCTGCGATTATATTCGGGAAAAAGGGCTTGTCCTTGTAACGCAGAGCAAAACGGAAAAGTGCGGAAGCGGGTTCGGATGAGATCATATATTCCGATGCATACTTCACTGAAATAGTTATGTATTTTTCGGGGTCTGCGTCTATTTCGGAAATATATTTGGTTTTGTCGTTCACGGAAATACAGTTCATTGCCACACAGCAGACAAGCAGGTCATGTCTGCCGATCTTCTCCATAACAGTCTCAACATCACAAAAACCTCTTGAAGCATAATTTTTGAGTGTAAATACCCTTGTTATGCTGTTTATGTATTTGCTGAGAATTTCCGCAAACAGTTCGTCCTTATCATAAACAACCAAGAACAGGCTGATAGCTTCACCCTCGGTGCAGATATTGTTATACTGCAGGAAAAGCTCCTTCATTGCGGGGGAGGGGGAGCTTCTGTAAAGCTTTGCCGCAAGCAGCATGGTAAGCATTAACGAGATATTGCTATCGGGAGAGGAAGCAAGCCTTCGGGAAACATATTCGGTGGTGATAAGGGCTTCGGCTTCGTCCTTGTATTGTTCGTATATCGAATAAGCCAGAATAAGATTCTGTTCGCCGTATGAGTCTGAATAGAGTCGGGCATCAAGCAGCTCCGACAGTGTTATCCCGATGCGCCTGCATATCACAACATCTGAATTATAATAGCTTGCTGTAAGCAGATAATTGCGCAGTGCAGCTATAGCTTTAAGACAACGCTTTGCATATTCGCAGCCGGTCCCGTCAAGCTCTTTTACAAGCACATCGGGAAAATTAATATTGTAATTGCCCTTTGAACCTGCTTCAGAAACAGCGGGAAGCATGCTGTCATCTCCGTTGAGATACGCATCTGCCTCAGGGGGAAAGGGTCTTGTATTGCGAAGGAAATAAAACTTGCCTGTGATTATCTCTTTTGTAACCTCGTACATCTGAGCTTCTGTCATGTAAATACCTCCAAAAAATAATAAAATATTGTAAAATAATTATATATTAAGTATATCATATAACAAAGCAAATGTAAATAGTCTCTCCTCAATAACCCCATAATCGCAAATCCGGGACACATAACCTCAAAATCCGAATCAGGCGCACAAACATTGCCGCCAGACGGTCAATGTTCATAGCTATCACGGACAGAAGTATAGAAGCTTCTGTTGTATTTTTTAGTTTTGTGTACAGCAAACCAAGACCGAATTTGCGCTTTGCAAGACTGAACTTGCGCTCAACTTCAATACGGTCTGTGTTGTCTTTGTAGTCGGTTTTCTTGTCGGTTTCCTGCTGCTTCGGTCTGCCAAGTCTTTTGCCGGAAAATCTGATGCCATGTTCTTTACAGAAGTTCAGATTTGTCCTGTTTCTGTAGATCTGATCAACAAGTACTCTCTCGGGATAATGTCCCGTTCTCTGCTTGTAATTCTCAACAGCAGTTTTCAGAACTTCACTTTCATTGTAAGCATTATATTTTTATAATAACTACATAGCGTTTCTTCACCGAATGACAGAAGCTCTTTGCGGAAGAGAACTCTGTCGTTATGACTGTATAGTTTTTTTTACAACGAAAAATCAGCATTTTTGACCGTAGATACCCTGTAGCTATGGGCGATTCACAAAATACTATATACACAGATAAACAACAAATCCGAACACATCGTTGTTCACAAATGTGTTCGGATTATGAATAAATGGCTCCCCATCATGGTTTTAACTTGAACAACAAACAATTTCACGCTCAAATTGCTTTGAGTTCGCCCACAAATTTATAGTGAATATGAATATTCTGAATTTTTATGCCTTCATCAGTCTGTTCTTTTTCGTTTACATCAATATGATCTATCAATGTATTCAGCAGTTCCAGACTTAATGCTTCGGTTGTTGTAAATCTCTTCACAAGGTCAATAAACTTCTCCGCATCACAAAGCTGACTTTCATTCGACTCTGCATCACGCTCTAATTTTTCAAGCTGAGCTGAATATACCTCAATACAGTCATTGCATTCCGAAGTCATTTCTTCAAACAGCTCCGCATTCTTGATTATTCCCTTATAATAGTCATTATAGAGGTTTTTGAATTTCGCCTTTTCATCACTGAGCTTTCTTTTCAAGCTTGCGATCTGTGCCTTTACACTTCCGATTTCCGGTTGATTGGCTTTTATTATGCTTATAACCGCATCGCTGAATTTCTCGCTGTCATCACGGCAGTATGCGATAACCGAATTTATGTCCGTCAACACCGCACTGCAAAGATCATCATACTTAATGTTATGGGTACTGCACCTGTTGGGATCCCCCTTACGGTTCTGGCTTCTTCCGCACACAAAATATGTGCTTCTGTTTCCCGATTTAGGCGATATGATATACATCGGTGAACCACAGTCTGCACACTTTATAACACTTTTGAATATATTTTCGATGTACTGCGGCTTCCGGTCACGTCTGCGGACCTCCAGCTTTCGCTGAACCTCATCAAATAATTCCTGTGATATAATGGCTTCGTGCGCACCTTCGCATACTATCCATTCATCTTTTGCAACCTCTATAATTTTCTGACTTTTGAAATTTACCTTTCTTGTTTTTCCAAGTATTATTTTACCCGTATATACTTCATTATGAAGCAACGAGTTTATCGTTGACTTATTCCAGCTGTATGGATTTTTATGAGTGAATATCCCCTTTTTCCGCTCTCTCATAGCCGTAGGATTCGGGATCTGATTTTCATACAGATACTTGCATATCTCTACTGCTCCCAGACCTTTGTATGCAACCATTTCAAACAGCTGCCTTACAACAGGTGCATATTCCTTGTCAACTA
>JAGAJY010000095.1 GCA_017848125.1 Oscillospiraceae bacterium
CGACGTCCCGGCAGGACACGGACTGCTCATTCTGGGCGGTAAGACGAAAATACCGTTCTATGACGAATTCCCGAAGGATACGAAGCTGTACAGTCTTATGACTACAAACTTCTCCGAAACGGCGAAGATGCTCCATCAGAACGAGGACGAAAATAATACCACATAAGAAACCGAAAGGGAGTTGTTTATGGCAAAGGTTGATAGAAAAAACAAGGAAAATCAGCAGGGCGAAAAACACTCCCTTTCTTCTTTTGAAAAGAAGAGGGGAGCAAAGGTCGCTTTTAATTATGCACAGGCACGGACTAATAAAAAGTATCGTGTTGTAAATGTGCAGAAAGAACACAGGGATATTACTCCCACAGGCAAAGTAATTCACGGTGCTGAACCCGTTAATGCTGCCGAAAAGGAAAACACAGCAAAGCCCGTAAAAAATACGGCAGGCAGGACTTTTGCAAACGGACAAGCAGCTAATCGAAGAACGGAAAGCCGTACCCCTGATGCGGTGCAAAAGTCCGAAAGTGCAGTCACACAGCCGAAAAAAACTATTACACCGGAAATTGCACAGCGTATGAAAAGGGCTGCATTTTTGCAGGAGCAGAATAACGCAAAAATCAAGATGAATACCGCAAGTGCGGCCGTTTCCAAAACGGAACATTCTCCCGAACAGATTTCCGATACAAACTCTGCTCCCGTCATAACTGCAAATGACAGCGGAGAAAAGAAGCCCTATGAGCATAAATATGTTTCGCAGACTGCCGACAGCATTATCCCGGAGCAGAAAAAGGCAATTACTCCCGAAATGGCTCTCCGAATGAAACGTGCTGCTTTTATAGCACAGAAAAACGAGGAAGCTATAAGGCTTAATCGGGCTTCTGTTGTCAGCGAGGAAGAAAATCGGGACGTTGTTTCATATGAAAATGATTATTATCCCGACGAAACGGAAAATGTTCCACTGGAACATCGGGAGGAGCAGGAAGAAACACAGGGAAGCTCATATCTTGGCAATTCCGAACACGCTGTTTTTGATACATATAACAATGACGTAAGAGCATATAAGGCGAAAAACGTTTACGGAGATTATGTAAAAAAACAGAAAAGAAATGCAAAGGAAAGCGGTATTGACCGCCTTGCAGGGACAGCACAGACTGTCGGTGAGATAAGCCGAGGAGAATACGGAAAGGTTATCGGCGATGCTGTTGTTGGCAGTTTGGCAGGGGAAGAAACACAGAATGTCATAAACGGCATAGGAACTGTCGGGCAGGCTGTTTCCGGCTCCGATTCGGTAGGCAGTACCGTACTTGACGTTTCTTCCACGCTTGCTGCCATTGAAGCGAAAAAGCTGGTCAAAAAGCTGGCTGAAACTGATATAAAGAAAAAACACCGAGCCGAAGAACGTATGAAAAATCACGGAAACAGGTTCGGTATAGATAAATATGACGAGGTAACAGGAAAAAATGAAAAGTCAAAAGATACCAAGAAAAATGCAGACCGACATTCGGAAGCTCCCGACAAAAAGCAGGGAAGCAATAAAGTCGGCAGCAGTCATAAGCTGCAGCAGGAAAAGCAGGAGTACGCTAAGACGCAGAGGGCAAAGGAGATAAGGGGAAAGCAGAAAGAGATTTTTATCAAAGAAAACAGAAAAATCTCAAACACCCTTTATTCCGCTGCTTCGGGCAAGTCACAGATTTTCAGACGCATATTTGCCAAAAAGGGAGCTTCGCTTATTGTAGGCGGTGGTGTCGGTGCGGTTGTGATACCCATATTTCTTGTGATTATAGTATTCATTCTTATGCTTGCCTTTTTTGGCTGGCTCTCTCCGTTTTCATACGGACTTGCAGGCGAAGATCCCGACACAGAGCATAATGCGGAAACCAAAGCCGAGGTCATAGACGGTTACGCTCTTATGGTGAAAAACTATATGGACGTGACACAGGCATACTACTATCTCAATTATGGTGACTGGTACGGCGGTACATATCAGTATGAAAGTGCGGAGCTGGACTTTGCTTCATTCTTTGCCGACTATTGCGAAAGCATTGTTGCGGAAATACAGGCATATTATCAGCCCCTTATAGATCAGGCATCAAGCCCTGCACAGGCAATGGCAATAAGCAGGGCAATGAGTGAAGCTATCCGTCAGGCACTTGCAAATGCACAGACAGCAGCTTATGAGGAGTATTCACAGCTCATATCCTCCCTTGATGATGAATTTACCCCCACCGAACACAGACAGCATTATGAGGTTGAGGTCACAAGCGGCGGAAATGGTATTGATGATTCAGCCGATTTTCATAACAAGCCTATTCCCGGAACAAATAACTTTGGGAATGTGGAGATAAACAGCGAGCTGTCGGCAGAGGAACTGCTTGCGTACATAGCGTTATATAAATCTCTGCTTACTCTAAATCCCGACGATGAGCCTGCCGATCCCGATGCGGAAGATGAAGAAGTATCGGTGAATATTACTCCACAGGATATTATGGATTTCTTTGAGGAAACGGAGTTTTTCAGCATAACAACGGAAATAACCCACGATAACCCCTGCATCAATCAGAACTGCAAACGCAGGCTTATCGGAGATGCGGAAAGCGGTTACTCTTGGGAATATTATTGCGACAGCGACCACGATAATCTGACCGGAGAGATAGGTGCTTGCCTTACTGCCGATGAACTGCTTGCAAAGGTAATGGAGCTTACCGATTCGGAGAATATGGGAGTTGACGAGGATGCCTGCAAGGAGCTTATAGAATCGTATCTTGATATGTTCAAAAAGGAACTTAACATTGACGAGGACGATTTCCGCAAATTCGGTGCTGCGGATAATGAAAAGGCACAGGAATTTTATCAGCTTCTCATAACCGATGAACTTCCAAATGCCGACTTGTGGGAAGTAGATACACCATTTTCCGATGATGAAGAATAGGAGGACAGAATGAAAAAAATATTCGTCAGGATAAAGGACTTTGTAAAGGCTCATAAGGACGAACAGGGCTTCAAATATACGGTCATAATCGTTGCTCTTATCATTGCTGCCATAGCTGCAAGCGAGTGGAGAGAGTGGCAGGACAGCAAGGAGCTTCCCCCAACGGAAATTGTGGAGGAAGCTCCCGTTGAAGAAGAAAAACCCGACATTTTACGGAAAATATGGGACGACAGCAAGGCTCATTTTATTGTTTTCGGTGGGCTTGCAATCACCCTTTTTATCGTAAAGTGCAGGAACGAAACCAAACTTACAGAAAGCGGAGGAAAGATTAAGAAATGAGAAATAAACTTATTCTGGCTGAAAAGCCAAGCACAGCGAGAATACTTGCCCACGTTGTAGGAGCAAGAGAAAAGATTTACAGCGGAAACAGCAATGCCTTCTGCTATTTCGGCAACGGCTACTATGTTGTAAACGCAATAGGACACCTTTACGGTCTGGGAGAACCTGAAGATTACGGCTTTTCCAAGACCTACAATATCGAGGAGCTGCCTATGTTCCCGGATTTCAAGATTTTCCCTTGCGGAAAGGATACGGAGGATCTCCGCACTCTCATTTCCGAGCTTATGAGCAAGGACGATATTGATGAAGTTATATGTGCCACAGATGCAGGCAGAGAGGGCGAGCTTATTTTCCGCCACATCTATGAAGCCAACAAGTGCAAGAAGCCTGTCAAACGCTTATGGTGCAATTCAATGACAGACGAAGCTATAAGGGAGCAGCTGAAAAATCTTCCTCCCGACAGCAATTTTGACGGCGAGTATTACGCTGCCCTTGCAAGGCAGAAGTCGGACTGGATAATCGGTATGAATCTTTCAAGGCTTTACGGTGTTCTTGATAACTATGTACATCATATCGGCAGGGTAAAAACCCCCGTACTTTCCATAATTGCCGAAAGGGACAACGAAATTCTCAATTTCAAAAAGAGTGTTTCCTACCGCCTTGAAATGCCCAACGGAGCATTATCCGAAACAGCATTTAGCAGCCGTGTGGAAGCAGAAAGACAGATGAACTTTGCAAACGGTCAGATAGTATCGGTAATATCCGCTGTCAGAGAAAGCAAGAGCAAAAATCGTCCGCTGCTCCATAACCTCACATCATTACAGCAGGAAGCAAACAATCTTTACGGCTATACCGCAAAGGAAACTCTTGATGCAGCTCAGAGCCTATATGAGAAAAAGCTCATTACATATCCGAGAACGGACTGTAACTATATTTCCGAGGATATGAAAAACGGAGTAATACGTCTGGTTGACCGAATTGCATCTATCCCCGAATATGCGGAACGTGCGGACAAGCTCACAACACAGGGACTTAACCTTGATGAACGTGTGGTAAACAACGGAAGAATGAACGGTCACGAACATCACGCCATTCTCCCCGATGCAGTATCGGAGAAAACGGAAAGTCTGTCGGAGAGAGAAAAGAATGTTTACGGACTTGTGGTAAACCGCCTGCTTTGTGCGGTGGATAAGCCCTACAAATATACGGAAACAAACTATGAATTTCGATGCAATGACATCATTTTCAAGCTGAAAACGGAGGTCCCCGAACAGATCGGCTGGAAAGCCTATGATACCGACAAGGAAAAATCGGAGAACGTTTCTATTGTCAGCTATGACAGAGATACCACCTTTACCGCCGAGGGAATAACGGTCAAGGAAATCGAAGCACAGCCCCCGAAGCATTTTACAGATGCAACGCTTCTTTCCGTTATGAGCAACATAGATAACCGCATTGACGATAAGGAACTGAAATCAGCAGTTTCGGGAAAGGGTATCGGAACGGAAGCAACAAGAGCAGAGGTTATCGAAGATTTGATTCGTGCAGGCTATGCGGAGAGAAATCACAGAAATATCGTATCAACACAGTTTGGCAGGGACTTCATTGCTTCCATACCCGACAGCGTAAAGTCTGTTGAGCGAACAGCCGAATGGGAGCAGATATTTACAAATATCAAGGAAAAGGGCATAAGTGCAGAGCCGTTCATTAAGGACGTAAAGGATTTTGTCAGCTCCGTAATTTCCCTTGAAAGAAGTCCCGATAGAAAGCGAACTCCCGTGCATAACGATAATCCCAATGCTTCAAAGAGAGAGCCTGTCGGCATTTGTCCGAGATGCGGAAAAAGAGTGTTCGAGGGCAAGAAAAATTACTATTGCGAAAGCGGTATCGAGGGCTGCGGTTTTACCCTTTGGAAAGAGGACAAATTTTTATCAAGCAGGGTAACATCCGAAAAGGCGGTTATGCTCCTTAACGGTGAAGCTGTAAAAATGAAAGCTGTCAGCAGGGACGGAGAAGAATACGAAGCCGAGTATGTTATCGAGGACACAGGCAAATATGTCAATCTGAAAAGAATACCGCAGGAAAAGAAGCCGGTCGGCACTTGCCCCTTATGCGGTAAAAACGTGTTTGAAGGAAGAAAGAATTTCTATTGCGAAAGCGGTGCTGAAGGCTGCGGATTTTCGCTTTGGAAAGAGGACAGATACAGCGGCATTACCATAACTGCATCAAACGCTTTTGACCTTTTGTCGGGCAAGAAAATATACAAAGTCAGAAAAAAGCTGAACGGCGAGGGTGAGAAAAAAGCCTTTGTAATGGTGATGAACGGTAAGTATGCCAATATCAGGTCAGCGGAGGAAAAGGGATAAGCTATGTCGGAGAAAAACAAAAATATTTATAACGTATGCACCGATAAAGACAAGGTGCTTCCCGAATTATGGAGAGTGGTATTTCTTGCAAGGATAAGCAATATCAAGGCTGTTGAAAATGTAGAGGTGAAAGTCCTTTCCGATGATGAACTGGCACAAATCGCACAAGCTCCATATTCCGATGCTCTTGCTCATCTTCTCATTATGTACGGTGCAGGATATTTTAGTTTTGACAATCTTTCAAGCATCGCAAGAGATGCACCCAATTACAAGGATGAAATTTATGCTGCCGAGGACTTTATAATCAAGCAGGCGGATCTGGACGAAAAGGAACGAGTTTCCGAGCATATCATTCAGAATATTCTCTTATGCACAATCAATTCAAAGAAATATTCCGAGATACAGCCTATCGGATTTGATACCGCAAGGCAGCTTTGCGAAAACAAGCATACCGTTATTCTCAACGGATTTGTTTTCGTAAAGGATATGAGTTTCCTTACGCTGCTTGTTCACGTTGAGGAGCTTATGGGACATTTTGACGGCGAACAGATGAAGGTAGTCACGGCAGGGCAGGTAATCAATGATTTTACCGATAACAAGAGCATTGAGGACAAGCTGTTTCAAAGGAAAATCAATTCCGAAGAAACAACGCCCGGATCGGATAAGGCGCAGGAAAAAGAGAGAGATATTCTGGATAATGACTATATGCCCGAAATACCTTTCGTTCTGAATGTCAAGAACGTGTTTTACATTCATCAGCTTTATGAAAAGCCTTATGTCGTTGAATTTGTCCTTTATGCAAAAGCAAACGGGATTCCCTTTGACGATAACTTTGTAAATGAATATACGGCATATATCCGCAGGACAAAAAGGCAGTTTACGGTTTCCGCTATCTCACGAAAGAGGGAAATTTGCGGTGATGACATTAACTGGTTTGATTACGGCACTACAAGATATGCCGACAAGCAAATCATAATTGATAACAAATTTGATCTTACGGAGCATATAGACTTGTCGGGTGATATTCCCGATGATGAAAACTTATCGGACGAGGAGCTTTCAGTTCGTGCGGTTGATACATTCCTTGTAAACAAGACATTGCCCGATAAAACCGTACTTGAAGTTACATTTTCGGGAAAGAAGATACTCTATCTTCTTATTGACGGAAAAATTGCAAAAACACTTGAAAGCGAGAAATTCCGAAAAATACCCTTTGACTACAATAACGTCTGGACTACCGTTATGGAGTGGTCCCGTTCCAAGCTCATACAGAAAAAGGGCAACAGCATAGTTGTTCCGGTTTCCGAATTGCAAAAGCTTCCGGAGAATGACCGGGAATATGCAAAGCGAATGATCGCCGAGCAGTATTCGCTGAAAAAGAGCAACAATAAAATGCTTCAAAAGCTCAGCGATCTGAAAAATTATGCCAATAAGGAAATGAAAGTCAAGGAGCAGCAGAAAGCCTTGAAAGACAATCGTGCCGCACCAATAACGGAGGAGGATAAAAAGTGAAAGTTTTGATAAGAGAAACTCTCCGAACTGTCGGAGTGAATATTTACGGAGCTGACGGACAGCTCCACACAAAGGATTTTTTTGAAAAGTATTTTTCCGATACGGACGGAGCATATCCAACGCTCCCGGAGGAGCAGGAAGAATTTGAAACGGAAGCGGAATGGACTATCATAACCGAAGCCGATTTCAAGCATCTTGCGGAAAACCTTGCACATATTCAGAACGCTATTGACGGTGTGCAGGAAAAAATCGAAAACGGGGACAGCAGGGCTGAATACACCTTTAATTCAGACTGTTTCCTTATTTAACGGAGGGAGTGAAATATTATGGCTGATACAAGAGATATTGACCTTGAAGCGTTACTCAAAAGAGTGGAATTTCTTGAAAAGGAAAACCATTCTCTCCGTGCAGAGGTGGAAGAACTCAAAACCAATGATATTGAGATAAAGGCCGAACTTAATACCATTAACCGTTTTATTTCTGCAATGACCGAAAGTCAGAGCATTGATGAAATTATGACGGAGATCGAGAGTGCGGCAAAGCAGCTTACCGACAGTGATAATGTCACGTTCTACTGTATGGACAGCGTTAATGATAAATTTTTCGCAGAGGACGAGGGACGAAACTGGCAGTCAAAGGCTGAAACTGAATTTCTGAAAAGTGTATCGGATAATCAGGAAATTCTGAATAAGGGTACAAAGGCATATATTCCGCTTGTTGCAGGAAACGGCAACACTTTGGGTGTAATTGAAGCAGAACGAAGTGATGGTTTTAATACAGATGACCTTGCCCGTAATTTTAGCAAAGGAGGAACGTTCGCAGAAAATATCAAGCTGGGACTTGAAAAAGAATATCAGCATCAGGGCAGAATTACCGATGAACTTACACTGATGCTAAATCGTCAGGGACTTAATGAATATCTGGAAAATACTGTTGTAAAGGCATATGCAGAGAATAAGTGTATCAGTATCGTAATGTGTGATATTGACCATTTTAAGAGTGTGAATGATACATACGGCCACGATGCAGGAGATGTTGTTCTCAAAGGTACATCTAACGTTATGAAGGACTTTACGAAGGACGGGGCAAACGGCTGTTTCCGTATGGGCGGAGAGGAAATGGTAGCAATCTTAATTACTGATTTACCCGAAGAAGCAGTTGATAAGGCAGAAGCACTTCGCAGGCGAATTGAAAATAATGTCAATGAAATAATTGTTGACGGAAAGCCTATGGATTATGCTGTAACTGTTTCCATAGGTGTTCACGAAATGCAGCCTGATGTTCCTTTTACTCCGGCAAATGCAAGAGAGATTTTCGATGCGGAATTTAAGAAAGCCGATAACGCTGTATATGAAGCAAAGGAAACAGGAAGAAATAAGGTAGTATGTGCTGACGAGCAGACTTATGTTTCCTATCTTGCTATGAAAGCCACAGAGGTTTTTGTAAAGAGCGAGGGGATAGAGGATAAGGAAGCGGTAAAGGGAATTTCGGATATGATAACCGACAGCTTTGCGGCTCCCACCGAGGAACAGGGCTTTGATACTATCGTTGACGCACTCCGCACCTATGCTGTTCAGACCTCCGACACTATGCCCGATATATCCGAGCTTGCAGACTTTATAGCTGACAAGATAGAAGTGTATTCAGAAAAAATTTCAAATTTAAATTATCCTGTTGCGGAAGATACAACGGTTGATTTTGAATTTGAAAATCAAGATACAAATGTATCAGATGTTGAATTTGATTATGATGAAATTTTCGCTTCTTTAGATACGGAAAACTCATCTTATTATGATAATGTTTCTAAATCGGGTGTCGGAGTAACCTTTTCGGAAAGGGTATCGGCAATGAAGGAATGGGCAGACAAGGCTCTTGAAAAGGTGAACGAAAAGGATATGCAGAAAGAGAATGTGCTGAAAAAGAACGGAGGTGCAAGATAAATGCTTTATACGGACGAACAGATAAGAAGGGCAAACGAAAGGAGCATATCCGAGTATTTTCAGCAGGAGGGATATTCCTGCAAAAAGATACGGTCGGAAACGCACATAGCAGGCTTCGGCGGTTTTTATGTAAAGGACAGCACTATTCCCAATCAGTTCTATATCCATTCACAGCAGATAGGCGGTGCAGGACTTGTGAGCTGTCTTATGAAGGTTATGAATATGCCGTTCAAGGAAGCTGTCAGAACTGCTCTTAACGGAGAGCTGGGACAGGCAGACAGGATTAACGGGAGTACAAAAACACAGGGCAGCTATACGCTGCAGTACCGAGCAGCTGCCCCGTCAGCTCCCGACCCTAAGCCCGAATTTATAATGCCCGAAAAGGGTGCAGACAACCGCAGAGTGTTCAGCTACCTTACAAAAACAAGGTGCATTGATGCAAGTGTGGTCAATGATTTTATCCGTGCAGGAGTCTTATTTCAGGACACAAAAGGCAATGCCGTTTATCTTCACAAAGAGGACGGAAAGCCTTGCGGAGCTGAAATTCACGGCACAAGCGGAAAAAGCTATACCGTAGGGAATGCAAGATATTCCGACTTTTCGGCAGACAAAAAAGTCATTCCCACAGAGCCGTACATAGCCGAGCTTATCGGCAGAGAAATGAATGACAGCGGTGTGAGATTTGCAGGATATGTTTATGAAAACAATGCAAATATCGTTACCGACAGCACAGGCTATTCCGCAATTATGGGGAAGATTGCAGAAATTCAGAGCAGGAGCATTGACAGGGAAGCGATAGACAGCGAGGTAAACGGCAAGCTGAAAAACTACAAAGGTGTTGCCCCCGGAACGTCCGAGAGCTTCTTTCAGTATGACAAGGGCAATCCGCAGAAAGCATACGTTTTTGAAAGCTCCATTGACCTTATGAGCTTTATTTGCCTGCACCCCGATTATACGGACTGCAAGTTTGCTGCAATGGCAGGGCTTAAACCCAATGTTGTGGAAAAGCTCCTTGCAGGCGGCCTGCCCGTTACCCTTTGTGTGGACAATGATACGGCAGGACAGAACTTTATAAATCAATTCGGATCACGATGCCGATACTTTACGGAGTGCAAAATGAACAACGTAAAGGATTTTAACGAACTGCTAAAGGCGAGGAAAAACGTCCCTTTTTCGGAAAGAGTGGGTGCGGTGAAAAGCTGGGCAGATAAGGCAATACAGAAGATTTCCGATGAACAGTCAAGAAAGGTGGCATTTGCAAGATGATTGATGAAACTATGATTTCGGCAATTCACGAAGAAGATATGAACGCTGATGAAAATATCCCCGTAAATGATGCGGAGAAAAATATATCTCCCGAAAAAGCAAAGGTATCAAAGTCCGAAAAAAGACTTGAACGCCTTGCGGTATTAAAGGAAAAGTATGAAAAGGCTTCCACAGCACAGGAAGCGGCGGCAAAGAAAACAGAAAGCATAAGCTCACAGATCGAAAAGCTGGAAAAGGAGATACGCACCGAGGAAATTGCAGAGATTGACAAGCTGCGTATCGAAAAGAACTTTTCATACGGGGATATTGCAAAGATTATCCGAAACGTTCCCGACGGTATGACCGCAGATGATATTATAAATCTTTTTGTGTAAAGGAGTAATGTGATATGACCGAATATGTAAACAAGGACTACTACAACAGCATCAAGGGAAACTGCACCTATATCGACCTTAACGCAAACACCATACATAAGGTTATGGAAAGGCTTCGTGCCGAGGGCATTATGTTTTCGGCAACATACGGCGGTTATCGCAACACCATTACTGTCAGCAAGTCAGATGCACAGAGAGCCAATGCCAGTGCCGCCGAATACAAGGTCCCTGCACAGAATAAGCAGAATTATCAGCAGCGTATCATCGGCAATATCGAGTATTCACAGATAAGGGACAGGAATTTCATAAACACCG
>JAGAJY010000096.1 GCA_017848125.1 Oscillospiraceae bacterium
AGAAGCCTGACGCATTTGTCTGGGCTGATAGTGTGATTTTTTCAGCTCCAAGCTCTGAGGCTTTTTGTTCAAGTGCGGTTATGATTTTTCTGCCGAAGCCTAAGGTGCGGAAATCTTTTCTGACGGCAATTCTTCCTATGGCGTATGTGCATTTATCGGCAGGATAAAGCCGTCCGCAGGCGGCAGGGATATTGTCATCATTGAATAAAACTGCGTGAAATGCCGTTTTATCGGTTTTGTCAAATTCATTCTTATACTAATCACCATTTGAATTATGGAGAAGAAATCGCCGCAAAAGCTTTGATATAAGGCTTTTGTGGCGAGAGATTCCCATAATTCAATGAGTGATTAGTATTAAAGCCCTGCTCATTGATGAAAACCTCTGTGCGTATTTCCTCTGCTTCACGGGCTTTATCAATACCCTGTGTTATTCTTATTTTCATTAAAGCACCTTTGAAAGAAAATCTCTCAGACGTGGATTCTGTGGATTTCCGAAAAACTCATCGGGATGATTCTGCTCGATAATGTTGCCCTCTGCCATAAACAGCACCCTTGACGCAACCTCTCTTGCAAAGCCCATTTCGTGAGTAACGACAACCATTGTCATACCCTCCTCGGCAAGCTCCTTCATAATACCGAGAACTTCGCCTACCATTTCGGGGTCAAGGGCAGATGTTGGCTCGTCAAAGAGCATAACATCGGGGTTCATTGCAAGAGAACGGGCAATAGCGATTCTCTGCTTCTGACCGCCCGAAAGCTGTGAAGGATAGTTATCCGCTTTATCAAAAAGCCCTACCATACGCAGAAGCTCCTCTGCCTTGAAATCAGCCTCGTCCTTTGTCATAAGTCCGAGCTTAACAGGAGCAAGGGTGATATTTCCTCTGATGGAAAGATTGGGAAACAAATTGAAATGCTGGAAAACCATACCCATTTTACGGCGCATCATATTCAGCTCTTTTTCATTTGCGTGGGTAATATCTGTGCCATTAAATATGATTTTTCCCGATGTGGGCTTTTCAAGGAGATTCAGGCATCTGAGGAATGTACTTTTTCCCGAGCCTGAAGGACCTATGATAACTACCTTTTCGCCCTTGTCGATATTTTCCGAAACGCCCTTGAGAATCTCCAGTTCACCGAAGGATTTATACAGCTTTTCAACGTTTATCATTAGCCGCAAGCCTCCTTTCAAGACGTGAAACAAAGTGGGTAAGTATCATTACGATAATAAGATATATCACTGCAACTGCAATGAGGGGGAGAAAGGGCTCATATGTATTTGCTCTGATGGTATCGCCGCCCTTTGTAAGGTCCTGCACGGCAATATAGCCTGCTACAGAGGTTTCTTTAAGCAGCACGATAAACTCGTTTGCGAGAGAGGGGAGGACGTTTTTGAAAGCCTGCGGCAGAACGATATAGCTCATTGTACGGGAATAACTGAGTCCAAGGGCTGAGCCTGCTTCAAATTGTCCGTTATCCACCGCCATAATTCCTGCACGGACGATCTCCGCAACATATGCGGCTGAATTAAGACCGAAGGCAAGCACAGCGGCAAATATCTTATCTACCTGTACCGATGCGAATATGACGAAATAAATTATAAGCAGCTGAACAACAACAGGTGTTCCTCTGATAACTGTCAGATAGACCTTAGCAAAAAAGTTAGGGATTTTAAGCTTTCCTGTTTTATCGTGCGTTGCACGGATTATTGCAATAAGGAAACCAAGAGCCATTCCCATAAGAACGGCAAAAAAAGTTATTGTCAGGGTGTTTTTCAGACCGTTGGCAAGATATTTCCATCTGTCGTCCTGAATAAATGTTTTATAGAATTTATCGGCAAACTCTCCGAATATGTTTTCCAAATATATCACAACCTTTTTATTATGTCTGTAAACTGAAAAGCGGCTGTCCGATAAAATGCGGACAGCCGCTGAATAATTTAAGGAATTACTTTCTTACAATAATTACCTGTGTTGCTGTAGTGTAGGGGTCTGTGAAGTTTACATTTTCAAGTCTGTCCTCGGTAACGGTCATACCTGCAACGCCTACATCAGCCTTGCCCGAATCAACAGCTGCGATGATAGAGTCAAACTCCATATTGTCGATCTGCAGCTCCATTCCGAGAGTGTCGCATACTGCGGTCATCATATCAACGTCAAAGCCTACGATAGCCTCACCGCTCATTGACTCATAGGGAGGAAACTCTGCGTTTGTAGCCATAATGATAGTGCCGTTGCTTCTGTCAACATTTTCGGGGGAAACATAGGGAGAGTTTCCTGCTTCGTCGCCTATCCAGTTTGCCTTGATAGAATCGAGAGTGCCGTTTGATTTGAGCTCGGTGAGAGCACCGTTTATCTTGTTTGTAAGGTCGTCATTGCCCTTCTTTACTGCAATTGCGTATTCCTCAACAGCAAATTCTTCTTCGAGAATGGTAAGGTCACTGTTATTCTTTACATAAACCTTTGCAGGCTCTGCGTCGATAAGAACAGCGTCAACCTTGCCCTGCTTCAATGCCTGAACAGCGTCAGCACCCTTGTTGAAGCGTTCAACATTTTCGGTAACATCGCTTGCGTAAGCGTCGCCTGTTGTGCCAAGCTGTACGCCTATGACCTTGCCGTTAAGATCATCAAGGCTATGTACGGAATTCTCGGGAACGCCCGAACAGCCTGCAAAAATCATTGCGGAAAGAGATGCAGCTGCGGCGATCGATATTATTTTAGAAATTTTCATCTGAAAATCTTCCTTTCAAATATTATTAGATAGTATAATTATAATATGTATTTGTCTTTATTTCAAGCGAAATAATGATATTTTACATTTTACTCAAAAAAAATATACTATCCCGTATAGCTTTACGGAATAGTATATAGTTTTACTGATTTTCGGTTTCGGCAGCATCCTGAGCTTCTGGAGCTTCCTGATTCGGAGCGTCCGCTTCGGGAAATTCCACTGCTTCAAAGGTTTCTTCCACAAATTCGTCTGCATTATCGTCAACAAGCTTGAGCTCAGGCTCTTCCTCCTCGGGCTCGGGGGGAAATACACTGCTTTTCAGCTGCTGCAGAGTGTTCTTTTCGCTTTCTGAAAGCCTGTCATAAACAGGACCGAAGGTTTCAAAGAAATATTTCCATTTTCTTTCAAAGATAGGGTCAGCGGATTCAGAGGGATTCTGAGGTGCGATTTTGCGCCATTCACGGCTTATAAGGGACATTACAAACTGGTCAAGCTTCTCTGCAAGCTCCTCCTTGTATTCGCTGGGAGTAGGATAGCGGAAATGATAGAAAGGCTCTATCTTTATCAGCTTGTCAATATTTTTTACAGCACAGTCGTATTTTTTGAACAGAAGCCCTATATTTGTGACCTTATTTATGGTAGCGATATTCTCGTTTACTATCTTCATATATCTGCTTATGTAAATTTTTGTCATTTTATCAAGGAATTCTTCTGATACTTGCAGCTTGTTTTCATCAATTTCAAGAATGATGTTCTGAAGCTGTACCAGTTTGCTTCTGTGCTGTTTACTTTCATTATCAAAAAAACCCATTGCATACAGTCCTTTGCAGAATAATCTTACAAATATTATATCATAAGGTGACAAAAAATGCAACACTTTTTAATAAAAATATGTTCATATTATTCTGACAGGGTGGCGTATTACGGTTTTCAGCTTTTCGGGTGCGCATTTTCTCGGGTCGGAAAGATATATTTCGTGATGAAAGCGATTTTCTGTGAAATCCTCGCATAATCCGTTTTCTGAAACAAATTTCGAAAGCCTTGCAATGCTTTCAGGCTCATTGTCATATGACCCGATATGCATAAGCTGAACACACAGTCCCTCTTTAAATCGCATCATTTTCAGATTTGACAGGTCAAGCTGAGGTTTTTTTCTGTGCAGGGTCTCCTTTGCCAGCTCAAACACAGCTTCCGTAACAAATTCGGGCTGACGTATCATAGATGTCCAGATAAAATCATTTTTTCGTGAATAGTCTATTCCGACAGTATCCTCCTGATACCAAAGACCTTCAAGGGGAGGTACTGTATATTCAAAATATCCCTCGGGCTGTGTTCCGTTCAGCTTTGACATTTTCACGGTAAATGACATTCCGTAAAGCACCTCTATGGCATTCTTATATTCCTGACAGCTGTTGGGGTCGCCCTTGCCGTCAACGGCGAAAAATATCATCTCCGGAATATCAATAAGGGACGGAGTTGTTTTCGGCTGATACAGCTCCTTGAATTTCTTTTTGTAATCAAGCTTTTCTGCACTCATTTTCACTTTCCTCCGATTATTTTTCTGTGGGCTTTAAGCTTCTTTAATGCCCAGTCGTAATGGCTTGATGTAACACTGATGAAATATGAGCCGAGGGAAGTCGTGCCTGTCCATTTGTAAAAGCTCTTTGCAAAAAGCTGTTCATCAGTCAGCATATCTGCCGTATTCATAACGGCTTTGTGTGATTCTTCAAGTGCTTCGGAAATTTCAGTCAAATCGGTGGACTGATGCTTATTGAAAAAGGTGATATTCATTTCGCCGTAGGTTTTCCAATTATATGGCTCAGGCAGAAATGGCTGATGTTCGCCGTTCAGATTTGCTTCTGTCCAGCAAAGCAAAAGTTTGTGCCATTCGTAAAGATGTGCAAGAACATCTCTCAGATTCTTGTCACGATTCCAATGAGCTTCTTTTTTATTAAGCGATGAAAAATCGAAGGGAGTATCAAGCTCGGCTTTGCTCATTGTTCCGATAAATTCTTTAAGCTTCTTATAGCCTTCCTCCGAAGCGATAATAAGCTCTTCTTTGTTTTTTGGTCTTGGCATGATTATTTCTGCTCCTTTCTGTATCGGTTATTTTTAAGATCCCAGTATTCCATATATGGCTTGGCAAGCTCATATTTCCAGCAGTATATCAGCTTGGGTGTTATTTCTATTACACATTCCGTATCAAGAGAGGAATACCGCAGATATGCAGGTCTGAAGTGCTTTTTCATGGCTTTAATAAAGAAATCATATTCTGTGGGTCTGCCGAGCAGCTCGGCTGTGCCTTCTACAGAATAATTCTTAAAGCATAGGGCTGAATTGGGATTATCCTTTATCTGATTGCATTTTTTATAGCTTATATCGGTCTGGCAGTAAAACCTTCCGTTTATGACAACTACGCTCATAGGTCTTGCTGATACTATACCGTCCGAGCAGGTGGAAAGAGTCATAACTGCATGAGTGCCAAGCTCATTCCAAAGTTTTCCGAGCTTTTCCGAAAAATCCTTATCCATAAATTTCACCTGTCCTTGTTTTATTTATAGGACAAGTATATCACAGTTAATCTGACAGCTGTGTGTCATATTTGCGGAAAATATTCATTACATATTCGGAAAAATCCCTGCGGATATTCTCGGGAGATATTATTTCAGCATTGTCCCCGAAGGTTAGGATATACTGAAAAAGAGAAATCTTATCAGTCCAATTAAAATCAAGGAATATTTCTCCGCTTTCTGAAAATTCGGGCAGTTCAGTTCCGAATTCGTCAATAATGCGCCATTTAACAGAGCTGTCAAAGCTGACCCTTGCATAAACCTCGCCCTTGGCATGGCGAAGCTTGTCACAGGTGTATGGGGGCAGCTCTCTTTCGCAGAATATTGTATCTGTTACCGCAAGCTCTGTTATCCTTGAAAGCTTGAACATTCTGTAATCCTGCCTTTTTTCGCACCAGCCCCACACATACCAGCTTGACCACTGAAAAATCAGTCTGTAAGGCTCTATTCTGCGTTTCTCTGTGCGGTCGGGGGAGTAGTATGTGAAGCTTATGATTTTTCTTTCCTCAACGGCACGGCTTATCTGTTCTATTTTAGGAGCGATCGAGGCTTTGTCCCACATAGAAAGGTCTATTATTATGCTTCCGCTGTTAAGGCTGTCAACGCTCAGTTTGTTCATCAGTCTGCCGTATTTTCCCGTGCTGCATACGCTGTCAAGGCTTCTGAGCCCTGCAATTACAGCCTTCATTTCGTCTGAGGAAAGCAGGGTTTTGTCCAGCGCAAAGCCCTCCATAATGTATATTCCGCCGTTTTTGCCTCGTTCTGCGGTTACAGGTATCCCTGCCATTGACAATGCTTCAATGTCACGGTAAATTGTTCTTGGTGATACTTCAAAGGAATCTGCCAGCTCCGAGGCAGAGCATTTGTCCTTTTGAAGCAGGACGGACAGTATTCCTATCATTCTGTCGATTTTCATAAATATCACAACCTTTGTTTCTTAGTTTAACATATTTTTGTCAGTTGTTCAATATATAAATGATTTCATTTTGTTAATATAAATTTAGCAAATTCGGGTGAAAAATACGGTTTAATAAAAATGCGGCTTTGCTCAAAACATCAAGAAATAATATACAGGCTGTGGTATTATAATATCAGAGGAAGCAGACGTGCTTTCGTTCAGGATAAGGAATGATCATTACTTATGGAAAAATTCAATGTATTGTCACAGGCTCTGGATTATATAGAAGAAAATCTGTGCAAGGGAGTCACTCCCGAGGAATGTGCGGAAAAGTGCTGTTATTCCCTTTCAAATATGCAGAAGATGTTCAGATGCGTTTTTCATATAGGGATAAGCGACTATATTTCACGCAGGCGCATAACAAAGGCTTCGAGAGAGCTTATTTCAACCGATATGACTGTGCTTGAAATAGCGATGAAATACGGCTATAACTCCCACGAGGTCTTTACAAGAGCGTTTACAAGGCTCTGGGGCGTAACTCCTGCGGCATTCCGCAAAAAAAGCGGATTTTCCGAAATATTTCCACGGCTTGGAAGAAGCGAAAAGCTTTATGACGGGAAAGGAAATGAGCTTATGGACGGCAAGGTTAGATTTGATGTTTCGCATTTATATGATTTTATTTGTGAGAGGAGAGGCAAGTATGCAGTATGCTTCGACCTTTGCAGGCTTATGGTGATAAATGATACATACGGCTCTGCTGCGGGAGATATTGCAATTGCGGAGTGCCTCAGAAGGATAGACAGCGTTGCAGATGACAATATGCTGCTTATCAGGATAGGCGGAGACGAGTTTGTGCTTATAACCGATTCCGATGATAGGAGCGCTGCCGAGAAAATCGAAGAAAGTGTTCTTGCTATGAACAAGGGCACGGTGAAAAGCGGCGGAAAAGAGTTTGAGGTATCTATGCGCTCGGGGCTTGCTGTGATACCCGAAAAGGGAAATATCCGCTATAATGAGCTGTTTGACAGCTTTATAAGAACACCTCGGTGCTTTGAAGAGTAAAATAAGGTCTGTATCGGCAGAATCAACAGCCGATGCAGACCTTTTATTCATAATTATTCTGATATTTTACCGTATTAACGCAGTTTATTCACAGCTATGTATAAAATCACCAAAAAAACTGCACAAATTCTACAAAAAATAATTTGACAAGCTGAATGAATTGTGTTATAATATCTATATGGATTTCAGCACAGAAATCAAAAATTTTTTTAGAAACGGTGGTTGTGTATTGATGGACGTTGTTGAGTTTCGCAGCTTGTTGATCGAAAGCCTTAAGGATAAGGAAATCAAAGCAGAATTGCTCAGACTTTTGAGTGATGATAACGTTTCCGAACAGCTTAAGGAATACGAAGATAAAATCAAGGCTCTTGAAGCCAAGCTTGAAGAATCTGCTAAATCCGCAGAGGAAAAATACAGCAAGCTTCTTTCGGATTATAACGACCTGTCAGGTACATCTGCTGCTGTTAAGCTTGAATTCGAAAATAAGGATAAGAAGATAGCAGAGCTCAACGAAGCTATAGAGAAGCTTAAATCGGGCGAGGCTGACGCCGAGAAGGCTTCTTCCGAGGAGATCGACAAGCTTAAATGGGAGCTTTCCGCCAAGGAATCCAAGATCGATGAGCTTAAAGAGGAAATTGACAAGCTTAAATCAGGCGGGGCTGACGCTGAAAAGGCTTCTTCCGATAAAATCGCTTCTATTACAGCCGATATGGATAAGCTTAAGGAAGAGCTTTCCGCAAAGGATTCAAAGATCACCGAGCTTACTGCTTCCGAAACTGCTCTTAAGGCACAGATCGAGTCCCTTTCTTCCGCAAGCGATGATATGAAGAAGCAGCTTGAATCCTCGGGTTCTGAAAAGGCTGCGGAAATCGCACGTCTTACAGAGAAGGTCACAACTCTTACAGCAGAGCTTGAAACAGAAAAGGCAAAGGCTGCTCAGATTGAGATCCTTACCAAGGAAAAGTCCGAGCTTGAAGCTAAGGCTGCAGACGCATACAAGGAGGCTGAGGCTTCCAAGGCTAAGAGCGATGAGCTTTCAAAATCTGTTTCCGAGCTTAATAACAAGATAAGCGGATATACATCTGAAATTGACAAGCTCAAGTCCGAGGCAGCTGAGAGCGCTAAGACTATTGAAGAGCTTAAAAAGTCTGTGGAATCCCGTGCTTCTGAGGTTGAAGCAGAGAAGAAAGCTGTTGAAGCTGAGCTTGTTGCTTCCAAGGAAAAGTATGAAAAGCTTTCCGCAGAGGTCGATACATATAAGGCTGCCGCAGATAACGCTGCCGCAAAGGTTTCCGAGATCGAGGGCAAGCTTTCTGAGGCTCAGGAGGATCTTAACCGCAAGGACGAAACTATTGCAAGTATCAACAGCCAGCTACAGCAGATGCTCGTTCTCAGACAGAAGATCAACGAGTACGCTGAAACAGCCAATGCTTATGCGGAAGAGGTTGAAAATGCAAGAAGTATCCTTGCTGAGAGAGACAGCACTATCAACGAGCTTAATGCCCGTATGGAAGAGATTGCCGGCAGAGAGGGCGAGCTGAATGCTAAGCTTGAGCAGTATTCAGACGCTATCGAAACCAAGAATTCTCAGATCGAGGAGATCGGCAAGTATGCTGAGTCCCTCAAGTCCCACGCAGAGGAGCTTGCTTCTCAGGTAAGCGAAAGAAATGCAGAGCTTTCCGCTAAGACTGATGAGGTTGCACAGCTCCAGAAGGATATTCAGGCATATAATCTTACCTTTGGCGACCTTACCAAGGTATTTGAGAAATATCAGAATCTTACTCCCGCTACAAAGAAGGGTCTTGCAGATGTATTCAATGATAATCTTAATGTAAGAAGCTTCCTTTCCAGCGGTGCTCAGTGGGGTCATATCCAGGCTCTTTGGGAATTTGCACAGCAGAAGATCAATAATGAGGATTTCTCCGATATTGATACTCTCAATCAGATTTTTGTTTACTTCCTGGATTTCCACAACAGCAGCTATCCCACACCTCTTTATGAGCTTCTTGATACAAAGCCCGGAGACGCTTTTGATGAGGAGCAGCATACAAAGATCATGACCAGAGAGGAAATAAAGGCAGCATTCTTTGATACAAAGAAGAAGGCAGTTGCCGAGGGCCCTGTCAAGGAGGTTGTGCTTCTTGGCTTTAAGAATCTGAAAAACGGCAGAATCCTTAAGCCCACTCTTGTAAGAAACTAATAGCAATTTTTCAGCCACATTTCAAACGGAAATGCGGCTGATTTATTCGGCGAAACTTATGTAGTTCCGCCTGTGCCAAGACCAAAGCTGATGGAAAGTGCGTTATTGACCTGATTCATTGACGGAACATCAAGCTCTC
>JAGAJY010000097.1 GCA_017848125.1 Oscillospiraceae bacterium
AGGACTCTGATTCTAAGGCTGTCCTTTTTGTCGGGGTGCTCGGAGAAATAGTTATCCCTTGCAAGGCAGGCATTCTGATAGGTCGCAGAGCCTGCGGCATTTATGGAGATAAAGAAAATATCCTCATAGCCCTCGTCTGCATATTTTCCGTAAAGCTCCTCAAATTCAAATACCGTAAGCTGTGAATGTACAGGCAGCTCGGGGGAATTGTCTATAAGCTCATAGTATTCGTTCTTGGGTATATCACCGTCGTGAAAGCTTTTTTCTCCTACGGTGATGGGGAAGCAGCGAAGGTCTATTCCCAGTCTTTCTGCGTCCTCTTTTGTAATATCGCTTGCGGAATCGGTAATGAATTTTATCTTTGACATAGGCGTAGTTCCTTTCATATTTATTTGATATTGGGTTTAAGCTTATTGAATATCATCAGCGTAAGCCGATGAAGCTAAACTCAGATTGAGGGTTCTGCCTTCAATCATGATAAAGGGAGTTTAGCGGTTTCCGACAGGAAATCATCGGCGTAAGCCGATGAAGCTAAACTCAGATTGAAGGCTTTGCCTTCAATCATTCCCAACTGAATTTTGTCAGCTGTCCCTCGGTTTCAAGCTGAGGATAGCCCCATTGCCTGAGCACCTCGTATGCGGCTATTGCCACGGAGTTTGAGAGATTCAGGCTTCTCAGGGTGCTTCGCATGGGTATTCTCACACATTCGTCGGGGTGAAGCCGCAGAAGCTCCTCGGGAAGTCCCTTGTCCTCACGACCGAATATGATGTATGTATTATTGGGGTAAACCACTTCGGAGTGTATTTTTCTGCCCTTTGTGGTAAAGAAGAAAAATGCTCCGTCCGTGTTTTTTGAGAAAAAATCATCAATGCCGTCATAATAGGTGATGTCAAGCTTGTCCCAGTAGTCAAGCCCTGCTCTTTTCAGCTTTTTATCGTCTATCTGAAAGCCTAAGGGTCTTATGAGATGAAGCCTTGCTCCCGTGACTGCGCAGGTACGGGCAATGTTTCCCGTGTTCTGCGGAATCTGCGGCTCTGCAAGAACAATGTTCAGCGTATATTTATCAGAGGGGGTCATAGTCGCAGAGTGTTCTGTTTTGTGTAAGGAATTCGAGACAGCGTTCAAGCAATATTCCCTCCCTCGGGTCTGTACTGTAGCCGTATGTGGTTTTAATGGCAAGCTCTAAGAATGCCGCCGCCCTGTTCATTGCAACAGGCAGGCTGTCACCTCTCAGAAGCGAACCTGTGAGAACGGAAGCAAAAACATCTCCCGTGCCGGGATAGCCTGCGTTCACCTGAGTGTAAGGAACTCTCCAGAACTTGTTGTGCTCCTTGTCATAGCCTGCGTTAAGGTATTCGCCGCAGATGTATGCGCTGGTTACAACAACGGTTTTCGGACCCATTTCCGAAAGCCTTACGAGAATGCTTTTCATCTCTGTTGATGAGCGTGGAACGAATGTGGGGTCCTCTCCCAGAAGAATAGCCGCCTCGGTCATATTGGGGGTTATTATATCCGCAACAGCCGCCAGCTCGCACATTCGTCTGCGAAGCTCGGGAGTGCAGGTCTTGTAAGGCTTTCCGTGGTCTGCCATAACGGGATCGACCACCTTTAAGGCATCGGGAAAGCTTGCGAAAAATTCGAGACAATGGTCTATCTGACCCGTTGAAGCGAGAAAACCGCTGTATATGCAGTCAAAGCTCAGTCCCAGCCTTTTGTAATGAGAAAGAGCGGGGATAATATAGTCGGTAAGGTCACGCATTTCCACATCGCCGAAGCCTCCCGTGTGAGTGGAGAGAATGGCTGTGGGAACGGGACAGACCTGTATTCCCATTGATGAAAGGGTCGGAAGTATTACCGACAGGGAGCACCGTCCCACTCCCGAAAGGTCGTGAATAGCGGCGACTTTTATATTGTTCAAGGAAATTACCACCTTTTGAAAATGTTATTATGCCGTTGCGGCTGCCGCACATATGACTGCTTTTGCTCCGAGGTCTTTGAGCAGAGCGGCACAGGCATTAAGGGTAGAGCCTGTTGTAAGAACATCGTCGGCAAGGAGAACGGTTTTGCCCGACAGGATAAGGTCGGAGCTTTTTACATAGTAAGTCCTTTCAGCACCCTCTCTGCGCTGGCTTGCTTCAAGTGTGTGCTGGGCTTTTCTTGAATATCGGCGGAATAATATATCCGTCCGCATTGGGATATCCGTGCCCTCTGTAATAAAGCGGCAAAGCTCCTCCGCCTGATTATATCCCCTGACTCTCTGCTCTCTGGGGGACATAGGCACAGGCACGGCAAGGTCAGCTTTGTCAAGAAGCCCCGATTCCCTGAGAGTATCTCTAAGTGCTCTGCCGAATATGGCGGCAGAGTTCAGATTGTTTCTGAATTTAAGGCTGTATATGCCCTCTGTGACAATGCCGTCATAGTAAGCTGCGGTAATGCACATATCATATGTGCGTACCTCCTCGCAGCCGCATTGGGGGTCTTTCGGCTTTCCGCATATCCTACAGATATATTCGTCGCTCCAAAGAATTTCGGGAAAACACTCATCACAGCAGAGAACATCGTATTTTATAAATCCGCCGCAGAAGGGACAGCGGTTAGGGAAAAGCAGATCAAGGACAAAGCTTTTTGCGCTCCTGTCACCCTGTATTATCCCCTTATCCATCAGCCAAGCTCCTGTTCTATCATAGCTTTCAGGCAGGTGTATCTGAGGGTGCGGCGGTCGTTGTTGACCATCTTTTCCACAATGTTCTTCGAGCCGACTATTATCAGAGTTTTCGTTGCTCTGGTAACGGCTGTATATAGCAGATTGCGGTAATAAAGCTTGTCAAAGCCGCCAAGCAGCGGAAGTATCACAGCGCTGAATTCGCTTCCCTGACTTTTGTGGACGGTAATGGCATAGGCAAGCTCCAGCTGCTCGGTCATTTCAAGGGAATACTCCGCAAGCCTGCCCTCGAAATCTATTACCACCGTGCCCTCCTGACGCTTCACCTTGATTATTGTGCCTATATCGCCGTTGAAAATACCTGTGCCTTCCTCGCCGTCCTTCTTCCAGACAATATCGTAGTTGTTCTTTGTCTGCATTACCTTGTCGCCGTCACGGAAGGTATAAAGAAGCCCTTTAAGCTCCGCAAGCTCCTTTTTCGGGGGATTTATCCGCCGCTGGAGAAGCTTGTTCATTTCCACTGAGCCTAAAACTCCCTTTCGTGATGGGCAGAGCACCTGAATATCCTCTGTGGAGGAATATCCGTAAGCCTCGGGCAGACGGGTAACGCACAGGTCGGCAACTGTAAGTGCGGCTTCATCTGAATTGAGTCTCTGCATAAAGAAAAAGTCGCTGTCCTTTTTGGTAAGGTCGGGCTGTTCGCCGTTTACTATTTTATGAGCATTGGTGACGATACAGCTTTGCTTTGCCTGCCTGAAAATCTCATTGAGGGCAACAACGGTAAGCCTGCCGCTGTCGGTCATATCTTTAAGGATATTTCCTGCGCCTACAGAGGGAAGCTGGTCGCTGTCGCCCACCATTATCAGGCGGCAGGAAAGCTTGAGTGCTCTCAAAAGGGATTCAAACAGCAGCGAATCTACCATTGACATCTCATCTATTATCATAACGTCGCAGGCAACGGGATTCTGCTCGTTGTGCTTGAATTTCAGCTGACCCGAATTGTCAAACATAACTTCAAGCAGGCGGTGTATTGTCTTTGCGGGATAGCCTGTCAGGTCGGAAATGCGCTTTGCCGCTCTGCCTGTGGGAGCGGTTATCATTACACGCATACCACGCTGCTCATATAGGGAGATTATGGCTTTTAGCGTAGTGGTCTTGCCTGTTCCGGGACCTCCCGTAAGTATAAGAAAGCCTTTTGACAGCGCAAGGGATATGGCTTCACGCTGCTTGTCGGCATAGGTTATTATCTTGGTTTTTTCCTCTATATCAATAAGTCTGCTGTAGTCTGTGCCTGTGTCCTTGAAGCAGTCGTTCATAACGGACAGACGTGAGCTTATGTACTGCTCGGCACGGAAATAATCCGAAAGAAAGACGAATTTCCTGCCGTTCTTTTCGTATATGCACAGCTCGTTATCCTCGGCAGCGGCTTCAAGGTTATCGTCAAAAACGCTTTCCTCAACGGAAAGAAGCTTCAGCGATGCGGTCTTGAGCCTGTCAAGAGGAAGGCAGGTGTGACCGTTAAAGGCGTTGTGCATAAGGATATAGACAATCCCCGCTTTTACACGCCCCTGACTGTCGGGAGGAATTTCAAGCTTTGAAGCCATTTCCTCCGCTTTTGTAAATTCAAGCTCTATCCCTGCGCCGCAGAGAACATAGGGATTTGCCTTTATCATTTCCACGGCAAACTGACCCCATCTTTTCCATGCCGAAACAGCTATGGACGGAGATATGCCGAAGCCTGTCAGGAATATCATAAGTGAGCGGACTCCCGATATGCGGCGGAATTCCTGCTCGATCTCCTCTGCTTTTTTCGGAGAAACGCCCTTTATCTTTGTAAGCTCATGGGGGGAATTTTCGATGATCTCCAGCGTTTTTTCGCCGAACTGCTCTACCATTCGCTTTGCAAGAGTAGGACCTATTCCCTTGATGACCCCCGAGGACAGGTATTTGAGTATAGCCGCCTCGGTAACGGGCATTTTTCTTTCACAGGCTTCCGCACGGAACTGCGCACCGAATTTCGGGTGATGGACATACCGCCCCGTAAGCCGAAGCTCCTCGCCCTCCTCGATAGTTCCCAGCTCGCCTACTACCGTAACATAGTCGCTGCCTGTGTCAAGGTCGAGGACTATATAGCCGTTCTGCTCATTGCGGAACAGTATATCCTCAACCGTTCCTTCTATATGGATAAGCTCGTTTTCGCTTTTCTGCATAATGAACTTCCCTTAAATCATATTTTATCATTTTATTATAACATATTGCGGCAGATAATGCAACTGTTTTTTAGGTTCACAATTTATTGTGTTTATGCCTTGCAATTTGATTTTGAATGTGATATAATATAACATGAGATTATTTAGTCATTTAAGGGGCTGTCGTAATCCGTATGGGTTTATGGGAGAATTTTCCCCGTGCAAGGGTGTGAGCGTAAGTTGGATATAAGTATTCCCTCAGGTATCAGAGATATACTTTACCGTCTCGAAAGAAACGGCTTTGAAGCCTATCTTGTAGGCGGCTGCGTAAGAGACAGTATTCTCGGCATAATGCCCGATGACTACGATATTGCAACTAACGCATTCCCAGATGAGATAATGCGCTGCATAGACGGGCTTGAGATAGTTGATAAGACGGAGCAGAGCGGCACGGTGACAGTTCTCAGCGGCGGCGAATATGCGGATATATCGACCTTCCGTGCAGACGTAAGATGTGCCGACGGCGGAAAGCAGGCTTCTGTCAAGTATGCGGATACTCTGGAGGAGGATCTTACCCGAAGGGATTTCACCGTAAATGCTATGGCGTATTCCGACAAGACGGGAATTGTTGACCTTTTCGGCGGTCAGCAGGATCTTTTCAACGGAAAAGTGCGCTGTATCGGAGAGCCTGCGGTCAGATTCGAGGAGGACGCTCTGCGTATACTCAGAGCGCTGAGGCTTGCTTCTATGCTGGGCTTCCGCATAGACCCTCTTACCGCTTCCTCCATACACGAGAAAAAGCAGCTTTTAAAGGATATTTCCACAGAGCGTGTTACAACTGAGCTTACAAAGTTCGTTATGGGTACAGCACCCTGTGACCTTATGATAGAATTTGACGATGTGTTCTGCACGATAATACCCGAGTTTGCAAAATGCATCGGCTTTGACCAGAGAAGCAGATACCACGTTTACGATGTCTGGGAGCACACGGCTCATGCTGTGCAGAATTCCAGAGCGGAAAAGGATATACGTCTGGCGCTTCTTTTCCACGATATCGAAAAGCCTACAAGCTGCCGTATAGACGAGGAGGGTCACGGGCATTTCCCGGGGCACGAAAAGCGCAGTGCGGAAACAGCGGAAAGAATCATGCGCCGTCTGAAATTTTCGGGCGATATCATAAAAAACACCTGCGAGCTTATCAGATATCATTACATAACCCCCGTTGACGACAGGCGTGTTGTAAAGCACCTTATTTCCGCAATGGGAACAGTTATGTTTGAAAAGCTTATTGAGGTGATGAAGGGTGACAGCAGAGCAAAGCAGGGCTTCTGCCTTGAACGTGTGAACACTCTTGACGCAATGAAATATCTTTCTTATGAAATTATAAGAAGCGGCGAGTGCTGCACTCTCAGCGGTCTTGCGATAAACAGCGACGACCTTATTGACATAGGCTTTGAGAGCAAGGAAATAAGCGACGCTCTCAGTGAGCTTCTTATGATGGTGATTGACGAGAAGATACCCAATGAACGAGGCTATCTTATCGAAGCGGCAAGAGATTTCAGCCAGAGAGGAAAGAAAAGAGTATTCGAGCTGTAATCCTTTGCTTTGATATGCATATAATAAAAGAGGAGCGGTATTTTCCGTTCCTCTTAAAAAAGTTTTTATCCGTCATCTGTTTTTCGCAGGTCGGATATAAGGTCAAGGAAGCAGTCAACATCGCTGAAATCCTTGTTTACCGAGGCAAAGCGGACATAGGCTACCTCGTCCAGCTCTTTGAGCCGTTCGAGAACCATATCGCTTATCTCCCGTGTGGATATCTGGGTTATCATATTGTATGAGCAGTAGCTTTCGATGCTGTCGGCTATGGCTATTATGGCAGAGCCTGATACGGGGCGCTTTTTTACCGCAAAGGACAGTCCTCTGATAAGCTTGCTGCGGTCAAAGGGCTCGTAAGTGTTATCCTTCTTGTTTACAAGCAGCTCGGGTAGCTCAATGCTTTCATAGGTGGTGAAACGCTTTCCGCAGTCGGTACAGCGGCGTCTGCGGCGCTTTTTTCCTTCAATGAGGCGGGAATCCACTACCTTGGTATCTTCAAATCCGCAGAACGGGCATTTCATAGGTTGACCTTCTTTCACAGCTTTTTTACTATTATAACCTAATTTTGCGGCTGTGTCAATAATCCTATAAATAAAAAGGAATGAATAAAAGGTGAGGAAGAAAAGAAAAAACAACGGTGTGAAACTATACATCATATCAACTGTATTTTTATTTACGGCGGTGTTTTTAATGTCAGGTACAGCTTCAAAGGACGATGAAAGCAAGCTTTCCGCTAAGCCTGAGGAAACTCAGACCTCGGCTGAGAGCGATGCGGCTTCGGATACCTCCGAAACAGGTGATGTTTCGTCTGAAACCGTTACCGAGACTACAGCAGAGGTAAAAGAACCGATACCTGACCCCGAGGACGCAGACAACACATGGGCTATGTTTCTTGTAAACTCGGATAATCAAGTGCCTGCGGAATACTGCAACGGCATTGAGACCTCCCTTGTTTACGAAAGCTGGCGTGAATACTATATGGATTCAAGGGCGGCTGAGTATCTCAAGGAGATGATAAAGGCGGCTGAGGAGGATAATATCCATCTTGTGGTAATTTCCGCTTACCGCTCTGTTGAATATCAGCAGAACAACTTTGACAGAAGCGTTCAGGACAGAATAGACAACAGGGGAATGACCTACGAGGAGGCTTATGCGGATACCTTGAAAGAGGTTCAGCTCCCCGGCTTCAGCGAGCATAATGCAGGCGTGGCGGCGGATATTATGTCCGACGAGGAAACAAGTATGGAGGACGACCGCTTCAAGAATACAACAGCCTATGCATGGCTGCAGCAGAATGCCGCTGACTACGGCTTTATTCTCCGTTACCCCGAGGGCAAGGAGGATATTACGGGTATTATCTATGAGCCGTGGCATTACCGCTTTGTGGGAGTTTACTACGCAAAGCTTCTTTCCGAAAAGGGTATCACTCTTGAGGAATTTTTTGAGGAAATGAACTGGGCAGATGAGGACGGTAAGGCTGTTTACCATCTCCCTGTGCTTGAATGAAATTAAAAATGAAAGGAAGTAAACACTATGAACAAGATGATGAATATGCCCGAGATAAAGCTGGGTATTGCGGCTGTAAGCAGAAGCTGTTTTCCTGCAAGCCTTTCCGACAACAGGTGCAGGCTTGTCTGTCAGGAGTGCGAAAAGAAGGGGATCGAGATTTTCCGCTGTCCCACAGTTGTTGAGAGCGAGGCGGATATGATGAAGGCTGTTTCCGAAATAAAGGAAGCAGGCGTCAACGCTCTTGTGGTCTATCTCGGAAACTTCGGTCCAGAAACTGCCGAAACGCTTCTTGCAAAGAACTTCGGTCTGCCTGTAATGTTCATTGCTGCTGCTGAGGAAAGCGGCGACGACCTTATCGACGGCAGAGGAGACGCATTCTGCGGTATGCTCAATGCAAGCTATAATCTGGGGCTGAGAGGCGTAAAGGCATACATACCCGAATATCCCGTGGCAACTCCCGACAAGGCTGCTGAGATGATAGGCGATTTTATCCCTGTTGCAAGAGCAGTTCTCGGTCTTTCAAAGCTTAAAGTTATATCCTTCGGACCTCGTCCTCAGGATTTCCTTGCGTGCAATGCTCCTATTGCACGCATATATGACCTTGGGGCGGAGATAGAGGAAAACTCCGAGCTTGACCTGTTTGCGGCCTTCAATGCTCATGCAGGCGATTCCCGTATCGAGGGCGTTGTGGCTGATATGGTTTCAGAGCTTGGCACAGGAAACAAGATGCCCGGTATTCTTCCTAAGCTTGCTCAGTATGAGCTTACTCTCCTTGACTGGGCTGAGGAGCATAAGGGCGAAAAGGAATACGTTGTATTCGCAAACAAGTGCTGGCCTTCCTTCCAGACTCAGTTCGGCTTTGTTCCCTGTTATGTAAACAGCCGTCTTACAGGCAGAGGTATCCCCGTTTCCTGTGAGGTTGATATCTGGGGCGCAATAAGCGAGTTTATCGGTCAGTGTGTTTCCGATGACTGTGTAACTCTCCTTGACATCAACAACACCGTTCCTGCTGATATTTACAATAACGACATCAAGGACAAATTCTCATACAGCCATACCGATACATTTATGGGCTTCCACTGCGGAAACACTGCTTCGGGCAAGCTTTCTGCCTGCGAGATGAAGTTCCAGAGAATTATGAGGAGAGACTTGGAGCCTGACAGAGAGCCTGATATTACAAGAGGTACTCTTGAGGGAGATATTGCTCCTTCGGACATTACCTTCTTCCGTCTCCAGTCCACTGCTGACGCTGAGCTTACCGCTTATGTGGCTCAGGGCGAGGTTCTTCCCGTTGCAACACGTTCCTTCGGCGCTATAGGCATATTTGCCATTAAGGAAATGGGACGCTTCTACCGTCACGTTCTTATTGAGGGACGTTACCCTCATCACGGAGCTGTTGTATTTGCTCACAAGGGCAAGGCTCTGTTTGATGTGTTCAGATACCTCGGCGTAAAGAAGATAGGCTTCAATCAGCCTGCTTCTATGCTCTATCCTACCGAGAATCCTTTTGATTGATTTTTTTAGAGGGCGATAATATGAAAAAATTCGCAGGCGTTCTTTTTGCCGTGTTCGGCTTTGTTCTTAATGCCATTGTGCTGTGCGGTCTGATGATAATCGGCATCGACCTGCTTAACAGACGGAGCGAGGAGAAAAAGGCGGAGACGGATAAGTAATTGTAATATTCAGATAACCGCTGATAAACTCGGCGGTTATCGCTGTTTAAGGAGGACTTAATAATGATAATACTTGCTTCGGCTTCTCCCAGACGGCAGGAGCTTCTGAAATTTGCGGTAAGGGATTTTGAGATATGCCCTGCCGATGTGGATGAAAATCTACCCGAGGGGACAGACGCCGATAATGCCGCAGAGTATCTTGCGGTGAAAAAGGCGGAGGCTGTTGCCAATCAGCCTGAGCATATGTACGATTCGGTCATAGGCTGTGACACGGTTGTGGTGCTGGGTGATGAGATAATGGGAAAGCCCCGTGACATCAACGCCGCCCGTGAAATGCTGTCAAAGCTTTCGGGCAATACCCACAAGGTCATTACAGGCGTGTGCGTTTGTTCACGGGGCAAAAGGGTCAGCTTTTCCGAGGTGACAGAGGTGGAGTTCTATCCTCTGTCGGAAAAGGAAATTGAGGACTACATCGCCACGGGCGACCCTATGGACAAGGCTGGCGCTTACGGAATACAGTCCGAGGGCTGTATGCTTGTAAAGGGCATAAAGGGCGATTTCTTCAATGTGGTTGGTCTGCCTGTGGCAAGGCTCAGACGTGTGCTTGATGATTTCGTTTTATGATTCAAAAAGCTTTTCTATAAGCTCGGCAATATAGAGTCTTGCTTCGTAGTCAGCTTCCTCGGACATCAGAAGCAGTTCTTCCTCGGAAAGCTCTCTGCCGTATTTTTCGATTATCTCCTCGTCTGTCATATCCGCTCCTGCACAGGGAACGCAGAGAGGGGGGTACATCACGCACCACCAGTTATGCCCCTCGCCGCTGCCTATGGTTATCCTCAGGGCGGTGTATGTTCCTGCGGGAACGGCAAAGCTGTTGTATTCACGGCGGTCAAAGGGCATTTCGGTAAGCTCGCAGGTAACTGTATCGGGTGAGCCGTTTGCGGCAAGGGTATCGTCGGCAATTTCCTTTATGCGGTCAAGCTTCTGTGAAAGCGACATTTCCGCCTGGGCTGAGGTCTGATACGGCTCAAAAAGCTCCTCGGAGGATTCCAGCACAGCGTCACGGACAAGCAGCTTCAAACGCTGATCCTCCTCGCTGTCCGAATCGGCAAGGATATGAAGTCTGACGAGGTTTTCTTCCAGACGCTTTTCCGAATCGGCGGCGGAGATTATTCCCGTTATAAAAAGCGATACTGCCATTGCAGCTGCGATAAGTGCTGTGTCGGATATGTATTTTGTTTTCATAATAAATCTGCTCCTCTCGTTTTCTGTTTTCAGCTTTGACAGAAAACAGGGGAGATATTCATTTTAATTCGTAATGCGTAATTCGTAATGCGTAATTTTTTGTTTGGATTGTTTGAAAAGCAAAATCGCCGCAGACATTGACTGCCTGCGGCGGTTTTTGGAGGAGTAGATGTGTTTTGTTTCATTTATAAATTGTCAAAATAATCCCAGTGATATACATGGATTTTTGCATCGCCGCCATCGCCATCTAACTGAGCAACAGCATTTTCTGACGAAGAAGAATCAAAGATATTGTATGCGTATTCTTTATCAAATTCACGTTCACTAACAGTGTAACCGAGGCTTTCGAGATGCTTTATATATTCAGCTATATTCTTCTTGTAGTCAGAACCGTATTTGGATTCTGAATCAGCAAAGTCATATACGTATTCGTCGATAAGTGTACCGAATGATGTACCGACATATCTTGCAAAATTATTGTTTTCGGGTTTTGCTTCATCTATCCAGCCTGTTACAGTGCTCTTTTCTGTGGTTGTTTCAGTCTTTGTATCGGTTACTACAGTAGAATTATCGGATAAACCTTCTCCTGCAGAGTTGTTTCTGCCTGTTGTCTTGGAGCTTGATGTCTTGACTGTGATAGCTTCGCTTTCGCCGTTCTTCTCGTACTTATCGCCGGACTTGGAAAGAGTTACTACCTTGAAGGAATAGCTTGTGTTCTTCTCTGCGGAGTCGAATACGCACTTTGTACCTGCAACGGTCTTGAAAAGCTCATACTTGCCGTTAGAAGAAGCTACATAAACAGCGTAGCCCTCAGCGCCCTTTACCTCGTTCCAGCTGAGATAGACATTGCCCTTGGAGAGCTTTGCGGAAAGATCCTCTGCTGCGGGGAGAGTAGTTTTCTTGGCTGCAACCTTTACGGTAACGGTATCGCTTACCTCGCCTCTTGTGTAAGCGCCGTCGCTGTTGTCAAGAGAAGCTACCTTGAAGTAATACTTCTTGCCCTTCTCCTCAACCTTAACGGAGCACTTTGTTCCTGAAACGGACTTATACTTTACAAAGGAATCCTTTTCAGCGTCGTACATATACACTCTGTAAGCGTCTGCACCCTCTACAGCGTCCCAGTTAAGGGTGATGTAGCTGCGAGATACGGACGAGGAGATGTTTTCGGGTGCGCCCAATGTTTCTTCTGCGCCTGCGGAAACTGCGATAGTGCTCATTGAAATTGCTGCCGCCATTACTGCTGCGGCAAGGGTATGCTTTTTCATAATGAATCCTCCTGAATATTTATTTTACAAATGATATGCTATCACAAAAAATTTGCAAAAAAAAAAAATGTTAACATTTGGTAAATTATGGCGAAAATATAAATTTTTTTCTCTTGTGCATAAAAATCAGCAGTCAGTAAGCCGATTTTGTATGTAAGCTGAAAAATATATAAAAAACAGAACAAAATTTCTGTAAATACGTCAATTGACATAAAAGAACATATGTGTTATAATAGGAGCGTGATAAAATTACGCATTACACATTACGCATTACGCATTGCGCATTGCGCATTGCGCATTACGCATTACACATTACACATTACGCATTGCGCATTACGCATTACGCATTACGCATTGCCCGATTTGGTTACTATTTGATTACAGTTTGGTACATATGTAGATTTTTCTTTTGCAATAGGTTATAATGATAATGGAAATTCAGCCCTGTGCCGATTTTTCCGAAATAATCAGAACAAGAGGGGCATTGTACATATGAAAGAGAAAAAAAGAGAGGAGAGACTAACAAAATCAAGGCTCACAGACACAAACACGCTTTTTGCAAAGCTGACTGTTGCTCCGAGCCTGATAGGAGTTTCCGTTTTCTTTATTATCCCGTTTATTATTATAATATGGTATTCCTTCCTTGATAACCCAATAAACAAGGAGTTTGTTTTTTTTAAGAACTACGAGATACTTTTCGGGAACAACGCTTTTCTGAAAGCTGCTAAAAACACGCTTCTGCTATCTGCTGCCGCTGTTCCGCTGGCGGTGGTGATGTCGCTGGGGCTGGCGTCGCTCCTTGACTCCAAGATACCTGCGAAAAGCTTTTTCAGAACGTCCTTCCTCTGCCCCATGATGGTGCCTGTGGCGTCGGTGGTGCTTATCTGGCAGGTGGTTTTCCATTATAACGGTACGCTCAATTACCTTATGGCGGAGTGGTTCGGGTCTGCTCCTGTGGACTGGATGAAATCAGAGAAATCCATGATAGTTGTGGTGCTGATGTTCCTTTGGAAAAATCTGGGCTACAATATGATACTTTTCCTTGCGGCGCTGAACAATATTCCCAAGGACCTTATTGAAGTGGCTGAGCTGGAGGGTGCAGGCAGATTCTACAGGCTTATTCATATAAAGCTGAGATATTTATCTCCCACGGTTCTTTTTGTTACGATTCTTTCACTTATAAATTCATTCAAGGTGTTCAGAGAGGTTTATCTGCTGACGGGTGATTATCCCTTTGAAAGCCTGTATCTATTGCAGCATTTTATGAACAACACTTTCAGAAGCCTTGATTATCAGAAGCTTTCTGCGGCGGCTATGATAATGTCGGCGGTAATGGTGGTTATCATCGGGGCGCTGTATGTTGCGGAAAACAAGTTCGGAGGTGACGTTGAGGAATGAAAAGGAGACTTCGTTCACCTTCAAAAACTCTTGAAAAGCTTGGAATTTTCCTGCTGACCCTGTTTGCCGCTGTATCGGCTGTGATATTTCTTCTGCCTACGGTGCTGACTATTTCAAATTCCTTTATGGCTCAGTCGGAGATAAACGCAAACTACGGTATCGTGTTTTCGTCAATTACAGGCGGCGGAAAGACATATATTTCCGACAGGGTGAATCTGAAATTCATTCCCGATATGGTAAGCTTCAGTCAGTATTTTTCGGTGCTTCTTAAAACTCCCGATTATCTGCTGAAATTCTGGAACTCAATGCTGCTGACTGTGCCTGTGGTGGTGTTTCAGACGGCGGTTGCACTGTTTGCATCATACGGCTTTGCAAGGCTTACGGGGAGACTAAAGGAAATAATATTCTTTCTGTACATAATCCTTATGCTTATGCCCTATCAGGTAACTCTTGTGCCCAATTATCTCGTGGCTGACAAGCTGGGGCTTCTGAATACAAGATGGTCAATAATCCTGCCGGGAATATTTTCGCCTTTTGCGGTCTTTCTGCTGACTAAGGCAATGAAGCGGATACCGAAAACCTACTTCGAGGCGGCTATGCTTGACGGCGCAAATGAGTTTGACATTTTTACGGAAATATGCTTTCCGATGGTGAGAAGCGCTGTTTTCTCCGTACTTATGCTGGTATTTATTGATTACTGGAATATGGTTGAACAGCCCCTTATTCTTCTGACAGATGAACAGCTGCACCCCTTATCTGTTTTTCTCTCAAAGATAAACACGGGGGACACGGGGCTGGCTTTTGCAGTTGCGGTGATCTATATGACTCCATCGCTTTTGATGTTCCTGTACGGTGAGGAATATCTGGTTGAGGGCATTACATATTCGGGCGGTATCAAGGGCTGATACACCTTACACTAATGAAAGGAATGAGTGTTTTGAACAACGAAAGAACGCCGAGAAAGGAAATCATCAAGAACATTGCGATAGTGTTTCTGTCTGTGCTTCTTGTGCTGACCTTTTTCTCAAATACTATAATGAACTATTCTCTGACACAGGTTTCCACGGTTTATGTAAATCAGGGAACGATATCCGAGCAGATAAGAGGCAGCGGAACGGTAAATGCGGCAGAAAGCTATGAAGTGAAGCTGGAGCAGACCCGTGAGATAGAAAGCGTGGCTGTAAGCGTGGGGCAGACTGTAAATGCAGGCGATGTGCTGTTTTATCTTGCGGACGAGGATTCCACGGAATATATCGAGGCACGGAACAAGCTGGAATCTCTGGAGCTTGAATACAAAAAGGCAGAGCTTTCTCTTGCCGCAGGCTCGGGCTATGAAACGGACTATCTGACTATTACCCGTGCGGAAGAAGAGCTTGCAAAGCTTGAAGCTCAGCTTGATACCGCAGAAAAGGGTGATGACCCTCTCAGTGCGGCATCGTCCGAATACAAGGAGGCAAAGTCTCTTTCGGATAAGCTTACAAGGGAAAAGGAGGAGCTTAACGCTGCTCTTGCTTCTGTTGATACCGAGGATATGCTTGACCTGACGGGAGATTACTATGACCGTCTGAGAGCCGCTAAGGACGCTGTGAAGGAAGCTGAGAAAAAGGCTGAAAAGGCAAAGACGGATTACGATGAGCTGGTTGCTGAAATCGGAGACAACACCGATTACAGTGACGCTATCACATCAAAGCAGTCGGAAATAGAATCGGCAAGAAATCTCCTGAATGAATACTATATTACATACTATAATCTAAAGCCCGATGAGGACTCTTCCGCAATATCCACGCAGATAGCTTCTCAGAAGGTAACTATCACGCAGCTTGAAAGGGAGCTTTCAAATCTGATGGCTAAGGCTTCGTCAAGCTCCGTTTCAAAAACAAAGCTTAAAAATTCCGAAAACTCAATGAAAAAGGCTCAGGATAAGCTTACTGCCGCAAAGGATAAGCTCAGCGAGGAATCAAGGGCTGTGAAGCTTGACATCAAGGCAAGGCTTGATAAGATAAACGAACAGCTTTTCGGTGCTTCGGAAAGAATGGCTGCGGCTGAGGAGGAAAAGACTGAGGCTGAGGCTCAGGGGCTTCTTTCTGCGGCTCAGCTGAATGCAAAGATAACCGAGAAGAAGAATGAGATCGAAAAGCTTAAAGCAGACCTTGAAATAAAGCAGTCATCGTCAGATGTGGAAAACGAATCCGCAAGGCTTGACCTTGAAGCAAAGGCAAAGGAGATCGAAAGACAGAAGGAAACTGTTGAAAAGCTCAAGACTGATTCCGTTGAGGGCGTTGTTAAGGCTAAGATGGGCGGCGTTGTGGAGAGTATTTCGGTCACTTCGGGCGGCAAGGCTGAGGCAGGCGTTACTGCGGCTGTGATAAATGTTTCGGACATGGGCTATGAGGTGGAATTTGCCGTAAAGACCGAGCAGGCAAAGAAGGTAAGAGTGGGCGACAAGGCAGAGATAACAAGCTGGTACTGGGGCGATAACTTCACTGCAGAGCTGAAGGAAATACGTCCCGATCAGTCAAACCCACAGTCTCAGAAAATTCTTGTGTTCAAGGTTTCGGGAAGCGATATTTCCACGGGTCAGACCATTACGCTTTCTATGGGCAGCAAGGGTCAGCAGCACAGTGCGGTCATTCCCAATTCCGCTGTGAGAGAGGATTCAAACGGTAAATTCGTACTTGTTATGGAGGCTAAGAGCAGTCCTCTGGGAAACAGATACAAGGCTGTCCGCTATGATATTGAAGTAGTAGTCAAGGACGACAATAATTCCGCAGTTAACGGTCTTACAGGCAGCGAATGTATCATTACTGCGTCAACAAAGCCTATTTCCGCAGGCGAGCAGGTTCGTCCATCTGAGTAAGGTGAAGATATGAGCAGACTGAAAAAATTCAATATTATCCTCGGAGCGGTAAATTTTATTCTTCTTGCAGTCACGGCAATACTTATAGGGAGAATTTCCCTGCTTGAAGGGAAATATGCCGCAGACAGCGCAAAATCGGCGTGGGACGGCGGAAAGTATGAGTATTCGCAGGTTTCGGTATATCTGCCCCGTCAGGCGGCTGTTGATGTGATGGGAGTCTATTCTATGAGAAGCTCGGCGGAGGCAAAGCTGAAAGAGGCTTCTCTGGCGGCTGACAAGGAAAATACCGACGGCAGGCTTTGGCTTGACTGCGCTTCGGGAGAATCGGAGCTTACGCTTGAAGGCAGGCTCGGAAGCTGTGCGGCGGCGGCAACAGGCACTTTCGGAGATTATTTCCTGTTTCACCCAGAAAAGATCCTTTTCGGCAGCTACTACACATCGGAGGATATAAATATTGACAGGATAGTTATTGACAAGGAGTGCTCATGGCAGCTTTTCGGAGCGATGGAAACGGTGGGTATGCCTGTTAATATCGGAAACAGGGTATTCTATGTGGCGGCGGTGGTGGATTCACCCGATGATGAGACAGACAGGCTGGCTTACGGAGATAAGCCCAGAGTTTATATGCCTATTGAGGTGCTCAAAAGTCTTGACAGCACTGCGGCTATGACCTGCTATGAGGCGTGTATGCCCAATGAGATAAGGGATTTTGCCTATAATACGGTGAAGGAGATAAATCCTGCGGGGGAGAGTGCCTTAGTCGTTGACCAGAGCGCACGGTTCGGGCTTATAAAGCTTATAAAGGAAGCGGAGCTTATTCCCGAAAGCGTTATGGTGCTTTCCGAGGCGGTCATTCCCCATTTTGAGAATCGTATAAGGACAGGGGAGCTTTACGCAAGGCTTTCGGCAAGGGCGCTGCCCTTTCTGCTGATAATCCCGGTTCTGAGCCTTGTATATCTGCTGTATATGCTGACACGGCTTGCCGGAAAGGGTGCAAGGTCGTTTGTGAGCAAGGCGGAGGAGAGGTATCAGAAGAAAATCTCGGAAAGGTATTACAGGGACAGGAAATGATTTCACAGGGGAATACAGCCGTTATTTACGCTTTTTTATAATATAAGGCAATTCTGCACAAAACATCAGCTTATTATGGGGAATATTGACGGAATGTGTTGTGAAAAATGTTTAATTTTATTTATTCTATTGACTTTTTTTTGATTGTGTGGTAAAATTCTTAGTAAGAATAATCATAGAAGGGGACTCGTTATTATGTCTAAAATAAGCCGAAAAATCATATTGGTAGTTTTGGGTATTCTTATTGCGCTGACTGCAGTAGTTATTACTGTTGCACTTGTTATGTCGGGCAATCAGACCGATGAGCTGATGGTTGAACAGTCAACTGTGGGAATACATACTCTTGAACATCAGATCGAGCTTGAACAGGAGCGTCTTATCCGTGGTGTGGATACAGTAAGCCAGGGGGCTTCCGCTGCTGCTATGTCAGGCAACACAGGCAACCTTGAAAACGCTTGGGCTAAGGTCAAGGAAAGAGATACCGACTTTATGCTCGTTGCAGATGAGACCGGTGCTGTTGTATGGAAGTCCGAGAACTGCCCCAACGGTAACTTTGATTTTGCCGCAGGTCTTGCAGGCACAACAAAGACAGGTATTTCCTCCGAAAGCGGCGTTGCACTTGCTCTTGAATGTGTTGCTCCCGTTAAGTATAACAACGATACCATTGTAGGTGCTGTTGTTATCGGTATGGATCTTTCCGACTGCACTATGCTTGACGAGGTAAAGGCTATCTGTGATACAGAGGTTACTATCTTTGCAGGTCCTACACGTTATGCTACAAGTATCATCGGTGACGACGGAAACAGACTTGTCGGCACAGATATGGCTGAAAATGTAAAGAAGACCGTTATTGACGGTGAATCCCAGTACAAGGGACAGGCTGACATCGTTGGTCAGAACCATTATGTTATCTATGATCCTATGTATGATATGAACGGCAAGCTTGTCGGTGCATACTTTGCAGGTCTTTCTTCTGAAAATTCCGACGCTCTCTTTGCTACAACACTTACTGTTGTTATCGCTATCGGCGTGGTAATTATGGTAGTTGCTGCTGTTATCCTCTTTATAATTATCAGAAACACTATTGAGAAGCCTATCATTGAGGTAAACAAGATCGCTGACGATATGAGCACAGGCAACCTCAGCACTCCTCCCAGCAGCTTCAATTTCGCTAATGATGAGATGGGTGACTTTGCAAGAAAGCTGGAACACACAAAGAGCACTCTCAGCACTTACATCAACGATATTTCCGCAGTCCTCAATTCTATGGGCAACGGTGACTTTACAAAGACTCCTGCTGTTGAATACATCGGCGATTTCGTAAAAATCAACGAGTCCTTCAAGCAGATCGAGAGAAATCTCCACGGCATTATTCAGAACATTATCCTCTCCGTTGACGAGGTTATGAGCGGTGCAGAGCAGATGGAGAGCGGTTCTCAGAGCCTTGCTGACGGTACTACAACTCAGGCTGCGGCTATCGAGGAGCTTTCTTCCTCTATCAGCGATATTTCCACTCAGATCAGTGCTACTGCTGAAAATGCAGGCAATGCAAACGAGCTTTCCCTCCGCACAGCAGAGAAGATCGACATTCAGGATGAGGAGATCAAGCATATGATCTCTGCTATGAGCGATATTCAGTATCAGTCTCAGGAAATCGGCAAGATCATCAGCACTATCGAGGATATTTCCTTCCAGACAAACATTCTCGCACTCAATGCCGCTGTTGAGGCTGCAAGAGCAGGCGACGCAGGCAAGGGCTTTGCGGTTGTTGCTGACGAGGTTAGAAACCTTGCTGCAAAGAGCCAGGAGGCTGCTCAGAGCACAAGAGCGCTTATCACAGCTACTGTAAATGCAGTTGAAAACGGTTCTCGCATTGCCGAGGCTACAGCTGAGTCTATGAAGGCTGTTAAGAGCTTTGCAGAGCAGACAAACGACCTTATTACTCAGATCTCTCAGGCTTCCGCTTCTCAGTCCGAGGCTGTTCATCAGGTTACTTCCGGTATCGACCAGATTTCCGGAGTTGTTCAGATGAACTCCGCTACAGCAGAGGAGTCCGCAGCTTCCTGCGAGACACTCAGCAGTATGTCCAAGGAGCTTAAGTCTCAGATCTCTAAGCTCAGAGCTTAATCAGATATTTCAGGCCGCACATCGAAAGGTGTGCGGTCTTTTTGTGTATGGGTACAGGTATAAAAAACCGTCACAGACAAGGTTTGTCTGTGACGGTCAGTGTGTCGAAAAAGAAAACGCTATTGTTAAATTTGCACAAAAATGAACACAAATTAGTTGCGTTCAAAACGTTCCACCGGAACGTTTTGAAGGGTTAATTTGCATAGAACTGTAACAAGGGGAGGCGGTCTTGTTCGCCTCCCCTCGAAATGCTGTCGCATTTCTCACCCCTTGCTCCGTTATTTCACGGAAATAAGGAGA
>JAGAJY010000098.1 GCA_017848125.1 Oscillospiraceae bacterium
GCCGTCGATTGTAACCTTTACATCGCTGATAGTAGCGCCGCAGTCGAGGGGCATATCAGTGGAGATGAAAAGGAGGTTGAGAGTCTCGTAGGAACCGAAATCGAAATCAGTTACGGAAACTGTGTATGTGCCGTCGCCTGTGATCTCAGCGTCAGTGAATACACCGCCCTTGCTTACAGCTGTGGGGCCGTCCCAGCCTGTGATCTGATCGAAGTAAACAGTGCCGTCCTCGCCTGTAACGCCCTTACCGTAGGAAGGCTCGTACCAAGCGTTTCTGAAAGAATAGCTTGCGGACTGAACACCGATGTAAGCGTGGTATGTATCCTCTGCGGAAGCAGATACGGGGATCATGCTTACAGCCATAGCTGCAGCTGCGATTGCGCTGAGAGTTCTGAGCTTTTTCATAATTCATTTCTCCTTAAAATTTAATCGTTTTCATAAATTATAACACCGCACATAAGATGCACAAGTGTGTTTAATATAAATTTAGCATATTTCAAAGAAAAAGTCAATAGCTTTTTATACAAATGCTTGTATAATTTTTTCGTCATAATGCACATTAAGTGAGACAGCGATAGATTCAGCGTATCTTCACTGTCAGTTTTTCACCGCATTTCGGGCATACGGCTGTATGTGTTCCCGAACGTCTGGGCAGTCGTAGAACGGTTTTGCAGCTGCGGCATTTTTTGTAGCTGTGCTCCTTATCGGTGAGCATTGTTTTTGTCATAGAGAATTTTTTGCGGAATCTGCCTTCAATGTCAAGCCAGACTCTGTTCTCGACACCTCTTTTATAGACGTTCTTTGAAAAGCATCGGAACATACTCCAGAAAAATAATGCCCACATCAGTATTCCGATAATAGTTGAGCGGAGAAACAGATTCAGCACAGCCATTGACATATAGATTATTATTGAAGCTTTGTACAATGCGTCGGGACCGTTTCTGCCGTCCATGAAAGCGATGAATTTCCTTCTGAGTTTTTCTGCATTGACTGCATTGAATTTTTTCATATATAATGTATATCCTTTCCTTAAAAAAGCTTTGCGAAAAACGACACTACCATACTTGCAATGAAATTCAGGGTGAGCATTATAGTCAGTGCTGAGGCAAGTATTGGGAGAATACTTCTGCGTTTCAGTACGGCGTCAAAGCGCTTGTGATATTCTGCCGAAAGCTCGGCGTATTCGGGGTCGTATGGCTCAAATCTGCGTGCTTCATCGGCATAGCGGACAGCGTCGGCGTATTCTCCCGAGGCGGCGCTGAGCTGAGCGGCATAGTAATTCCATTTGCCTCTGCGCAGTACCATTCTGTTGAGATATGAGGCGGCGGCGTCCAGGTTGCCTGAGGCGAGGTATGAGCGTATCTTCGAATAAAGCTCGTTTTCGTCCATCTGAGAGGCGGCAGTCTGAAATCCGAATGCAGAAAAAAATGAATTGAGAAAATCATCTGTATTGCCGAAATCGGTGCTGTCAGTCTGTGCGGCTTGGCTGTATTCCGCTGCCTGACCCGATTTAATCAGCTCATATGCGGCGTTTATCTCGCTCATTTTCTGAGCCGCTGCAGGGTCGTTGGGGTGCAGGTCGGGGTGATACTGCTTTACAAGCTTGCGGTATTTCTTTTTTATTTCGTCCTCGGTGGCATTATATGGGACGCCGAGAACCTGATAGGGATCGATACTCATATGACTGATCTCCGTTATAATTATTTTATTTGTGTTTAAATTGTATCATATAAGCGTCCTTCCGTCAATGGATTTAACAGGATTTTCATCTTGCTGTCACCCGATTTGCCAGTTTCTAATGTGTTTTTAATCTTGGGGAACGGTTAACATCTGCCGCATTTATGCATATTATAAAACTGAGGAAAATTATTTTCCGAAATCATTCACGTTTTTCATATTAAATGAATAGTATATAGTATAGGGGTATCGCAAAACCGCAGGCTGTGACTCCGATAAGCGGTTGTGTTACCTGAACTTAATTCTAATCCGGAGGTATTACTGTTATGTATAATGAATATAAATCACCGCCCTGCGGTCAGGATAACTGCAGCGAGGCTGTGAGCATTGAGGCTCAGCGCATATTTGACACCTGTTCCGAGAGAGACTGCATTTCCGATCTTGTTGTCACGCTTGACGAGGGCTCTGTTCTTACAGATGAAATGACCATTGTTAAAACAAGGTGCGTTGAAGTATCGGCGGTGTGCATCGCTGTTGAGTGTGTTCCCTTCAAGCAGAATTGCTATGCTGTGGACATTATTTACACCTTTGCGATAACAATGGACGCTTATGAACAGCCCTGCGGTGACGACCCTGTTACTCTTACGGGCACGGCTGTATGGAACAAGAGGGTCATACTCTACGGCGGCAAGGGCAATGTAAAGACCTTTGACAGCGAAAATCCGGCAGCAGGCGCTGAGCTTCTGGGCTGCAACAGAATGTGCGACAAACCAAGGGTTACAGTCAGCGTGGTTGAGCCTATTGCCCTTGAAACAAGGATCGAATGCATTACAAGCAGCGTGAACTGCGATACGGTGCAGACAAGAGGTATTCTGATTTCCATAGGTCTTTTCAGCGTTATAAGGATACTGCGCCCTGTTTCGGTCACAGTTCCCACATATCAGTTCTGTATTCCCAACAAGGAATGCTGTGTTTCGGGTGAAAGCCCCAAGGATATTTTCTGCAGACTTGATTTTCCAAGCGACGTTTTCTTCCCCGGAGCGTGCTGTGTGAAGCCTGTTGCGGGAGCTGATATCCCTCCCGAACGTCCTCATAATAACGGTAATGACTGCTGCTGCAATGACGGCAATGCAGGGGATTCTAACGGATAAAAAATAATAAATATATGCGGCAGACTGTCAGAAATGGCAGTCTGTTGTTTATTGTGTCGATAAAAGAAAGGAAGAATAGCAGTGCGGATTGTTAAAAAATACCAAACTTAAGAAAACCGCTTGACAAAAGGAAAAAGATATGGTAATATAATAAAGCTGTCGGTGATACCGAGGCTTGAGAGGGCTGAGGGAAAGAGCCGACGGGGAGTGTGTCAAAATCTTGTTCACAAACTGAATACAAAAGATTCACTTGACAAATGAGCGGATATATGATATACTGAATAAGTTGACTGCCAGATGCATACTGCTAAAGCAGTTACAAAAACGGAATCTTGAAAATTGAACAATGAACGACCAAGAAACCCTTGAAATTCCGAGTTAGCTTATCTTGAATAAAGGTGAGTGAAACGACGAGTATTTAAGAGGTCAAGGAAAAGACATAAAAACCAAAAAGAGTCAGTTGAAGAAACTGAACAGGATAGATTTATACAGAGTAAAATCTGATAAATACAAACTTACTAAAGAGTTTGATCCTGGCTCA
>JAGAJY010000099.1 GCA_017848125.1 Oscillospiraceae bacterium
ACCGTTTCAACTGCCGCACGAATAATTCCGCTTTCGTCAAGGCTCGCCGTGTCACGTCCAACGATCATTGATACTGCTTTCCGAGCTTTTTCCGTATCATTTTCATTTATGGCACGATACACCTTCATGCTTTCATCACTTAAACATTTCGGTGCAATCATATAATAACCAAAAATGCTCTCTGCAGCAATTCCGACGATCATGCTCAGTTTATAGAAAACAAACAACATCAGAAACGGAATTACTGTTGATAAAACAAGAACTGTTACAGCAAGAAAAACACCGCCGGCACGCAGATCTTTAAAATGCTTTCGGATAAATTTTTCAAGCCTTGATATAAGCGTTCCGATAAGTCTTATGGGGTGCGGCAATGTGTATGGGTCGCCTAAAATCAAATCTATTATGAAGCCAATGATCATCGGCAATACGGGTATCAAAAAATTCATATCTGCTCCAATATCGTTATTTTTTTACCGTCAACTTCGGTAATATATCCGTGTCCGTTTTTCACCTGAAAATCAAAGTAATCCTTTTTCGGCACAGCATATTTTTCAAGAATTGACATGATCGTTCCGCCGTGAACTACAAATGAGATCACACCTATATCGGTATATTTTTCTACAGCTTTCTCAAAGGCGGAAATACACCTTTTCTTGAAAGCTTCCGTATCCTCGCCATTTGGAAACGGCAGCCTTCCGCTGCTGTCTATCCATTTCTGATAATTGGGATCGCCGCTTAATTCAAGATAGTTTTTACCCTCAAAATCCCCGAAATCACATTCCTCAAGACCACCAACGCATATGATTTTTTTGTGAGAATAAATCATCTCAGCAGTTTCTCTGCACCGTTTCATCGGGCTTGAAATAACGATATCACAATCGGGATATTTCATTTCCGAAAGCTCGGCACGTCCTTTTTCGGAAAGAGGTTCATCGGTTCTTCCGATATATCTTTTTTCAAGATTTCCGTTGGTTTTTCCGTGACGGATAAAATTGATCATCATTATAATTCTCCCTTTATTACGGTAGGTATTCCGCAAATCAAACGCACAACTGTATCCGATTTTTCCGCAATCATACAGCCCGCTTTCCCGACCTGCTCACGCCATATTCTGTCGCTTTTTTCAAGAGGAACAATACCGCATCCTATCTCATTTATTATAACAATAAGGTCAGGATTTTTCCTGAATAAGCTTTCGGTAAATTCAATTACATTCTGCTTATTTTCAATAAGTCTTTTTACAAGCAAATGATAGTTGCTGATACATTCAACGGTAAATACACTTTCAAAATCACAGTTCCTTCCGTCAATAATATCGCAGCAAAAATGTGATTTCACAAAATCAGTCTTACCCTCATAAGCTCCGCCTGTTACCATTATCATATCAGAATCACCCCCATGATCTTCTCACCAACTAATGCCATAACCGCTGTTGCAAGCTCACATATCTGCAAGAACCAGCCTGCCGTATCTCCCGTGATACCGCCGAAATTCTTATATGCGGATATTCTGTAAAGCAAGAAACAGAATAGCGCTCCGACTATAGCAAGAACACCTGACACAAGACTTATATAAGCCGTAAAAACTGCGGTAATAACAGCAATTACAACGAGTACCGAAAGGGTTATTTTCCTGTGTGCAGGCTTTACAAAGCTTTGAAGTGTACCGTCATTTTTGGCGCTTTTGAAACACACTGCACCAATACCGCTGAGTGAGCGTGATAAAACAAATCCGAGAGCTGTCACAGCAACGGTTTTCATATCTCTGATCTCACTGTAAACTGCGGTTTGCAGCAGCAGATAAACTGCAAGATAAATCGCTGCAAAGGAGCCTATATGAGCGTCGGACATTATCGACAGCTTTTTCTCCCTGTCTCCGAATGATGATTTTGCATCGATCACATCGCAGAATCCGTCTATGTGTATTCCTCCCGTTACCATCACAGGAATGATAACTGAAACAACTCCTGTTATAATTGCTCCGAAATCAAGCAGACTGCACAGGTATCTCCACAGCAGAATCAAGACGCCGATAACTGCACCTATGATAGGAAAAAAGCAAAGTGCATACCGCCTGTTTTCCTCTTTCCATTCTACCTGCGGCATGGGTATTCTTGAATACATCAGAAATGCACTCGCAAGAGATCTGAGAATTATCATAAAAGCTGTCCTTTCAAAATCAACGGTATGCCGTAAACACATTCTGTAACATTATCTGCAATTTCAGTCATTCTGCGGTTTATCCTGCCCATGATACGTATATATTCCAGAGTACCTTTTTCATAATCAATGCCGTCACAGGAAACATTGTTTGTCACAATTACAAGGTGCTGCGACTGTTTTTTCAGGCTTTTTATCCCCTTCAAAATTTTATCTGTCGGATCGGTTATTTCTCCGCTCCTGAACATTTCATTTGCAAGAAGATTACCCATACATTCAAGCAGGACAGCGCAGTTTTTTGGCAGGATG
>JAGAJY010000100.1 GCA_017848125.1 Oscillospiraceae bacterium
CATCGGACTGCCTTACACATCGGGCAGAGGCCTTGAGATATACGACTGCTACACCCATAAGGTAACAGGAACATACACAGAGCGTCTCTGCGTGCAGATACCCTCTCACGATTGTATGATGTACAGAGCGAAGGTTGTAAAAGTGTAATGGCAAATTATAAAACCTGTGAAAAATGCAGCGCTCCCCTTCATGATGATGATATTGCAATATTCAGAAAGCTGGTTTTCAGAGGAGCAGAAACCTTCAGCTGCATAGACTGCCTTGCCGAGAGCTTCGGCTGCACAAGAGAAGCAGTTGAAAAGCTCATCTCATACTATCGTGAAAGCGGAAAATGCACATTGTTCAGATAATAGACAAATCGCTGTCGGCATAGGATAACGACAGCGATTTGTTTATTTATAGGAAAATATAAGCTTCTGCTTATCAGAAACGGCTGTCCTTGGAATTGCTGTAGTCAGAGCTGTTCTTCTTGTTTTCGGACTGATTCTTTGAGGACTGTGTGTTCTGACGCTCAGCCTTCTGATTTGTCTGCTGCTGCTTGCTGTTCTGAGAACGATTATTGTTATTGGACATAATAATTACTTCCTTTCTTACGGGAAATGTGTTTCCCGTTACAAAAGTATTATACACATAAATCAGGCTGATATGCAGAATGTCCCGTTTTCCTTTTTTTGAAAAACGGGACATTTTTTTATCTGTAATAAATGCTGTTATCCGAATAGTCGTCAGCTGACATATCATCTCTGATTTTTTTCAGCTCCACAGCCTTGGAATAATTTTCCTTTTTGACGAAATAATTTTTCAAGGTCAGAAGAATTATCATCAGCGAAACGCCTGTGAACATCATCATATCGGGAACAGTCAGAGATAAACGCTCTCTGAAATACCACAGCGCCGCCGTGCAAACAGCGGAAGCGACTGATGCAAAGAACAGCAGGGGATTCTTTCTAAGCTTCGGCTCATAATCGTGGAATATCATATCCTGTACCTTTTACGCCTTTGACTTTTTCGAGGGCTTTATCAGTGATCTCTTTCTGCCGCTGTCTGTTGAGAAATTCATAGTAAACAGCAGGTCAGATGTAAACATCTTCACTGCAAGATACATACAAACCACAAAGAAAACTATCTGATAGATAAGACCGCCGATAACAAGCGCCGTCTGACCGAACATAAGATTGTTCATAGCCGTGTAGGTGTGAGTAAAGGGGATAATGTACATAACCGCTTTAAGCGCAGGGGACATAGCATTCACATCGGCAAACATTGCTACGAAAAAGGGTATCATAGTTGCCATCATAACAGGCATAACAAGAGTCTGAACGGACTTTGTATCGGTAGCCATTGCACCGAGTATCAGCGAAATTGAAAGACCTATAGCAAGGGTCAGGAAAAGGCTTATTCCGAAAAGCACTATATCTCCTGCGCCAAGAGAAAGACCAAGGCTTGCCATAGCCTCCGCACCCGAAGTAATGCCCTCTGTGTTAGCAGCCGCACCCGCTTCAAGCTCAGCCGCAGCATTGCCCATCATGCTTGACATATAGAATGAGAAGCCTATTATCATAGAGCCTGCATTGAGCAGAGCAACAATAACAGCGGATATCATCTTAGCCGTAAGCACCGTCAGTCTTGAAACGGGGGCGGACATAAGAGTTTCCAGAGTCTTGTCTATTTTTTCCGTGGAAATTGCTGTCATTATCATCTGGGAAGCCATCATAATAAGGAAGAAAATAGCAAAAGGAGCAAGCATAGACTGGCTCATCATAACTCCCAGAAGCATATCAGCCGATACCTGAATGGTCTTGCCGTTTGCCACCGAGTATTCAACAGCAAGCACCGGTTCATTAAGCATTGCCTTGTCACTTTCTGTAAGCCCAAGCTTTTCGTTTTCAACGTAGCTGCGTACATATGCTGAAATGGAGGAGGTCAGGCTTGAAGCGGACACATTCTGCATTGAAGAAGCAAGACCGCCCCCTGTGACTACCGCTATGCAGTCAACCTGAGCAGGGTCGCTGCCGTTTGTAATGCTATCGCCGAAGCCTTCGGGGATTATCACCAGTGATTTGATGTCAAGGCGTTCCATTTCCTTTGTGTAGTCATCTGATTCAAGGGTCACAACAGTGGGGTCTGCGCCGTAATCGGGGAGAGCCTCTATCATCTTTGCTGTAAATTCCGAGCTGTCATTCACCGCAATATTGACCGATGAGGTGTCCATCATTTCGTCCATAGCGCCGCCCATAAACTGTCCCATAACAATGAACAGACCGCAGGTGAATATCATAGAGAAAATAGCCTGAGGGGTAAGCAGCTCTTTAAGCTCTTTTTTAAGAAGATTACCTAATTTCATGGGACTGCACCACCCTTTCAAAAACTTCCTCAAGGTTAGCGGCATTGTACCGCTGTTTAAGCTCCTCTACAGAGCCTGTCACCATAAGCTGACCGTGCGCCATAATGCCCACTCTGTCCGAAACAAATTCTATCTCCAGCATATTGTGGGAGGAAAGCAGGAAGCTCATACCCTCCTCAGCGGAAAGCTTCTTTATGGTCTTTCTTATATCCAGAGCATTGATAACGTCAAGACCCGAGGTAGCCTCGTCCAGAATAGCAAGCTTGGGACGTGTCATAACAGCTCTTGAAAGCAGAAGCTTTCTTATCATACCTCTGGAATATCCGCCGATCTTTTCCTCCAGCCTGTCGCCCAGACCGCACATATTGACCGCTCTGTTAACGTACTTGTCAATAACATCGTGGTCGTCTGAGAAAAGACCTGCCATAAAATACAGATAATCCATACCTGTCATAGTCTTGTAAGCGCCTGCCTCATCGGGAAGATAGGTAATAGCCTCTCTTACCTTGTCAGGCTCGGAAATAATGCTGTGCCCGTCAACAAAAGCGTCGCCGCCTGTGGGCTTTATCAGCGTGGATATCATTCTGATGGTGGAGGTTTTACCCGCACCGTTAGGACCGATAAGAGCGAAAATTTCGCCCTCTCTGACGGAAAAGCTTACGTCATTAACCGCCATAACGCCCTTTTTATAAGATTTGGACAGTCCTTCTGCCCTGAGTACATCTGCCAATCTGAATACCTCCCGATTATGTAATTGCCTGTTTGTTTGATTTTCTTGCATATTGCTCTGTCACAATAAGCGAACTTACGAGCAAGGCGCTCTGAATTACCCACTGAATATGCATAGGGGTGTGAGAAACATTTCCCGTGATTCCGAGATGAACGGAAATAAGCAGAGCCGCAGTTCCCGTAACGATTCCCGAGATAAGCAGGAATTTTCCCCAAAGCCTGTGAGCATTGTTCCATACGGTTTCAGAGGATTGAATAGCCTTTGTTCTGAATCCCCAATCTCCGTTGATTTTCGGAGTGCGTTTTAATAAAAAGTATGCAAAAATAAGCATAAACAGAGGAACGTCAAAGGTCTGCAAAAAATTGCAGAGAAAATCAGCCATTATCTCACCGCTTTCCGTAAATTTCACCTTGCTTACACAATTATATCACAGAAAGGCGCACAGTTCAATACGACAAACGAAATTTTAAGCTGATTTTAATCTTCTCCGCCGTTGACGGGCAGCGGCTCAGGCGGTTCTTCATCTCCGTAAGTAACGTAATTCAGAAATACCTTTACGTTTTCAAATTCTCTTGTCTGCCCGTCAGGGAAGGTGAATACAAAGGGCTCGTTAAGCTCCGGAGCTTCTCCGGGAGGGTAATATGTCTGCTTCTTGGGCTTGGGAGCGGATTTCTTTCTTTTTTTCACACATTCGGTCAGCAGAAATTCTATCTGACCGTTAATTGAGCGGAAATCGTCCTCTGCCCATTGTGCCAGTTCGTCATACAGAGAGGCTGACAGTCTCAGAGGGACCTGCTTTTTGCCCTTGCTTTTTTCTTCTGCCAATTTTCTACCTCCCTTTGCTTATTGCTATGATAGAAACAAAATAAACCATTGTTACAAGGTTGACGTAAACCACGAACACCATTTCGCTGATAACATTCTGAAGGATGGGCGTCAGAAACAGGGGAACAGTGATTATCAGCGCTTCAATGCTGACGACCGAAAGAATACGCTCAGCCTTCGCCATATCCTTATATCCGTTTTCCGAAGCAAATCGGACAGCGGCTTTCAGAATAAGCACCAATACCGCATTTGTCACAGCCATTACCGCCGTTCCGATACAAAGCTCTGAGCCCATTTTAAAAGCGATAATAAGAGCAATATAAATGACTGTTGATATAAACAGAATTATCCTGCAAATCTTACCTGCCATCTGCTGTCACCTCCGCCGATACAGCGGCTGTACGTCTGTATGACCTTGCAGCAAGGAAAACCACAGCCGCCGTAATTACTATCATGATCGGGTAAATCATTCCCATTGTAAGCACACCTCTCTGATACAGTGCCGCAGGCACATCCAGCAGAGCGTGAAGAAGAATACACAGGGGATAAAGAAATCTCTTTTCCCTGACCCTTGCCGCCTCAAATACCATCACCGAAGCCGCTGTGTGGAATGTTATTGCAAGCAGTCTTTCAAGGGTGTTCAGTAAAACGTTAGCAATTCCGAATGAACTGAGTGCTTCAAGCTGGATCCGCAGAAGCTCGGCAGTTTCGGCATTTCCTGCCGACGATAGCTCAGCCATTTTTTCAAGCCCCAACGAATTTGTCATAACCGCTGTAGCGGCATAGCTGAACATCGTTAACCCCACAAGGATAATTGCTTCTGTTCCTCCGTGCCCCAGTCCGAACATTACGGCGTTTTTGCGGTCAGCTTTTTTCAGAACCGTTTTGAATGCAATGAATCGTCCCGATTCCTCAAAAACTCCTGCCGCAAGAGTGCCGTATATCACATAAGCCGCCGTACTGCCGCTGACAAAGGGGAGCATAACCGAATGAAGAAGCTGTTCAAGGATAAGCGCAAAGATTATGAACACCCCTCCGCCTATGAAGAATGATGACAGCTTTACTTCTTTGTTTTTTACCTTGATGATTATCATTGCACCGATGGGTATCGCCGTGCAGAGAATTGCACAGATGAGCATACATGCAATCGTATATGATGAAAACATAGCCTTGCCCCCTTGTCTTTTGTTTTATCAATAGATCGAGCCGCTGTTTACGATAGGCTGAGCGTCCTTGTTTCCGCAGAGAACAACAAGAAGATTTGAAACCATCTGAGCCTTGCGCTCG
>JAGAJY010000101.1 GCA_017848125.1 Oscillospiraceae bacterium
ACTTACATAATAATTGGGTTGCGGGATTTACCGCCGACAGCAGCGGAAATGCAGCGGTTGTCGTTGATCTTCCATTCGGCGGAATTGATTTTTTTTACATATATGACAATAACGGTGTGCTTGTTAATTACAAAACCCTTCAACACGAAGGTGTTAGAGGAGTAGCTCTTGAAGATGATATGATATGTCTGTACGCAGAAAATAAAGACTATTATGATTTTACGGGAAAGCTCCGAAAAAAGGGAGAGAGTTACAGCTATTCTGATCTGCCTGACTTTGAAAATGAGATAAGGGTCGGAGATACCGTATATAAATTCTCCATGAATCTTGTAGGTTATGAAACGGTAAAAATGCATACCCCCGAAAAAACAATTACTTTGTATTCCGATATGTCACATTACTTAGTCAAATTATTTACAGGTGCTTTTGTGGGCTTTTGCTTGATGATAATGTTATTTGCAATTGTTTTTCCGCCTCCCAATAATATAAACTGAAAACAGCTGATTTTGCGATACGGACGAATCCCCAAGGAAAACACTCCCGTTGACTGATTTGTCGGAATATGGTATAATTTTCAAGGCACGGATTTTATCTGTGCCTTGAATTTATTTAAGGAGAACACCGCTATGCCCCGTTACTATATGTTCAATAAGCCCAAGGGCTGTGTTACCGCCAAAAGAGACAGCCTAAACAAAACGGTGATGGACTATTTCCCTGTCGGGGAGAGAGAAGCCCTGCATCCGTCGGGCAGGCTTGACAAGGACACCGAGGGCTTTCTCATAGTCACCGATGACGGTATGCTGACCCACCGCCTTATGCAGCCAAAGGCTCACGTTGCCAAAACCTATTTTTTCTATGCCATAGGCGTTCTTACCGAGGAAAAAATTCGGGCGATAGGCGAGGGCGTTCTGATGAAAGGCAGAGATGTTCCTGCATTGCCTGCGCAGATACGTCTGCTGTCAGAGGGGGTCATAACCGATATAGCCGATCATCTTTCCGAGGAAAAAAGGGACAGGCTTCTGAAATTTCCCTCTCAGAAAATTTTTTCGGGAGAGATTACAATAGTCGAGGGGAAGAATCATCAGGTCAAGCGTATGCTAAGAGCCATAGACTGCTGTGTGGTTTACCTTAAACGCACGCAGATAGGCGGCGTTAAGCTTGATGAAGCCCTTGCCTCGGGTGAATACAGAGAGCTGACCGCTGAAGAACTCAGGGGACTTATGTCAGCATAATTCTTTTTCAAATACTTGACGTTTCCCTGTAAAATATGGTATTATAATTAAGTGTGGTCATAGCGGAGAAAAATACAGAGTATAATGCTATGATTAAGTTTTTTACGGAGATGATAATATGTGTGGATTTGTCGGCTTTACCAACGCCATTGATAATTCAAACAGAGTGCTTTCGGAAATGATGGAAAAAATCAGGCACAGAGGGCCCGATTCCGACGGAAGCTATCTTGACGAGGATATAGCTCTGGGCTTTCGCAGGCTCAGTATCATAGATATTTCCGACAGCGGAAATCAGCCTATTTTCAACGAGGATAAGTCAATGGTGCTGATGTTCAACGGCGAGATATATAACTACCGTGAGATCCGCCGTGACTTGGAGGCAAAGGGGCATAAGTTCGCAACCAATACCGATTCGGAAACTCTTATCCACAGCTATGAGGAATATGGCGAAAAGCTTCTCGATAAGCTCAGAGGAATGTTCGCATTCGTTATCTGGGACAAGAAAAAGAAGGAGCTTTTCGGTGCAAGGGACTTTTTCGGCATAAAGCCCTTCTACTATGCAAATATGAACGGCACATTTATGTTCGGCTCGGAGATAAAATCCTTCCTTGTTCACCCCTCTTTTGAAAAGGAGCTGAATACCGCCGCTTTGGAAAACTATCTCACATTCCAGTATTCTCCCACAAATGAGACCTTTTTCAAGAATGTGTATAAGCTTCCCCCTGCGCATTTTTTCAGATACAAGGACGGCAATATTGAAATAAAGCGTTACTGGGACGTTAATTTCAATGCTGATGAAAAGCCTGATATGGATATGTGGGTGGAGCGTATCTCCGAGACCTTCAAAAATTCCGTTGAGGCTCATAAAATCGCAGATGTTGAGGTTGGCAGCTTCCTTTCAAGCGGCGTTGATTCAAGCTATGCGGCTTCTGTTGCGGAGGTTGACAAGACCTTCACCGTAGGCTTCGGCGAGGACGAACGCTATAACGAGATAGGCTGGGCAAAGGAGTTTTCCAAGTATATCGGAAAGGAAAATATCAGCAAGGTCATCACCCCCGAGGAATACTGGGATAATATCGACAAGATACAGTATCATATGGACGAACCCCTTGCAGACCCCTCCTGCATTGCCCTGTACTTTGTCTGCAATACTGCCGCAAAGTATGTGAAGGTGGTGCTTTCGGGCGAGGGCGCAGACGAGATATTCGGAGGCTATAACATTTACAAAGAACCCTTAGGTTCTCATGGCTATAAGTCTCTGCCGAAATTTATCCGCAGAGGTATAGGTGCGGCGGCTGAAAAGCTTCCTCCCGTCAGAGGAGTCAATTTCCTTGTGAGAAACGGCAAGGAGCTTGAAGAACGCTTTATCGGAAACGCCTATATGTTCTCGCCCCGTGACAGAAAGCGTCTGCTTAAAATAAAGACCTCTGCTCCCGACCCTACAGCAATAACCGCACCATTCTATGAGAAGGTAAAGGGCAAGGACGATATTACCAGAATGCAGTATCTTGACCTGCATCTGTGGATGGCAGGGGATATTCTTCTCAAAGCGGATAAAATGTCAATGGCAAATTCCCTTGAGCTGAGAGTGCCTTTTCTGGATAAAGAGGTAATGGCTCTTGCGGAGCAGATTCCATGGAAATACCGTGTAAGCACGGAAAACACCAAGCTTGCTATGAGAAAGGCGGCTCTTAAAGCAGCTCCTCCCAAGACTGCAAACAAAAAGAAGCTCGGCTTCCCTGTGCCTATCAGAGTGTGGCTCAGAGAGGAAAAGTATTATAATATCGTTAAATCTGAATTTACCTCGGCGGCGGCAGAAAAGTTTTTCAACACCGATATGCTTGTTAGGCTGCTTGACGACCACAGAGCCGAGAAATTCGACAACAGCCGAAAGATTTGGACTGTGTTCATCTTCCTCAGATGGTACGGCGTTTATTTCGGCGAATCGGCTAAGTAATGCATAGAAATCTCCCCCTGCACGGCGTACTGCGGCAGGGGGAGATTTGCTTGCGTCGGCTCTTGACTGTTTGTATAGAAAAATGATATAATATTTTCAGAGAGAATCATAAATGAAAATGAGAGGAGCATTGCTTATGATGATAAAGCCTTCAGTCTGCCTGAAAAACGAGTATGACGATATTGCAGGATACTGCAAAAAAGAAAAACAGCCTGTTTTTATTACCTCTGACGGTGAGGGAGACCTTGTGGTTATGAGTATGGAAGCGTATGCATACCGTGAGGAAATGCTTGACCTGCGTGAAAAGCTTCTTGAAGCGGAAGAACAGAGAGCGAGAGGCGGAAAAGCATTTTCTCTTGATGAGGTGAGCGAAAGGCTGGAGGAAATTATAAATGGAAATTCCATATGAGTATGAGCTAAGCTTCCTTTCAACTGCGCTTAATGATATGACAGAGATCGTTTCGTCCTATGTAATGCTTGGAAGCAGGCAGGGGGCTGTACGAATAAAGAATAAAATGACGAAAGCAGCTGAGCAGATACAGCTGTTCCCGTATTCGGGAGTAAAATTGCCTGATTCCAAGCTTGCAAAGCTTGGATTTCGTATGGTCATAGTTGAAAAATATCTTATGATTTATAAAGTTCTTGAAGTTGAAAAGAAGATAGTTTTTTATCGTGTGCTCGATGGGAAACGGGATTATCCCACACTTATGAACAGGCTTTATAATGACGAATTATGATAATAGACTGATTTAAGGATAATCAGTTTAATATCTGAAAGGACAATAAAAAATGCTTCTAATGCTTCTCACGGTCATGTGCTACACCGTGACCTCACTTAATGACAAATACGCTGTCAGCAAGGCAAAGATGAACGGGATACAGATGACCTTTGTTATGGCGGCGGCAACCGCTTTCTTTATGCTGTTCACCATTCCCTTTACGGGCTTTCAATTCACATTCGGCTGGCAGTCCTTGCTGTTTGTGCTTCTTATCGCTGCTTCAAAGCTGCTCGAATTTGCAATGTCTGCGGCGGTGCTTCGTGAAATGTCAGCCTTTGAGCTTAAAGCGTGGCTGGGAATATGCCTTTTTATGTCCTATTTCACGGACATAGCTATGGGCAGGTCGGATCTTTCTCTGCTGAGAGTATTCTGCATAGCCGTTACCGTTGCAGGTCTTGTGCTTATTGCGGGAGAGGGCAGGGGACAGATAAATTACAGGAAAATCGTACTTCCTCTGGTTGTGTATCTCATTGCCAAATACGGCTATGGGCTTATCATCACAGGGGTGAACAAAACAGGCTGTATGTCCGATACGGCGGCGGTTTTTCTTGCGCTGATACTGCTTGCCGCCGTGCTTTTTCCCAAAGCGGACATTGGCGGACTGATAAAATCAAAGCCCAAGGAAACGGGCATAGTAGCCCTTGCAAAGCTTCCCAATGCCGCAGGGCTTCTGCTTGAAAATGCGGTTATCGGGGTGAGTATGGCAAACTATTCCTTTATTCAGCCGATGATTCTTGCAGTTCTGTTTGTGCTGAGCCTTTTCTCGGGGGAGAAATACTCAAAAAAGGCGCTTATGGGAAATATAATCTGCATTATAGGCATATGTGCATTTCAGGCAGAACCGATTTTTAATTCGTAATGCGTAATTCGTAATGCGTAATTGCAGGCTGAGCCTGCACCCAACCGTTCTGTTAGTTATCTCAACCACTTTGCTCGGCGGCTCGGTAACGTTAGCAATGGGTGATTTATATAATACATTAAGCGGCAATGTCAGAATATCTGACATTGCCGCCAAAATTTTATAATTACGCATTACGAATTATGCATTACGCATTATTCAAGAGGTCTTTTTCCGCTTTGGTTATCTGCAAATACTCCGCATTAAGCTCGTCGGGAGCGGAAAAGCCCATATCCATTGCCGCATAGCACAGGCTTGAAGCCAGAGGCGCTCTCAGATGAGGGGGGGCAAGGAAAATGTGTGAATAATCGCAAAGTTTGCTTCTGCCGTTTGCAGGCTCGGAAATTTCACTTGTATAGATCGTTTCCGCATAATCTCCCGTCAGATAGACGTATTCGCTTCTGCCTTCAAGTTCGCCGATAAGCTGAGAAACAGGAGTTATCCTGTCCTCTGTTTCACGGATAAGCTTGCCGTTTTCTATACGGAATAATGCGTTGTAAACAAGATCCTGCCTTGCGTGCATTACAGGGCATATAAGGCTGTTTACGGGTATTGCGCCCTTGAAGTTATACGCCAGCGACATAAGCGCCGAAACGCCTGCACAGTTCTTTTCAAGCCCGAAGCAAAGCCCCTTGACAGCGGCTATCCCTATTCTCAGTCCTGTATATGACCCCGGACCGCTTACAGCCGCAAAGCCGTCTATATCCGAAAGGGTCTTTCCTGCGTCGGCAAGCATTTTTTTGCACATAGGCATTATTACCTGAGAATGAGTGAGCTTTGTTACAAATGTATTCTGAGCGAGAACAGTGTCCTCCGTGCAGAGAGCGCAGGAGGCGGTTTTTCCCGAAGTATCAATTCCAAGTACCAGCATATTTTGTTCCTCCGCTCGGGTCGGTCAGGGTGATTTTTCTTTGCTCCTCGCCCACAGCTTCTATTGAGAGTATGAGGGTATTGCTGTCAAGTTCGTCCTCGATATTCTCCGACCATTCGGCGGCAATCACCGCACTGTCGGACATATAATCGAAAAAGCCCGTTGTTTCAAGGGCTTCTCCTCCGCTTATGCGGTACATATCAAAGTGATAAAGGGACAGACCGTTCCCGTGATATTCGTTTACTATGGCAAAGGTGGGAGAGGAAACATTATCCTCCAGACCCATTCCCAGAGCAAGCCCTCTTGTGAATGTGGTCTTTCCTGCGCCGAGACCGCCTTTATAGGCGATTACCTCGCCGCCTGTCAGACGGCTTCCAAGCTTCTTCCCTGCTTCGATAGTCTCCTCGGGAGAGCTTGTGTATATTGTTTCCGAATAAGCGCTCACAGCTGCTCCTTTCAGTTACATTTCCGAAACACCCAGATTTCTGAAAAGCTCGTCAGCGTCCTCTGCTGCTGAAAGCAGACGCTTGAGCTTTTCGTCCAGCGCTTCGTCGGTTATATGTTCGGTAGATTCGTTTATCTCGTCAGTTCCTTCGTACATTTTACATTCCGCTTCTGCGGCGTCAGCACCTTCAATAAGCCGCATAAGGCTTTCGGGAGTTCTTTCGGGGCAGGCTATGCTTGCCGTTACCGCCGACTGTGTAACGCTCATTATGCGGAAGGTCTCGCAGAAAAAGCTTATATCATCGTCCTCAAGGGAACGTATCTTGTATCGTTTCTTTTCGGCATAGCCGTATTTCTCGGTGCAGATAATGTCAAAGCCGAACAGGGGAGTTCTTACGCCCATACAGCCTATTTCAAACTCGCTTACGTTCTCGAATATTATCTCCGCACTGAATCTGACAGGCTCGTTGCTGTAGAATTTCATACGGATAAAGGGAACTTTTACGCCCTCGCTGCCCATTCCGCCGTAGAAGCTGAAATCACCGAAGGAGTCAAAGTTGTACCAATAAAAATCCTCCGACAGCTCGGTTATCTGCTCAATGCCGTAAATATCGCCGAATTCCCTTTTAAGGGCGGCGTTTTCCTCGCTCTGAGGCATAGGCTTTCTCATACCCACAGGCATTTTCTCAAAGCCCATTCCCTCATACCATGGGATAAGGCTGTCCTCGCAGAATATCTGCACATTAAGCTTGTAAATGCCTGTCTGGCAGTATTCAACGATACGGCGCACGATTTCCGCACCGATACCTTGCCTGCGGTAGTCGTTGCGGACGCATATTCCGCTCATAATAGCGGCAATAAGACCGTCAGAAGCAACTCTGCCCAGACCGACAAGGGTATCTCCGTCATATGCGTAGCAGGAGTAGAAGCTGGCATTGGCCTTTTCAATATCCTCATCGGTATAACCGCTCAGGCGGTACCATTCAAGAGCTTTGTAAAGGTCGATAGTATCTGTAGGCTTTTTCAGCTCGGAAACATACTCAATATTCACAAGACCCCTCCTGCCTGCCGTAATCTGCGGTTATAATAAAATTATATCATATCCGTTATAAAAGGTCAAGGCATATTTTGTAAATGGAAATAAAAAATACGGACAATTTTACGTATATTTGTTAACATAAAAAATCCGCAGAAACCGTTGCCTGAGTTTCTGCGGAAGGATTAAGCTATAAGCCTTTTATCAGCCTGCGTTAAGACCGAAGTTTGCGCAGAGAGCTGCAAGACCGCCCGAGAAGCCGCTGCCGATAGCGTTAAACTTCCACTCGCTGCCGTTTCTGTAAAGCTCGCCTGCGATAACTGCTGTTTCGATGGAGAAATCCTCGCTCAGGTCATAGCGGATAAGCTCTGTGCCCGAAGCCTCGTCAACGATGCGGATATATGCGTTGGAAACCTGTCCGAAGTTCTGGTTTCTCTTGTCAGCGTCGTAAATTGTAACGGTGAAGTCGATCTTGTCAATGCTTGCGGGAACCTTGGAAAGCTCGATCATGATCTGCTCGTCATCGCCCTCGCCTGCGCCTGTGGTGTTATCGCCCTTGGACTCTACAGAGCCGCTGGGGTGCTTCTGATTGCCGTAGAAAATGAAGTCGCTGTCGTTCTCTGCCTTGCCTTCCGCATTGAGAAGGAATGCGGAAGCGTCAAGGTCGAACTCGCTGCCGCCGTCGTACTTATTAACGTCCCAGCCGAGACCTACCATGATCTTGTTAAGACCGGGGTTTGTTTTTGTGAGGTCGATCTTCTGACCCTTCTGTAAGCTGATTGCCATTTCTTTTTCCTCCCGAATTTAAATTTTTTCTCTGAGCAGCATCGCTCAGAACTGTTAGCTGTTGTGATACTTTGATTATATCACAACGGATTTTATCTGTCAATAATTTACGGGAATAATAATTTTGTTTTAATCTGAATTTAATTTTCCTGCTCATTTGAAACAATAGGATTTCCGATGGATTTTCGGGGCGGCTTTAATGTTATGGCAAAAAGCTTGATTTGTGCAGTTTTGAGCCAAATACAAATCGTGATTTGTGTAGTTTCGGGCTTGATATTTTTCTTGATTTGTGTTAAAAACCCAAGAAAAGAAATTCCTGCCGAACAAAAGCGTAGTGGTCATAAAGAAGCAAATCCGGAGAAGCGTTCATTTCTTCTCCGGATATTTTTATACCTCTGATAAATTGAATCTTATCAATTATTCGATTCAGCTTTGATTGCTACATATTGTTCGGACTGCATTTCCAATAAAAGTAATAGAATAAAAACATTCTCCCAAATGAAGAATGTCTGAAACAGCGGCTGGAACCTTATAAAGTAAAACACTATAAATGCCACCGCATATACTATCGACATCAAGGAGACTATGCGCTGTTTTTTGCTTTTTGAAAATATAGCTGACAAAATAAAAGAAACCATAGTCACAAGCATCAGGCATATTGCAAAATCATTATGAAGACTAATAGTTATAGCAGTTGGTGCTTCACTGTAAAAGTTATACGGAAAAAGTGCTGTTCCGAATATGCACAGTAACACAACTGCATAAATTATTTTTTTGAACAGAATTATTTTTATTTTTGCTATGTAATAAATAAGCATTGTGATAATGATAACGGCTGAGACAAACCATACGACAGAAGTCGGACGGCTCAATCCAACATAAGCTGAAAATGAAATTCCGAGGTCATATCGGTGAGTATCCGTTATCCAAGCGGATAATACAGCTATGACATTTGCCATGAGAAACAATATTCCTGCAATAATAGGGATTTTGTTCTTGAAGTTATTCATTTGCAATTCCTCCGTAAGTTCTTTTTGTCACTAAGTTGATTATAACAAAGTATTCACATGAAGTCAATGCCATAAGCAACGCAAAGCCACTTTTGACATCAATATCAAAAGTGGCTTTTTAATACTTCTATATGACTATCGGAATAAACTCGTGCTGTTTTTCGTCTGTATGCCTATTGCAAAAGAGCGGGCAATGTGGTACAATTATTATGATTGGGGTAGAATCATCTGAAATGCGAAAGGAAATTACCCGATGGAAGAAAAGGAAAAGCTTACGGACAATACGGAAAACGAGAAAAAGGAAAAGCCCAAGTCCTTTATGCAGACTGTCCGTGAAATAAATGCCGCAGACAAAAGGGCTGAGCTTGAGGAAGAAGCGAGGGCGGCTCAGGAGCGTGCCGAGCGTGCGGAAAAACGCCGCAGAAGCTATGAGGACAAGCTCAGACAGGAGCGTATCGAGCTGATGAAGCTGAAACAGGGCGTTATCTCCGAGGAGGAGATAGAAAAGCCCGAAAAGGAGGTACGCACCTATACCGCCGCCGAAAAGATCAGCAATTTCTTTTACCATAACAAGTGGCATCTTATCATAGGAGCTCTTGCGGCGGCGCTGGTCATATTCCTTGTGTATGATTTTGCCACAAAGGAGCGTCCCGACGTTCAGGCAATGTACATTGCCCCCGATTATGATATGAGCTACTATTCGGGAGAGCTTACTCCCCTCTGGAGCAAATACTGCCCCGATGTAAACGGTGACGGCGAGCCTCTTGCCCGTCTTTACTATGTTCCCACAGGCTATTCCGACGAAACAGCCGCTTCGGTGTATTTTGCTCAGGGCGACCGCACCAAGCTTATAGGCGAATTTCAGTCGGGAAACACAGTTATGATAATCGGAAGCAAGGAGGCGTATCAGTCCATAGGCGCTCTTGAAGATGTCTTTGTTGACTGCCGAACTATATTCCCCGATGACCCTTATGCCGAGGAAATAGGCTACCGCCTTGCGGGAACGGATTTTATGGATATGCTGGGAGCGGAAAATGTAGATGATACGGAGCTTTATGTTTCCTTCCGAATCCCCGGCGATACAATGGGAATGAAGAAGGAAAAAATGCAGGTGAACTACGATAATGCAGTGACCTTCTGGACAAATTTCCTTGCGGAGCACCGCATTGACGGGCTTGACCTGCCTCCCACAGCGGATATAAAGCCATTGCCTGTCCCCGAGGATAACTATGATTATATGGACAGTGCAGATAAAACAGAATAAAGAAAAAAGAAAAGGAAAATTAAAATGGAAAGAAAAACAAAACGATATGCCGCTGTGCTTCTTGCGGCGGCAATGACCCTTACAGCCTGCGGCAATGATGCAGAAAAGGACAAAATTCCTGCTTTGCCTGCGGTAGCAGACGGAGCATTTGATGAGATAAAAGAGACTGACGGTACTGTTTTTTCCGCAAATGAAGCTCCGGAGCCGGATAAAAAGCCTGCGGAAACATGGGTAGAGGCTGACAGCAATGCGCAGCCCCCTGCTGACGGCGAGCCTGCATTTACGGAGGATACGGCTCAGACCGAGGAAACGACAGCCGCAGAAACCAAGCCCGTTTCTGATGGAGAGATAACGGCAATTGAGCTTACATATTACGAAATAACCCTTACCGAGGGCGAGGAGGATATGCCCATCGTCACAATGTACCCCGAGGACGCAGAGGACAAGTCCGAGATATGGACAAGCTCCGACGAGAGCGTTGCCACGGTCAATTGGAAAGGCAATATCACTGCACAGAGCGAGGGCGAATGTATCATCAGGGTGCAGTCCGAGGTATGCCCCGAGGTTTACGCTGAGGTAAAGGTCAAGGTCATTACCGCTGACGAATACGAAAGCAGGGAAATTCAGAAAATCGAGCTTACATATTACGAAACCACTATGGATATAGGCGAGGAGGATATGCCCATCGTCACAATGTATCCCGAGGACGCAGAGGACAAATCCGAGATATGGACAAGCTCCGACGAAAGCGTTGCCACGGTTGACCGGAAGGGCAGAATTATTGCTCATAAGGCAGGCAAATGCATTATCAGGGTGCAGTCTGCGGTATGCCCCGAGGTTTTTGCCGAGGTAAGGGTAACGGTTAGGTCAAACGGCGAAGAGGTCTATGAAACACAGGCGGCTGTTACGGAAGCGCCTGTTTCGGAAACCGCCGCCGAGGAAAAGCCCGCTTCCGATTCGGCACAGGGGCTTACCTATGTTGACGGCATACTCATTGCCAACAAGACCTATGCTCTCCCCTCCGACTACAATCCCGGAGTTGATTCGGAAGCAAAGGAAGCCTTTGACCGTATGCAGGCAGACGCCGCAGACGAGGGGCTGAACATTTACATTTCATCGGGCTTCCGCTCCTATGCATATCAGGAAATGCTTTATGAAAGATATGTTGAAAAAAGCGGCAAGGCAGAGGCGGACAGATATTCCGCACGTCCCGGTCACTCCGAGCATCAGACAGGCCTTGCCTTTGACCTTAACACCATTGACATAAGCTTTGCCGACACACAGGAATATGTTTGGGTAAAGGAGCACTGCGCAGAGTACGGCTTTATAATCAGATACCCCGAAAACAAGGAAAGCATTACGGGCTATATGTATGAGCCGTGGCATCTGAGATATCTGGGAAAGGAAACCGCACAGAAGGTTGCCGACAGCGGACTTACCCTTGAAGAATATCTTGGAATTGATTCGGTTTATAAGGAATGATACATAAAAAATGGTTATCCGAGGATAGCCGTTTTTTATGTTTCTGAGCAGAGTATCAGGGAATTAGTCCCGATGGTGGAAAAATCATTATTGAAATTATGCTGCATACCGCAAAGATCAAAAAGAATGTCAATAATTGCAATATGATGCCCACAAGCTTTCTTCTCTTTAATTTGATATAAGCAATTATTGTAAAAAATACAGCTCCTGCCAATGATAAATAAAAAGCAATATCAAGAAGTTTATAATCAGGAAGTAAGTTGCAGTAAAAAGTAAAAGCACAGCAGTTAAGAAACAGGATTACTGCTATTGATTCAAATTTCCAAAATCTATTATTGCTGAAACAAATCCACCAGCTCCTTTCACTTGTATTATATTATAAAACTTCTGTAAAATCAAGTGATTATGAAAAATGAATCGAAATAGATCTCAGACATTTCTATAATGATATCGAATTTGCACAAAAGGTCAGTAAATCTGACTTGCGAGGACATTGAAAATGACCTTTTACAGCAGTATAATATAGAAAACAGCACAAAACATCAGAAATGCATATTAAGGAAGGGGCGGTCAGGGAAATGAGAAAAGCAAGAAAATCCTTTGAGGTCATTGCACTTGCTCTTGTAATGTGCGTAATAACCTCTCTTTTTGCAGGCTGCGGAGAGCCTAAGGGCGAAATGAGGGATATGACCACAATGGAGATAACCCGTGATATGGGTCTGGGAATAAACTTAGGAAATACCTTTGAAAGCTGCGGCGGCTGGATCTCAAGCACGAGTGTAACAAACTACGAAACAGGCTGGGGAAGTCCTGTTATCACCGAGGAAATGATAAAGGGCTATGCACAGTCGGGCTTCGGAGTTCTGAGAGTGCCTGTTGCCTGGTCGAATATGATGTCGGGGGACTATGACATTCACCCCGAATATATGGCAAGAGTCAGACAGGTGGTTGACTGGGCGCTGGCGGCTGATATGTATGTTATCCTCAATATCCACTGGGACGGCGGCTGGTGGGAAAAGTTCTCGGGAGAGGACAAGGACGAATGTATGCACAAGTACAAGCGTATCTGGACTCAGATCACCGAGGAATTCAGGGATTACAGCGACAAGCTTATGTTTGAATCCCTCAACGAGGAGGGCTGCTGGAATGATATGTGGAACCGCTACAGCGGCAGCGACGAGGGCAAGGCTGAGGCATTCGGGCTTCTCAATGAAATAAATCAGACCTTTGTTGACCTTGTAAGAGAATCGGGCGGCAATAACAAAAAGCGTCATCTTCTTATTGCAGGCTATGCAACAGATGTGGAGCTTACCTGCGACGAATGCTACAAAATGCCTGACGACCCCGCAGGCAGATGCGCAGTATCGGTACATTACTACACTCCCTCTACCTTTGCTATCCTTGAAAAGGACGCCGATTGGGGCAAGTGCCGCAAGGACTGGGGAACAGAGGCGGATATTGCCGAGCTTGAAAAGTATATGGATATGATGAAGGAAACATATATCGACAAGGGAATACCCGTAATTGTCGGAGAATACGGCTGTCCCGTTAAAAACAAGGATAAGGAATCAATCAGAAAGTATCTGACAAGCGTGTGCAAGGCGGCGTATGACAGGCAGATGTGCCCCGTTCTCTGGGACGTTACCGACGCATTCTACAGCCGTACACAGTGCAGCTTCAAGGATGAGGAAATACTTAAAGGTCTTATGGAAGTAAAGAACGCAGAGTGATCATTGAAGAAAGGATATGATGAAAATGAGTTTCAGAAAAAATGCCGCATTATGCACAGCGATATGCCTTGCAGCTTCTATGACAGCCTGCGGTGATAATGCCGCAGAGGATACAGGAGAGCACGGATATCTTCTTGAGTCCGAAACCACTACCGCATTTACTGTTGAGATAAATACCGAAACTCTTGCTTCCGAGCAGGAGGAGCAGGTCAATGACCTTGCGGATACGCTTACGGGAGAGCTTGAAAACAAGACTGTAAAATGGCTTTCCTTCTATGACCCATGGCACCCTACGGGGCTTGGCAATACAAAGCCCGTATCCGTTGAGCTTTTTGAGAAAAAGTACGGCGGCATAATTGAGAATTATCCTACCACATGGGCTAATCAGTACAGCGATCTTTCAACACATATTCTCGGCGGCGACGGAATCGACTTCTTCCCTGCTTCGGAGGCTGTTCCCAAATGCGTTATTTCGGGAATGACCCAGAGCTACGATCCCTATGTGGACTGGAGCAATCCTCTCTGGGAAGGCGTAAAGGATCTGAATGAAATGTTTGCCGTTAACGGTCAGCATTACCTTATGGCGTGTCAGGCAACTGAGGGCTATGTTGTTTACTACAACCGCAAGACTATTGAATCAATGGGCTTTGACGACCCCAAGGAGCTTTATGAGAACGGCGAATGGACCCTTGAGAAATTCAAGGAAATGCTTACGGAATATGTTGACCCCGACGCAGAGCAGTACGGTCTTGACGGCTGGTTCAATGCCACACCTCTGTATCTTGCAAGCGGTGTGCCTGCTGTTTCCTTAAAGGACGGCAAGCTCGTAAACAATATGAAGGACCCTGCATTTGAAAGGGCAATGCAGTTCCAGTATGACCTGAACAAGAACGGTCTTGTGCTTGATAAATCCCTGTTCAACTGGGAGCCTCAGCTGCAGTTTATGGGAGAGGGCAAGGAGCTTTTCTACATAGGCGGACTTTATGAAATAGAAAGTGCGGCTGAGATATGGACAAAGAACTTCGGTTCGGTTGAGGACGTAATGTTCGTGCCTGTTCCAAAGGACGAGCAGGCTGACAAGTATTACTACAATGCGGAGATAGACTGCTACAATCTCTGCAAGGGAGCGCAGAATCCCGAGGGCGTTGCAAGGCTTATGGAATGTGTCATAGCCTCCTACTATGACGAAGCTTCTCTGGAGATAAACAACGAAAAGCATAAGGCAGATTACGGCTGGACTGACGAAATGATCGAAATGAAAGCCGAGGTAAAGCGCCTTACAACCGAAAATCCCGTAAGGGATATCTACGGCGGACTTCCCACAGAAACCTCCTCTCTTGTAAGCGACGCTATAAATCAGCCGATTCAGGGCAATGACTGGTATTCTGTAAGAGATTCGTATTTTGATGTTGTAGATCTCGGAGTCAACGATGCAAACGCTCAGATAGAAGCGCTTGGTTAATTAAAAATTCTTCATAAATTTTTCTTCCTATATTATTCCGAAAAAGACTGTCAGCCGCTGACGGTCTTTTCGGGCAATTTCAGAAAGGACGGTTGTTATATTATGAATCCATATCTTCCCAGAAACGAGTACATTCCCGACGGCGAGCCGAGAGTATTCGGCGACAGAGTTTATGTTTACGGCTCACATGACAAGGCAGGCTCGGACAGCTTCTGCGACTTTGTGCTCAAATGCTGGAGCGCTCCCGTTTCCGACCTGACAAAATGGGTATGCCACGGTGATATCTTCCACACAAAGGACGACCGTGACCATATTTCCGATATTCACTGGAACGGTGAAAATACTCAGCTTTTTGCTCCCGATGTGGTTCAGGGCAAGGACGGAAAATACTATCTTTTCGCATATATCGTAAATGCAAAGGGCTGTGTTGCCGTAAGCGACAGACCCGAAGGGCCTTTCAAGCTTGTTTCAAAGTACAAATACACCATTCCCGACGAGGTATGCTGCAACGGCTGGTTTATAGACCCGGGAGTGCTTGTGGACGACGACGGCAGGACTTATATCTACTGCGGTTTTGAACGCTCATTCCTTGCCGAGGTCAACAGCGACAATATGTATGAAATACTTGACAACACCTGCATAGAGGATTTTATCCCCATTGAAAAGACCGAAAAAGGCGGCTTTACCGAGGAAGAATCCCTGTTCTTTGAGGCGGCGTCACCCAGAAAGATAAACGGAACATATTATATGATATATTCTCCCAAGTGTGGCAGCCGCCTTGCCTATGCCACCTCCGACAGCCCTACGGGTCCGTTTACCTACAGAGGATATATCGTCGACAACGGCGTTGACTATCACGGCGGAAACAATCACGGCTCGGTTGCCTGCATAAACGGACAGTGGTATATTTTCTATCACAGAATGACAAACGGCACGATCATGTCAAGACGTGGCTGTGTAGAGAGGATAGAGATACTCCCCGACGGAACTATCCCTCCTGTTGAAATGACCTCTCTTGGCTTTGCAGAAAGCCTGAATCCATATGATATAACTCCTGCGGATATAGCCTGCGTTCTGAAGGGTAAGGCATTCATTACCGAAAAGAATGTGTTTGAGCGTGTTGTAACGAATATTCATGACGGCGATGTTATGGGCTATAAATATTTCGATTTCGGTAATGACTATTCAAGCAAAACCATGGAATTTTCCGCAAGGATAAACGGAATGGGCTGTGACTGCCATATGCATATATTTGCCGATGACGAGGAGATAGGTGTGTGCGATATCGGACACGGCAGCGGAATTGTAAAGACTGTTGTAAAAAATGTAACAGGCAGACACGCTGTTTACTTTAAAATATCCACCGATTACAGCGGCTGGACGGCTGATTTCTTCAAGGACAGGAATCTTTTTGAACTTATTGAATTTATTTTTGAAAAATGATTGAATTGTCAATCAAAATGTGATATAATAACAGCAATACCGAAAAATGGCATTGCTGTTATTATTTGTGATCACGAAAGGAAAATTCTTGAAGATGAAGCTCGGAACTATCGGCTACAACTATTCCCATGACAGTGAATTTGCAATGGACAGACCAAACGGCCCGGGATGCTGGCTTATGCTTATTGTGAAAACTCCTGCGTTTTTCTCGGTCTGCGGAAAAAACTATAATGTCAGAGCAAATTCCTTTATAATAATATCTCCCGACGCACCCTGTCTGTACCGTGCCGCAGAGGATATCTATACCGATGACTGGATATATTTCACCGCCGACGAAAGCGATATAAAGCGTTTTGCGGAGCTGGATATTCCTGTAAACGAGCCTGTTTATCTGGGGGATACCGAGTCCCTGTCCCAGATAATACATATACTTGCCTATGAGCACTATTCCGAAGAAGCCAATCACGCAGAGATAGAGGAGCATTACACTCAGATATTTCTGCTTGGGGTAAGCAGGCTTATTCGCTCGGGGGCATCTGTTTCCACAAAATCCCTCAGCGAGAAAAACTATCGTATGACAATGCTCAGGACTCTTCTTTACACCTCGCCCGACGAGGCTATGAGCATTGACGAAATGGCTGATTCCATGAGTATGAGCCGATCGGGCTTTCAGCATCTTTATAAGAAAATGTTCGGCGTAAGCGTGATAAACGACGTAATAAGCGGCAGGATAGAAAGAGCCAAGCGGCTTTTGTCCTCCACCAATCTGACCGTTTCGGAAATTGCCGAAAAATGCGGCTACAGCACCGAATACAACTTTATGCGGCAGTTCAAGAGCCGTGTGGGAAAAACTCCCACCGAATACCGCAGACAGCTCTGATTTTTCCGCACAAAAAAATACTTGACTTGCACGGCAAAAAATGCTATAATCATTTTATGCGGATATGGTGGAATTGGCAGACACGATAGACTTAGGATCTATTGCGTGAGCGTGCAGGTTCAAGTCCTGTTATCCGCACCAAGATTAACGGACTTCATTTTTGGAAGTCCGTTTTTTACTGTACTGCATTTTATGGAGGCAGATAAAAATGAGTTATTTCAGCTTTTATAAATCGGAAAATGCAGAGCTGGTTTATATCAGAAATACCGCATTTGTTTTTGAAGAGCATACGCACAGCAGAAATTATGTGATATCGAAGATTTTGAATGGAACTGTAGTATTGCATAAGGAAGGATACAGTCAGTGTTTATCAAAAAACGGTATTTTTACGATTTGCCCTGATGAACGTCACAGTGTTGCATCTGAATGTAAAGCGGAAATGATTTCACTTTGTATAAACAAGGATATAATTTATAACAGCAGTCAGAACGAGTATGAAAGCTTTATTAACCGTATTTTTTCTGGTTTTCCCGTTGGTATGGACGAGAGCTTTAAAGCAGTTGTTTTGCGGATTCATAGCAGTTTTCACGGTTGCTGCAAGGATAACGGATTGTTTCAGCCACTCAGAGAAAGGCTTGATACTGTTCCCGAACGTAACTTCTCCATAGATTTGCTTGCAAAGGAAATATTTATTAGCAAATACTATTTTATACGAAGCTTCAAAAAAGCTGTAGGGCTTACTCCTCATAAATATCAGATACAGAATCGAATAAGAAAATCACAAAGGTTGTTATCCGAAGGAAACAGCATAGCGGAAATTGCATATTCCGTAGGGTTTTACGACCAGAGTCACTTTGAAAAGTGTTTTAAAAGAATTGTAGGAATAACACCATCAGAATATAAATTATCATTGGGCAATTTTTTACAAGACAAATAGTGTTTTATCATATATAATTAAGCTATAAAATAACAGCTGAGAAACGTTTTTTAATGAACTTCTCAGGAAAGGCAGGTTAATTGTATATGAAAGAATTATTTGACAAATTCGGCACAGGCTTGTTATCACTTCCAAAAGCTGTGCGCTATTTTGAAGAAATCGAATGGCGTAAGCACCCCGATTTTGAAGGTGTTGAGCTAAAGGATATTATCACAGAAAAAGACACAGACAGCAAATTCAGTTATCATCTTGTAAGAATTGCACCTAATATGAAAATTGGCTGTCATATTCATACCGACCATATTGAAACACACGAAATCATAGGCGGAAGCGGTTTATGCATAAATGAAGGTACTCAGATTGAATATCGAACAGGGGTGCATTCAATAATAAAATGCGGTATTGCGCACGAAGTTGTTGCAGGTGCAAACGGTTTGTATATTTTTGCAAAATTCATCAGAATGAAATGATGTTCATAATAATAAATTAACAGGGCTTTACAAGTCAATCGTCTTAGTAAAGCCCTGTTTTATTGTACGATAATCCTTTCCAAAGCCGCTTCAAACTCCCTGTCCTGCAAATCCGTCCTTTTGGGACAGCCTCTCAATCTGCCGCCGCTCCTGCGTATCTTTTTGTGTACCGCACGAAATTCCAGCAAGCCTGAAATATTATCATCGGAATACCGCTTTCCGTCCTGATTCAGCACAGCCGCCCCTCTGCTCAGGCACATTGCCGCAAGCCCGTAGTCCTGAGTAACGGCAATATCGCCCCTTTGAAGCATATTCACCAGACGAAAATCTGCACTGTCCGCACCCTTTTCCACAACGACAGTCCGAACGCCCTCACGCTCTATCCTGTGGCAGGTGTCGCATATTATGACGCAGGGGATACCGTGCTTTTTTGCCAGCCTGACGGTAATATCCACCACAGGACAGCCGTCAGCGTCAATGTATATGGTCATATCAATTCACCGTTTTCATATTCAAAGCAGATATCACAGCTGCTTTTAACATCAAGCTCTGTGAAATATTTTTCCTCCATAGGAATCCACCTGTCCCTGAACATTTCAGCCCTTTCCGAGCCGCACCGACCTATTATCCGCCTCATCTGTTCATCGGGAGAAACCGACATAAATATCCGCAGATGATAATTCTCCGAAAGTATCGGGTGACAGCTGTATGAGCCTTCAATGACCGCATATTTTTTCGGAGAAACGCTTACAGGGTCAAGCAGAGACATACTTTTGCAGTCAAAGGGACGGTATGAAAAGCCCTCTCCCGTTTTCAGCGGAGCAATGACCTCATCATAAAACCGTTCACGGTCGCAGTTTCCCCCTGCTTCGGAAAGCCTTTCCTCAGTACGCTGACAGGGGCGCAGAAAGAAATCGTCCATATGAAACACATTGCAGTCAAGCTTTTCCGAAAGCTCTGCCGCAAGGGTGGTCTTGCCCGAAGCGCACCGACCGTCGATTGCGATAATATAAGGCATATGACCGCTTTTCTCGGGTACAGCTTCAAGTATCTTCTTTATCTCATTTTCAAACATAGCTCAGCACTCCGCCGTTTCTCTGCTTTCATCTTCAACAGGCGTTATCCCCGATTTGTCCAGAGCCGCCATTACCGCAGGAATAAGCACCAGCTGCAGAATGATTCCCGGAACAGCGTTCAGAAACGCTCCTGCAATAAACATTTCAGCGGTAAAGCCGTTTTCCGAAAGCCCCAGCAGCATTATCTGACTTATTCCCCATACAATGCGCCCCGAAAGCATAGCCCCGATAAGACAGGAGTAAACCTTTGGAATACTTCTGCTTTTTGACCGCATATACAGCAGACCGATGACCGCTCCGTAGGTCATAAGCTCAAAGGACATGGCAATTGCCGTGGGAAACATTACAGGCGCACCGAACACCGCAGAACGCAGAAGGGGCAGTATAAATCCCACCGTACCGCCGTAAACGGGACCGCATATCAGTCCGCACAGCAGCACGGGAATGTGCATAGGCAGCAGCATATTTCCGAAACGGGGGATATGCATTGTAAGAAAGGGGAGTATCATTCCCAGAGCAAGGAGCATAGCGGAAAAGGTGATTTTCTTTGTAACAGGCTTCATTTTTCAGTCCTCCGTAAATGAGATATACTTATATTATAATCATATCACATTCACGGAATAAAATCAATAGCTTTATGTAATCAGCCGAAAATTATCCGTGTGCAGACACATTCCTTTGCGCCGAGGGCAGTGCTTTTCGGGTCAGGCTGATTTGTGCCTGCATACAATGTGAAGCTGTCGCCGAAGCGTTTTCTTTCGCCCGATTCGTCAACAGCGGTAAATGCTCTCGGTGAAACGGCTATCTCAAAGCAGCCCTTTTCGCCCTTGTCAAGGCAAATTCTCTTGAATCCGCACAGGCTTGCATTGGGCACGCCCTTTCCCGAATTATCCTTTATATAAAGCTGAATAACGTCCTCTGACCTGTTTCCTCTGTTTTCTGCTGTAACAAACGCTCTGCCGTCCTTATACTCAACCGAAGTGCAGTGAATATCCCCATAGGTAAGCCCGAAGCCGAAGGGGTAGAGGATATTTTCCTCTGTATATCGGTATGTGCGGTTTTTCATGGAATAATCGGTAAATTCGGGAAGCTTGTCAGCAGTTTCGTAGAAGGTAACGGGAAGCTTGCCCGAAGGACTTACATCGCCGAAAAGAATATCCGCAAGAGCCGTGCCGCCCTCAGAGCCCGGATACCAGACGTGGATAAGTGCGTCGGGGTCACATTCGGTGTTTACCGAGCTTCCGGCGGCGCATACAACAATAACAGGCTTGCCTGTTGATATGATGCTTTCAACCAGAATACGCTGGCTTTCGGGCAGTCTCAGGTCGTTCTTGTCACCCGAGGAAAATTCATTTCCCGTGTCGCCCTCTTCTCCCTCTATGGAAGCGTCAAGCCCTACGCAGAGGATGACCTTATCAGCCGCCATAACCGCCGCCATAGCCTCTGCAAGTCTGTCGTTCGCCATAGCAAGGTTTGTTGTTCTGTCCTTATACAGATGACAGCCCTGTGCATAGAGCACACGTCCCTTAAAGCGGCTTTTTATTCCGTCAAGGAATGTGACATATCCGTCAGCCGTTCCGCAGTAATTGCCCTCAAGAGCGGCAATGCTCATAGCGTTCGGACCTATCACGGCAATAGTACCCTCATTATCTGACAGGGGAAGGATACCGTTGTTTTTAAGCATTACCACAGACCGTCTTGCACATTCAAGGGAAACTGCCTTGTGCTCATCACAGGCAATAGTTTCATAGGGGATATTATCGTACTCGGTTTCGCCGTCAAACATTCCCAGCCTTATTCTTGTGCGCATAAGGTGAACGCAGGCATTCCTTATATCCTCACGGCTGATAAGTCCCTCGCCGAGAGCCGTAAGCAGATTGGCATAGGAGCAGCCGCAGTTAACGTCACAGCCTGCTTTAAGCGCCATAGCCGCCGATTCTGCGGCATTTGCTGTTATTTTATGATGCATATGGAAATCCTGTATCGCCCAGCAGTCAGAAACAAAATATCCGTCAAAATCCCATTCTCTGAGCTTTGCCATAAGAAAATCGCTTGCACAGGCAGGCTCGCCGTTTACTCTGTTGTATGCGCCCATAACGCCCTCAACAGCCGCTTCTTTTACAAGCGCTTCAAAGGCAGGCAGATATGTTTCCTCCATATCCTTAGGCGATGCCTTTGCGTCAAACTCGTGCCTTATAGCCTCAGGACCGCTGTGGACCGCAAAATGCTTTGCACAGGCGGCGGTGCGGAGAATATCTCCCTTTCCCTGAAGCCCGTTTACAAAAGCCTTGCCGTATTCTGCCGTAAGGAAAGGGTCTTCGCCGTAGGTCTCGTGACCTCTGCCCCATCTGGGGTCACGGAAAATGTTTATGTTGGGTGCCCAAAGGGTAAGTCCCTTGTATATATCCCTGTCCCCGTGCCGCTGATATGCATTGTACTTCGCTCTTGTTTCGATTGAAGTTATCTCTCCTGCCTTTTCCGCAAGAGAGGTATCAAACATAGCCGCAAGACCGATAGCCTGAGGGAACATTGTAGCTGTGCCCGACCGTGCCGCACCGTGAAGCCCCTCGTTCCACCAGTTGTAGGCAGGGATACCGAGCCTTTCCACGGCAGGAGCATCGTATCTCAGCTGAGAAGCCTGCTCCTCTGTTGTCATAGCGTCTGTGAGAGCCTCCGCTCTTTCCTGAGAGGATAAGGTTTTATCAAGATATTTTTCCATATTCACGCACATCCTTTCTATTCATCGCACATTCTGTAGCCAACGCCCAGCTCGTTTATTATGTATTTGTTTTCTCCCGGGCGTACACCCAGCTTTTTTCTGATATTTGCCATATTTACCTGCAATTTCTTGACGCTTCCCGAATCGGGACAGCCCCATATTGCTTTTATTATAGTCGCATAGGTCATTACTTTGCCCGAATGAATGGACAGCAGAGCCACAATATTGTATTCCGTCTGAGTAAGACGAATGACTCTGCCGCCTGCTGTCACCATACGCTTGTCATAGTCGATAACAAGGTCATAAACAGAGAATTTTCCCCCTGCTCCGCCGCCGCCCTGAGCACTTAGACGGTTGTTTCTCAGAGCCGCTCTTATCCTTGCGGTCAGCTCGTCCGTACCGAAGGGCTTTGTGATATAGTCATTAGCTCCCAGATCGAGAGCCGCAACCTTGTCGCTTTCCTGACTCCTTGCGGACAGAACTATTATAGGAACTGCCGATTCGGTCCGCACCGAGCGGATAAATTCCAGCCCGTCGCAGTCGGGAAGTCCTAAGTCCAGGATAACAAGGTCGGGGATATGTGAGGAAAACATCAGCTGCCCCTGAGAGCAGGTCTTTGCGGTGAGCACCTTGTAGTCATTTGCTTCAAGCACGGTGCTTACAAAGCTTAATATGTTCGCCTCGTCCTCTATCATAAGGATTTTGTATTTGTTGCTGCTCAAAGAACTACTCCTCCGTTTCAAGGTCAAAGCGAAAGACCGCTCCGCCGCTTTTTTTGTTTTTTGCTGTGATACAGCCGCCGTGTGCTCTGATTATGGAAGCGCATACGGACAGCCCGATTCCCATATTGTTTCTGCTGCTGTCGGCAGAAGCGCCGCTTCTGTCAAGATAGCCTTCAAAGAGCTTTTCAAGCCTTTCCTTGGGGATCCCGCAGCCGTTGTCGGAAACCTCGAAAACCGCCTGCCTGCCCTCTGTAAATACTTTAAGCTCCAGCTTTGTCATACCCTTTGCGTGAAACACCGCATTTTCCAGCAGGTTTATAAGCACCTGTTCGATAAGCAGAGCGTCCATAGGGATACTGATAAATTCATCGGGGATAGTTACTGTTACCTCGCATTCGTGGCATCTTTTTCTGAATTTCAGCACAACTGCGTCAATAAGCTCCTCAAGCACCGTGGGGGTCTTTATTACCTGAACCTTTTCGCTGTCTATCCGTGTAACGGACAGCAGATTTTCCACCATACGGGTCAGCCACGCCGAATCCTCTCTTATTTCCGTAAGGAGCTTTATCTGCTGGTCCTTTTTCAGCACATCGTAATTGTCTATTATGGCAGATGTAGAGCCGCAAATGGAGGTCAGAGGAGTTCTCAGGTCGTGGGAGATCCCTCTCAGGAGATTTGCCCTCATTTTTTCCATTTCGCTCTCAGCCTTTGCTTTTTCCTGCTTTTTGGTCTGAACGGTCAGCGCACTTGTAAGCACGGAGATTATAAGCATTACCGCCACCGAAAAAACACACTCGGGGGAAATAAGGTCAAAGGCATAATAGGGGAATGTGAATGCGTAATTCACCGCAAGAACGCTGACTGCTGAGGAGATTATCCCCATAACATAGCCGTCTGTTTTCAGTGATATGAGAAATATGCCAAGCACGAATATCATAGGGATAAGGGAATCTGTTCCGTAAACCGTTTTTATTAACATATTTATCCCGAACGCCGCCGCAAGAACGGCTGCGGCAAACAGGATATCCGTTATGACTTTTTTTGTTTTCATAATGATCAAATCCTTGCTCTGATATATTTGAATTATAATGCATATAAAAATATTTGTCAATAGAATTTCCTGCGGCTGATTTCGCTTGTCAGCGCAGTTTCGGGCATATCTTACATTTCTTAACTGCATCTTTGCTTTATTGATGATATAATAGAGTCGGAATCGCAGAAAGCACAGCGTTGTGCAGAAAAAACGAAACAAGAAAATGAAAGGAAAGACTTTATGACGATTTTCGACGTGCTTACACTGATGGGCGGACTGTGTCTGTTCCTGTTCGGAATGAATGTAATGGGACAGGCTCTTGAACGAAGAGCAGGCAGCAGTCTGCAATACCTTCTGGGAAAGCTTACTACCAACAAAGCGGCAGGGCTTTTCACAGGTATGGGCGTTACCTCGGTGATACAAAGCTCCTCTGCGACCACTGTAATGGTAGTTGGCTTTGTAAATTCGGGGCTTATGACCTTAAAGCAGGCGATAAACGTAATTATGGGCGCTAATATCGGAACTACCGTTACCGCATGGATACTCAGTCTCGGAGGAATAGAGGGCGACGCATTGTTTTTACAGCTTTTAAAGCCTATGTCCTTTACTCCCGTGCTTGCTCTTATCGGAATCATTTTCTATATGTTCTGCAAAAGCGGCAAAAAGAATGATACGGGTATGATACTTCTGGGCTTTGCAGTGCTTATGTACGGAATGGATATAATGACAGGCTCTGTAGCCGGTCTTGCCGATGTACCGCAGTTCCGTCAGCTTTTTATAATGTTCTCAAACCCCATTCTCGGAGTGCTTGCGGGAGCGATACTCACCGCAATGATCCAGTCAAGCTCCGCTTCCGTCGGTATTCTTCAGGCGCTTGCGGCAACGGGACAGGTTACATACGGAGCGGCTATCCCTATTATTATGGGTCAGAATATCGGCACCTGCATCACTGCTATCCTCTCCTCCTTCGGCACAAACAAGAACGCCAAGCGTGCCGCACTTGTTCATCTTTCCTTTAACGTAATAGGCACTATAGTATGGCTGACGGTTTTCAGCATTGTAAAATATACAGCTGCTCCCGTGCTTTTCACCGAAGCGGCAAGCCTTTCGGGAATAGCCGTTGCTCATTCGGCGTTTAATATCGCCTGTACTATACTGCTCCTGCCCATGTCCTCTCTGCTTGAAAAGCTTGTTTATAAGCTTGTGCCCGAGACCGAAAGCCCCGATGAGCTTTCCGAACTTGACGAGCGTTTCCTTGCAGCACCTTCTGTTGCTCTTGAACGCTGTCACGCTCTTGCGGCTGATATGGGAAGATGTGCGGCGGCGGCAGTTACCGAGGCTATCGGCTGTCTTACAGATTATTCTGATGAAGGAGTAAGAGCCGTCAGAGAAAGGGAAGAAAAAACCGACCATTACGAAGATGTGATAGGCTCGTATCTTGTAAAGCTCAGTTCGGCGCAGCTTTCCGCCGCAGAAAGCTCGGAGGCGGCAAAGCTGTTGAAGCTTATCGGAGATTTTGAGCGTATTGCCGACCACGGAATGAACATAGCCGAATCCGCAGAAGAGCTTCATTCAAAAAAGCTCAGCCTTTCAAGGTCAGCTGTAAGGGAGCTTTCGGAAATATCGGGAGCGGTTACGGAGATACTCGGGCTTGCCTGCAAGGCGTTTGTTGATAACGACCTTGAAGCCGCAAGAGATACCGAGCCTCTCGAGCAGGTGATAGACATTCTGAGGGACAAGCTCAGAAGCAGCCACATTTCAAGGCTTCAGCAGGGCGAATGCAGTATAGAGGGGGGCTTTGTCTGGTCTGACCTGCTCACAGACCTTGAACGCACCTCCGACCATTGCTCCAATATAGCAGCCTGCGTGCTTGATGCGGCGGATATGGATCTGCACCGCTCTATCCGTGAAATGCGTTCGGACAGAGCATTTTATAAGCTGAGATATGACATATATGCAGAAAAATATCTTGAAAAGGAAACGGCTGATAAGTAAAAAGTGTTATATCCGCACAGCAAAATATTTTCGCTGTGCGGATTTTTTTGCCAAAACCTATTGCAATTTTCAAATTGATGCTGTATAATATAATAAGTTGCAGTTTAATGCAATTGTACAAAAACACGATGAGCAGGAATGTTTATTTGCTTGCGCAAATAAACTCAGTAAGCCTCTTATGCGGAAAGCGGCATAAACAGAGAGTCGGGACCGGTTTTTTTATAGATCGGCTGGAAGTTCCGATGTGTCGGCAGAGGGCTGAATTTCGCCTGTGAGTGGCTGCCTTGAACAAGCCTTGATATGAAGCGGCTTAATTAGGGGCAGACGAATGACTGCGTTAAAGTCGGGGGGATGTCTGTCCTTAGCCTTTGTACGAGTGAATAACGCTCCGTGAAGTCGGGAATAGATATTTCTCCTGTGTCCGAAGGTAAATTTCGGGTGCGGGTTTTTTATTTTTTATGAAAGGAAAAGATAAGATGAAAGAACAGCTTGAACAGATACTTGCGGCGGCTCAGAAGGAGCTGTCGGAGTGTACGGAACTGAAAGCAAAGGAGGAGCTGAGAGTCAAGTACCTCGGCAAAAAGGGTGAGCTTACCGCAATACTGAAGCAGATGGGCGGACTTTCCGCAGAGGAAAGACCTGTTATCGGTCAGCTTGCAAATACCGTAAGAGCACAGATAGAGGAGGCTCTTTCAGCAAAGACAGAGGCTCTCAGAAGCGAGGCGGCGGCAAAGAAGATGGCAGAGGAAACTATTGACGTTACCCTGCCCGGAAAAGCTCCCCGTCCCGGCAGACTTCACCCCCTCACCGCAACTCTGGAGGAGGTAAAGGAAATATTCCTGGGAATGGGCTTTGATATAGTTGACGGTCCTGAGGTAGAGACTGACCATTACTGCTTTGAGGCTCTCAATATGCCTAAGTCGCACCCTGCAAGAGACACACAGGATACCTTCTACATCAACGAGAACGTTGTTCTCAGAACACAGACATCCTCTGTTCAGATAAGAACAATGGAGGAAAGAAAGCCTCCTATCAGAATAATCTCTCCCGGCAGAGTTTACCGCTCCGACGCTGTTGACGCTACACATTCTCCTCTTTTCCATCAGGTTGAGGGACTTGTTATCGACAAGGGCGTAACTCTCGGTGACCTGTACGGCACTCTCGATATGCTTATGAAGAAGCTTTACGGCAGCGGCACACAGATCCGTCTCAGACCTCATCACTTCCCCTATACCGAGCCTTCCGCAGAGGTTGACCTTATGTGCTTCAACTGCGGCGGCAAGGGCTGCTCAATGTGCAAGGGCGAGGGCTATGTGGAGCTTCTGGGTGCAGGAATGGTTCATCCCGAGGTGCTCAGAGGCTGCGGAATCGATCCCGAGGTTTACAGCGGATTTGCCTTCGGAATCGGTCTGGAGCGTATCACAATGGGCAGATACGGCATTAACGATATGCGTCTGCTTTATGAGAATGACATGAGATTTTTAGGACAGTTCTGATGATCATACGGGGGTAATGATATGATTGACAATAAAACAGAAAGCAAGCTTGGTTATTCTCCGCTGGGCAGCATAAAGCCTGCGCCGCTGCTGAAAACCGCAATGTATGTTATTGCTGCATTGCTGCTTATTTCGGGAGTGATCGCATATTTTGCAATTGTGCCCGAGATCCTTGTAATTGTCATATTTGTATTATTTGCGTTGATCTCGTGGCTGTGCGGACTTGCGTTTTCAAGAAGCGCATGGTATTGGAATGATAAACAGTTTAGTATCACACAGCTTTCGGGAGAAATTCAGTCCTATGATTTCTATGATATCGAAAAGATATACACCGTATCGGAATATCCTGCGAATATAGTCATATTCCGTATGAAAAACGGCGAAGAGCCGGGAATATCTCTGGGTGCAGACGGCGCAAAGGAACTGCTGGAGCAGATTTTTGCGGTGCGTCCCGAGCTTAAATGAACAGCTTTATTCAGAGGGCTTTATGCTTTTGATAAAGTGGGGGAAGAATTTGAGGTTTTTTGGACAGTTGCGGTAAATCAGTCAATTGTTTTTCAGCTGATGTAAAGGGTGATAAAAATGTCAGTATCCCTTGCGATATTTAAAGGAGAAAAATTTGACTCCTTTAAAAGTGAACTTGTTTCCGACACCCCATTTTCATTTCAGAGAGTTTATAATGAGCATTGGAAGAAAGCGGAGACAGAATGCGGGATAACGTTTTTCAAAAGCGGTATGATGTTTACCGCCGATGATATTCCGCAGGTGCTTGACGAGCTTATGAGGCTTGATGAATGGGCGGCAGAAAACGGCTGCAGCGACCGTGGATATATGCAGTGCCGCATTCAGGAGATGACAGACCTGCTTACGGATTTTCTGAACAACTCCGATGGCAGAGAGTTTAGCGAGTATTGGTTTGATATAGGTTAGCAGGATAAGATATGACAGACAATCATAAAAATTAGTATTAACGGAGGAAAATAAAAATGGATCTTTCACTCAGATGGCTCTCCGATTATGTGGATATCGGAGAAATGAGCGTAAAGGAGCTTTGCTCGGGTCTTACAATGAGCGGCTCCAAGGTAGAAAAGTATGAAACAGAGGGAAGCGAGATCTCCAAGGTAGTAGTTGGTAAGATACTCGACGTAAAGCCCCACGAGGATTCCGACCACCTTGTTGTGTGTCAGGTTGAAGTGGGAGCAGATGAGCCTGTTCAGATAGTAACAGGCGCACCCAATATCAGAGAGGAGAATATAGGCGACCTCGTTCCTGCCGCACTTGACGGCTCAACTCTTCCCGGCGGCGTTAAGATAAGAAAGGGCAAGCTCAGAGGAGTCGTATCAAACGGTATGCTCTGCTCACTGGGCGAGCTGGGTCTTACTACCCACGACTTCCCCTATGCTATTGCTGACGGTATTTTCATTCTCAGAAGCGAGGACGGCAGAGAGCTTACTCCGGGTATGGACATTCGTGATGCAATTGATTTCAACGATACCTCTATCGAATTTGAGATAACCTCAAACCGCCCCGACTGCCTTTCTGTTCTGGGTCTTGCCCGTGAAACAGCTGCAACCTTCGATAAGCCCCTTAATATCAAGGAGCCTTCCTTCAAGGGCATTGACGGAGATATAAATGAGCTTCTTTCAGTTAAGATTTCCAACGAAAAGCTCTGCTCACGCTACTGCGCAGGCGTTGTTAAGAATGTAAAGATAGCTCCCTCACCCCTGTGGCTCAGAGAAAGACTTCGTGCAAGCGGTGTTCGTCCCATCAATAATTTCGTTGACATCACAAACTATGTAATGCTCGAATACGGTCACCCTATGCACGCATTCGATATCCGCTACATCAAGGGCAATTCCATTGACATCAGAAATGCCGCACAGGGCGAGAAGATAACCACCCTTGACGGCAATGAGAGAACTCTCACCGATAATATGCTGGTAATTGCCGATGCAGAAAAGCCCGTAGCTGTAGCAGGCGTAATGGGCGGCGAGTACAGCGGAATTATGGACGATACCGTTGACGTGGTATTTGAGTCCGCCTGCTTTGACGGAGCAAGCGTCCGCACTACCGCAAAGGCTCTCGGAATGAGAACAGACGCTTCCGCACGCTTTGAAAAGGGTCTTGACCCCAGAATGTGTATGCCTGCCCTGCTCAGAGCCTTTGAGCTTGTTGAGGAGCTTGGCTGCGGCGAGGTGGTTCGTACAATTATCGACTGCGACACTCATGCCGATACTCAGAAAACAGCTCCCTTTGACGCAGAGTGGATAAACAACTTCCTCGGCACAGATATTCCCGAGGCGGAAATGATAAAGTATCTTGAAAAGCTTGACATAAAGGTAAAGGACGGCGTTGCATACGCTCCTCCCTACAGAATCGACATTGAATACAAGAACGACCTTGCAGAGGAAATAGCACGTCTTTACGGCTATAATAAGATACCTCAGACTATCATCAGAGGTGTTGCAAGCGGCGAGCTTACACCTGCTCAGAAGTTCTCCCGCAAGGTGATGAACACGGCAGCTGCTCTGGGTGCAAATGAGATAACCACATTCTCCTTCATCTCTCCCAAGGCTTTTGACAAAATACGCCTTCCCGAAAGCAGCACTCTCAGAAATACCGTTGTTATCACAAATCCTCTGGGTGAGGATACCTCGGTAATGAGAACTACACTTCTCCCCTCAATGTGCGAGGTTCTTGCACGAAACTACAACAGCAGAAATGCGGAGGCTGTTCTCTTTGAAATGGGCAATGAGTATCTTCCCAAGGGCGGCGAGCTTCCCGAAGAGCCTGCGGCTATCTGCTTCGGAATGTACGGCGAGGGGTATGATTTCTATTCCCTCAAGGGCATTATTGAGCAGCTTCTTGACGCTGTGGGAGCGGTAAAGATCTCCTACGAGCCCTGCAAGGGTCAGTCGGACAATTACGGCGAAGCACCCTCCTTCCACCCCGGAAGATGCGCAGAGGTATTCTCTGACGGCAAGCCTCTGGGAATATTCGGCGAGCTTCACCCCGAAACTCTCGAAAATTACGGTATCGGCACAAAGGCATATGCCGCAAAGCTTGACATTGCCGCAATAATGGAAGCTTCCGCACCCAAGACCTACAAGCCTCTGCCCAAGTTCCCCGCAAGCACAAGAGACCTTGCTGTGGTATGCGACGACAGTATTCCTGTTGCTCATCTTGAAAAGGCTATTACCGAGGGCGTTGGCAAGATACTCGAAAGCGTAAAGCTCTTTGATATCTACAAGGGCAAGCAGATTGCAGACGGCAAGAAATCCGTTGCATTCAGCATTACAATGCGTTCTCACGAGGGTACTCTTACCGACGAGCAGGCTGACAGCGCAGTAAAGAAGGCGCTTAAGAAGCTCAGCGAGCTTGGTGCGGAGATAAGAGCGTAAGAATATAAGATTCGGCTAAGAAACAGCTGAGTTTATTGACACAGCCCGTTAACTGTGATATGATTTATCCGAAAGCTAAACGGAGGAATCTATTTTGGACAGTACGGACAGTAACCGAAGAATGTATAATACAAGGCACAGCTATATGTAAGGTATAGCTGTGCCTTGCTGTGTGTATTGACCCGATAATTCCCCGAAGCTTTAATCACAGACAACGAAAGGAAATGATTATGAACCCCGATAGTTTAACGCTCCCCATCATTATTTTCTGCGTGATAATGTCAGCCTATTTTTCGGCAACAGAAACGGCATTTTCCTGCCTTAACCGCATAAGGATAAAAAATATGGCGGAAAAGGGAAGTAAAAAAGCTGCGCTTGTGCTGAGGCTTTCCGAAAATTACGACAGTATGCTTTCCACGATACTTATAGGCAACAACATTGTAAATATCCTCAGTGCGTCCCTTGCCACGGTACTTTTTGTAAATATGCTGGGAAGCGAAACAGGTCCTACCGTATCAACTGCCGTAACGACTGTAGTGGTGCTTATTTTCGGAGAAATATCTCCCAAAAGCATAGCCAAGGAATCCCCCGAAAGCTTTGCAATGTTTTCTGCACCTCTGCTTAAAATACTTATGACAGTCCTCACTCCCTTCAATTTCCTTTTCGGCCGGTGGAAAAGGCTGCTTTCCCTTATATTCAAAAGCCGTGACGACAGCGGTATCACCGAGGAGGAGCTGCTCTCTATTGTAGAGGAAGCAAGGCTTGACGGCGGAATAAACGAGCAGGAGGGTATGCTCATAAGAAGCGCCATAGAGTTCACCGAAACCGAAGCCCGTGACATTCTCACACCGAGGATAGACATAACCGCCGTTCCCGATAATGCGGACAGTGAGGAAATAGCCCGTGTTTTCAGAGAGACGGCGTATTCAAGAATACCTGTTTATGAGGACAGTATCGACAGGATAACGGGAGTTATCTATCAGAAGGATTTCCATAATTACGTTAAAAGCGGACAGAAGATTCTCAGCGAGATAATAAGACCCGTGCTATTCATTCCCGAAAACAAGAAGATAGATATTCTTCTGAGGGAGCTTCAGCAGATGAAATCCCACATAGCTGTAGTGGCCGACGAATACGGCGGCACTATCGGACTTGTCACCCTTGAGGACATTCTCGAGGAGCTTGTAGGCGAGATATGGGACGAACACGATGAGGTAAGCAACGATTTTGAAAGAATATCCGACACCGAGCATATAGTTCTGGGAACAGCAAGCGCAGGAAAGCTTTTTGCATATCTGGAAGAAAAGGCAGATGAGACCGATGCCGCCACAGTAAGCGGCTGGCTTACCGAAAAGCTGGGGCATATCCCTGAGGCAGGCGACTGCATTGAGTTCGGCGCATATAGCATAACTGTAATATCCGCCGATGATAACCGTGCGGAGAAGCTCAGGGTAACAAAGCAAAGTGATGTAATGCAGACGGAAAGCGTTATGTAAAGCTTAAAAGGGTATCAGACACCAAGCGTCTGATACCCTTTTAAAATTTTCTCTCTATCTCGTACCCTCGGAAAACCCTTTCCTTGGGCTTTTTTCTTGTTCTGCGCCGTGCGGCTATGTCAAGCATACGCTGCCTGAATTCCTGCCGCCTGAGAACTCTCTGCTTCTGCTTTTCCGAGCAGAAGATTATCCTTTGGGCGATTCGTTCGGAGTAAAAATATGTGTCCTTTATTGACGCCTGAGTTACCTCTTTGCCGCCGTTTTCGCTGTACCACCAGTAATCAAAATCCGCCTTGCCCGATTCTGTTGAGGAATATGTCAGCCACCTTGCAGGGGCTTCAAAGAAGCGAGCCTTTCCCTTTACAATGACTCGTCTGCCGTTGCAGGTGACCTGCTCCACATCGCTAAGGTCAAATACCCACATTCTGCGGTGATGTGTCCTGCCGCTGTCATCAGAGCTTGTGTGGACATAATCGGAAATAACCATCTGCTCGCCGAGGATCTCGATGTAGGTGTATTTTTTATGCCCCGAAAGCCTTGTGTTTGCGATTATTGCTGTCAGAAGAGAAACAGTGAAGCTGTAGGCAAAGGTCAGGAAAAAGCAGGTGATATACAGCTTGAAAAAATCGTGAGGGACATTCATTCTGCGGATTATGGCAAAATAGATTATTCCCAGAGCGGAAAATGCGGTCAGGGTGGGAATGTTTACCGCAAGCATAATCTTGTCAAAGCCCCTTGACAGCTTTTTTATGTCGCAGCGTATCATTTTGTGCAATGAAGTTTCCCTCCCCGATTACTTTTTCATCTCCTGTCTTACGGGCAGGACGATAACCACCGTCGTACCCATTCCCTGTTCGCTGAACACCTCAAGAGTGCCGCTGTGCATTGTGATTATCTCGTCAGCTACCGCAAGACCGATTCCCGAGCCTCGCTTGTTGTGGTTTGCACGGAAGAATTTGGTCTTTATCTTGGGAAGATCCTCCGGGGAAATTCCGCAGCCTGTGTCGCTGACCTCGATCTCTATCTTGTTTTCTCCCGAAAGGATAGCCTGTACGGTAACAAGACCGCCCTTTTCGGAGTATTTTATGGCATTGTCGATTACGTTGATGAAAACCTGTCTGAGCCTGTTTCTGTCGCCGTAAACCGCAGGCAGATCCTCAGGCTCGGTATAGACAAGCTCTATGCCCTCTTTCTTTGCCTTTTCGGTATAGATGAGCACAGCGTCACCCAGCTCTGCAAGAATATCAACATTGCCCTTGTTCAGGGTGAATTTGCCGTTCTGCATTCGTGAGAAGTCCAGAAGCTCCTCAACCATCTGGGAAAGACGTTCGGTCTCGGTGGTGATAACTCTCATTCCCTTGACAATGGTCTCACTGTCGTCGGGCATTGAGCCGATAGTCTCCGCCCAGCCCTTTATGGCGGTGAGAGGAGTTCTCAGCTCGTGGGAAACGCCTGAGATAAATTCGTTTCGCATAGCCTCGGACTGGGAAAGGTCATCTGCCATTCGGTTGACTATATCGCAAAGCTCGCCTATCTCATCGTCGCTGGTAACAGGTATCCTCACCGTGAAATCGCCTCTTGCGTATCTTCGTGCGGTAATTCCTACCTGTCTTACGGGAATAACGATGGATTTGATGAAATACATTCCCGAGAACATCATAAGGGCAAGGATAGCACCGCAGATCACCGCCGCTATGGTAATAAGCCCTGCTATCTGCCTGTCGATACGTTCTGTTGACGCAACTACTCTTATAACGCTGAAATCGCCCTTGGTATCGGGGGTCACTATGCTCATAGCCATGACCTTTTCACCGGACGGCAGTCTGCCTGTAAAGCTTCCTGATTTGCCGCTCTCAACAGCGTCAAAATAGTCCTGAGTGATAACGTCACGGTCGGGCATAAAGCCCGAGGAGGTCATTGATACCTGTCCTGCGCCGCTGACCGTCATCAGCTCCATTCGGTTTTTCTCCGACCAGTTTTCCACTATGGAGCGCACCTCAGAGGAAAAGCTTGCGGGGTTATCGGCGTAATACTGCGACAGCATACCCGAAACGGTGTTCAGCTTTGAACTGAGATACTGCCTTGCGGAATTGTAAAAATAGAAGTTTATGAACGCCGAAAATGCCAGAAGAACGCTCATGAGCACAAGAAAAATTGCGCCTAAGCTGTTTACGAGCCATCTTCGGGTTATGGTTGCTCTTGAACGTTTGATTTGAAAGAACCTCCCGTCATACTGCGGTTATTTCTCGTTAGCTTTCCCGTCGGCGCACCATTTGTAGCCGAAGCCCCAGATGGTTGCGATATACTTGGGAGCTGAGGGCACGTCCTCCAGCTTCATACGCAGACGTCTGATATTAACGTCAACTATCTTGTCGTCGCCGTAGTAGCCGTCGCCCCAGATGTGATTGAGGATACTTGTTCTGTCAAGGGCGGTGTTCTGATTGTTCATAAAGTATTCAAGTATCTGATACTCGACCTGTGTAAGCTCTATATTTTCGCCGTTCTTTGCAACAGTCCTGCTCTTTGTGTTGAGAGAGAAAGGTCCTGATGTGATAACAGGGGATTTTTCCTCCTTCACAAAGGACATACTTACCCTGCGGTAAACAGCGTCTATCCTTGCAGTAAGCTCAGAGGGAGAAAAGGGCTTTGTAATGTAGTCATCTGCTCCAAGCATAAGACCGCTTACCTTGTCCATTTCCTGAGTTTTGGCGGAAAGCATGATTATGCCCAGAGTGCTGCTCTTTTTTCTCAGTTCCCTGCAAACCTGAAAGCCGTCAATGCCGGGCATCATAATATCAAGCAGAGCAATATCGAAATTGCCGTCCTCCTCGGCAAAGACTTCAAGAGCCTTTTCGCCGCAGTTGACATCTACGACCTCATAGCCTGCCCTTTTAAGGTTTATGACCACAAAGTCTCTGATAACGTCCTCGTCCTCACAGACAAGAATCCTTTTCATATAAATCTGTCCTTTCTTTGTATATTTTTATATAATCAGAATTATTCGCCGTCCTCGTTTTTGGCGTAGGGTCTGCCCAGAACCATTACCGAATAGGGGTTCAGGGTGTAATCGTCATTTACGGTGTAAAGAGGGGTATTGCCTGCACGGTCACCGTCGATATATACATTCAGCTCGCTGAATGCGTGAAGGGTAACAGGCTCGGGAGAGGGATTGAGGAATACCGCAATTTCTTCAAGCTCGCAGTCGCCGTAAAGGGCAAAGCCCACAACTCTCTGAGCCATACGGTCAAAAAACTTCATATTCTTTCCCACTTCCTCAACGGTGGACATACGCAGAGCGGTGTGAGCCTTTCTGAACTCTATAAGACCCTTGTAATAATCGAAAACATCTTTGTATTCGGACTTTCTGTCCCATTTAAGGCTGTTTACGATATCGGGGGAATTGTAGCTGTTATGGTCAAAGGCACCGCCGGGAAGGGGCTTTGAGCGCAGGAATTCCTGACCTGCCTGAATAAAGGGGATTCCCTGAGAGAGCATTACCATAGCCGCCGCCATTTTATCCATACGCTTTCTTGTGTCTATGGAGTCGGTGGGGTTTGTATAGGCAAGCTTGTCCCACAGAGTCAGGTTATCGTGAGCTTCAACGTAGTTTACGGTCTGGCAGGGGGAAACCGACCATGAATATTTGTCAAGGTTAGGTATCTGGGGGTGAACGATTCGTCCGCACATAATTTCACGGACATAATCCTCAACGCCCATTGCGCCGTTAACATAGCCCTTGCTGCGGTTTTCAAAGTTATTTCCCTTGACGGTATCACGGAAATCGTCGCTGAAATATGCCACATTGGGAGTATGACGGGCATTGAGCTTCATACATCTCTTGCTGTCGTGAAGGGGGGAATCGCCGCCTGTCCAGCCCTCGCCGTACATAATGATGTCGGGATTAAGCTCGTGAAGCTTCTCATATGCCATATTGATAGTCTCAATATCGTAAAGACCCATAAGGTCAAAGCGGAAGCCGTCTATCTTATACTCAGTCGCCCAGTAGATAAGGCTGTCGATGATGAATTTGCGCACCATGGCACGCTCGGTTGCGACCTCGTTTCCGCAGCCTGAGCCGTTGGAGAAGTATTCTCCGTTTTCGCCCCAGAGACGGTAGTAATACTTGGGAAAGGTCTTATTGAAGGGGGAATCGGCGGTTGCGTAGGTGTGGTTATAAACTACGTCCATTACCACCTTTATGCCTGCGCAGTGGAGAGCGTGGATAAGCCTTTTGAACTCTGCCACTCTGGAAAAGCCGTCTGCGGGATTTACCGAATATGAGCCTTCGGGGAGATTGAAGTTCATAGGGTCATAGCCCCAGTTGAACTGCGGCTTGTGGGGCTGGGACTCATCAACAGTCTGATAGTCATAGCAGGGCATAAGGTGAACGTGGGTTATGCCAAGCTCTGTAAGGTGGTCAATGCCGATGCTGTCGCCCGAGGAATTTATAAGCCCCTTTTCCACCATTGCAAGGAATCTGCCCTTATAGCAGAAATTACCGCTCTTGTCTATGGAGAAATCACGGACGTGCATTTCGTATATAACTGCGTCCGCATAGGAATTCATAGGCTGGGGGTGATAATTGTGCCAGCCTGCGGGGTTTGTGGCTTCAAGGTCTATTACCATACCCATTGCGCCGTTTGTGCCTGCGCTTCGGGCATATATGTCGATAGTTTCCTCAACAAGGTCATCGTGACGTATCTCGTATGTATAGTAAACGCCGTTCAGGTCGCCGTGGGCAACCTTTTCCCATACGCCCTTTCTGCTTTTTTCCATAGGCATACGGCGGTATGGCTTTTCATCTGTGCAGCTTCTGTAGAGAAGCACAGCCGCATCGTTGGCAAGAGGCGACCACACCTTGAAAACGGTCTTGTCCTTTGAATAAACTGCACCCAGATCGTCCCCCGTATAGGCGTATTTTTTGTCCACTTCGGAAAACATATATCATAATCCTTTCTGCTTTATATTTCTTTAATCATAGTTAACTATATTATATAACATTTTTCGGGATTTGTAAAGTCCAAAATTTCATCGGCGGCGCATTGTATAATAGTTCTAACGAAAAAGCTTGGAATTGGCGAAAATGACGGTTGCAAAAGGCTTGGCAATATGTTATAATTTATTATGTAAAGCTATTTTTACAATAGTTTCCGTTTCCGCAGACACAGCCGCTCCCATTCGGCGGCATCTCTTTGCGGATTCTGTGGAAACGTTATCATTTTATTTAAGGAGGAGATAAAAAATGAAGCTGAAAAAGATTTTAGCGTCTTTGACAGCGGCGGCTATGGCTGTTACCACTATGGCATTTGCGCCTGTGAGTGTAAGTGCGGCAAGTTATATGGATTTCGGTTCAAGTAACGGTTCTTGGACTCAGGGAACTTTTGTAAGCAGTTCATCAGCCGAAATGAGCGGAGTAGATGTTTCGGAAGTTACCTCCGTTAAATTCAATGCAGTTGCATATGACATCAACTGGGGTTGGAATAACGGCAAATTCACCGTTG
>JAGAJY010000102.1 GCA_017848125.1 Oscillospiraceae bacterium
GATACAGATACCGTGCTTTCGGAAAGCTGATACTTTTCATCGGATTTGAAAGAAAACTTCCTTTGTGCCTTTGGAGTAATGCTCTCGCTTCCGAGTGTGCTATGCTCCAGTTCGGCAAGCTCCCTTTGAGTAACGGGGATTGATGCTTCCGAGTTTTGATACTGCTCATCTGAAACGAAAGAGGTCTGCTTATGCTGTCTGAGCGAGCTTTCTTCTACCTTCGGCTTGGCTTCCGTCGGCTCTGTAAAATCCTTTGCTTCGGCTGATACCGTTGTATCAGATACGTAATACGCTTCTGTCGGAGCAGAATATTCCTGTTCCGCAGGCTTATTTCCATAGACGGCTTCTACCCAAGTGTTATCGGGATTATTCCGTCCGAACTGCAACTTGCGATGGTCAGGCTTCTTCATATCTTCGACTACAAGACCAGCCGCTTTCAACTTGTCAAAGCGTTCATCGGCAACACCTTCTGTTTTCAGCACGGCTTCTCCGGCTTTCTTACTGACCTTTTTAGCCGAGCCGTCTGCAAGGTTTTGTTCGAGAATGCCCTCACGGGAGTGCTTTAAGACGGTTTTCTCCGTCGCTTTCAGCTCTTTTCCTGCCACTCTGATACCTCCTTTCTGTGATTTATTTGCCCTGCGAACAGGGTATGTATTGTTTTTTCGAGAGTGAAATGGTATAATTATAAAAAACAGATATTAATGATTGGAGTAACCTTATGAATAATTCGTGTATATACTGTGGTGCGACCCCACAAGATAAAGAACTATCAAAATCAGATATTATTCCTGATGCACTTACAAATACCAAAATACTAAATCCAAACGTATGCAAAATAGACCATAATAGTAAGTTTAGCGATATGTTTGAGTATAAAATTATAGAAGGGTTAGCTTTTATTACAAATGAACTTGATATTAAGTCCAGTAAATCAGATAAGTATCATCCGTTTCAACAAACTATAATAGTTGATGGAACAGAATATAAAGCACGTATTTCTTCTGATTATGAACTTTTTAAAGGTAATAAATTTTTAAAATCATTGGATAACACAAGTAAATTGGGACCGATAGATAAAGTGCAAAAAATCCCGAACATTAAATATACAGAAGTGAATGTAAATGAGTTGGAAATTGAGAAAAGAATTAATATTAACATTGATTTATTCTTTTGCAATGAAATGTACCGTTTGATAGCGAAAATAGCTTTTGAATGGTTTTGCTTGATGAACGAGATAAACCAAAAGAAAGAGTGCTTTTCTAAAATCATTCAATTTATTGAAACTGGAAATGATAACGGATTTGTTACAATCGTGAACGATAAAAAGGTGCATTCTTTATTCAACAATGAAAGCCCATTTGAATTCGGGAGTCATACTATACTTTCATATATTGCAAAGGATGGCTCTGTTAATGTTTTAGTAAGCCTTTTTGGAATTAGTATTTACAACGTGAAGTTGCTGTCTCAAAAAAATTCGGAATGCAAAAACATTGCATCGCTATCCTCATTAACAATAAATTCAAAGCACTATCAATTTAGAGAAAGCGATATAGCTCAACTTGAAAATAAATTTCGTAACAGTTTCAATTATATTAAACTTAGGTACATAAGCATAGCTTCACCTAAAAATGTAAAAGATACATCCTTGATATATCAACAGACGTATCTATTAAATTATTCTGTATTCCAAAATATACACTGCATAGATACTCCGACTGACGATTGTATCGATATTCTGAGTAAGAAGATAGAAAACTTATTGCAAACATCTTCGCTTACCATCAGAGGATTAAAACGATTTATCAATGACAATCAGTTAGACAAGCGGACAATTGAATTAAATCCAAATGGAACGGATAAAAAATCCATATTTTTGTTTTATATCCTAATGATAATCGGAAAATCAAGTGCTAAAATCACTTCTTCACATGCATTTTATAAATTAATGAATACGATGTTTGAAGAAAATTTAGTTATAACTGATGAATATACCGAAAATATCAAAAAAGAATTATTTACAGAAAAAGCCACAGATTTCATCAGTAAAGGAGCTAAAATTATACTTGAAATAAGTTAATATGTACCGCCGTATTCGGAGAAATCCGAGTACGGCTTTTCTTATTCCTCTCTATCGGCTTCGTTGAGATGATTGACCTGAAGCAGACACATTGTAAATATGCCTACCGTACCGCCAACCATCGCTCCGCCGAGGAAAATGAGCCACCCCATTACTTAGTATCCCAAGCGGACGCAGGGTAAGGGATTTCGGCATCAGGCTTATTTTTCTTCTTAACGGCAAGGCAAATCGCCGTTACACCTGCACCCACCGCCGCAATTACGCCTGCTGTGATACCGATAGTCTTAATGGTCTTTTTCTTCATCTTCATTAGTTTTCCTCCTGTTCTTCGGGTTTTGTGGTCATAATCTTGTAGAGC
>JAGAJY010000103.1 GCA_017848125.1 Oscillospiraceae bacterium
CTGATAGGCTATGACAGGATATCCTATAAGGGCAGGCTGCTTTCGGAGTATTTTGACGAGTTTCAGATACATATTATTCCTATGCTAAATCCCGACGGCGTTACCATAAGCCAGTTCGGGGCGAAGGGACTTAAAAATCCGCAGCTGCGGAAGAATGTTTCGGTAATGTATAAAAATGCTCTGAGGGCAGGCTATACGACACATTCGGAGGCAAGGTACTATGAGCGTTGGAAGGCTAATGCCAAGGGGATCGACATAAACTGCAATTTCGACGGAAAATGGGATTCTGCCGATACGGCACGCTTTCCCTGCGGCTGGGGTTACAAGGGGAATTATCCCGAGTCGGAAAGCGAAAGCAAGGGTATTGTGCGGCTGATAAATTCCCTTTCAAATCCCGTTACGGTTGTAAGCTATCATGCGTCAGGCTCGGTAGTGTGGTGGGACTATAATCAGAAGGGGGATTTCCGTGACCGCTGTTACAGAGAGGCAAAGCTTGTTTCGGATATTACGGGCTACAGCCTTTATCCCTGCGACCCCACATCTGCGGCAGGGCTTTGCGACAGGATAATCGCAAAGGGCGGCAAAAAAACTGTGCCTATCCTTATTGAGATAGGCAAGGGAGATTGTCCTCTGAGCATATCGGAATATGAGGAGATATTCAAGAAGAATTACAGCATTATTCCTGCTTTGATGGAAATGTATTATTAAAAAACCACTGTATCACAGAAAGCGTTATGCTTGTGATACAGTGGTTTTTCATATATTGTCAGTCGCTTATTTCTCCGTTTTTAAGCCGCTTGAAATAATCCTTTGTGTCCCGTGCAATAACTTCATTGAGAGCAAAGAGGGCTATGATATTGGGAATTGCCATAAGTCCGTTGAATATATCCGCAATTGTCCATACAGCAGATACTGTCATATAAGGACCAATGAAAACAGCCGCAATGTAGAGGATACGGTATGTCATTACTGCGGTGCGGCTCTTTCCGCTGAGATATTCAAGACAGCGCTCGCCGTAGTAGTTCCAGCCGAGAATGGTTGTGAATGCGAAGAATACAAGGCATACCATAAGAATGAACGCCGCCGCCTGTGATGGCATAAAGCTCAGACCCTTGCTGAAAGCGTCAGTCGTAACCTGAACGCCCTGCAGATTCGGGTCAGCCCATGAGCCCATCATTACAATGGAAAGACCTGTCATTGTGCAGATAACGATAGTGTCTATGAATGTGCCTGTCATTGAGATAAGCCCCTGACGGACAGGTTCATTTGTCTTTGCCGCCGCTGCCGCAATGGGAGCAGAGCCAAGCCCCGATTCGTTGGAGAATATGCCTCGTGCAACTCCGTTTCGCATTGAGATGAGCACTGAGGCAAGAACGCCGCCTGCAATTGGCTTTATTCCGAATGCACCGCCGATTATCTCGGAAAGTGCGGCAGGAAGCTTTGAAATATTGCATATAAGCAGAGTTACAACTGACAGTATATAAAGTATCGCCATAAAGGGGACTACTACCTGCGAAACGCTGCTGATTCGCTGTATTCCGCCGATTATTACAAGGCCTGCACTGAGAGCGACTATTATTCCCGAAATAATTGTTGCTATGGAATAGCTGTTTCCGAAAATAGTTACACAGTTTGCTCCGCTTGGGTCAAAAAAGCCTGTTACTGCGGAGGATATGCCGTTTACCTGAGTAAATGTGCCTATACCCATAAGTCCTACACAGGCACCGAAAAATGCAAAAAGCTTTGCAAGCCATTTCCAATTTTTGCCCATACCGTTTTCTATGTAATAGAAAGGACCGCCGAGAACGTGTCCCTCGCTGTCAATGGTACGGTATTTTACCGCAAGGAAGCCTTCGGCGTATTTGGTAGCCATTCCGAAGAAAGCGGCTATCCACATCCAGAACAATGCTCCCGGACCGCCTGCGCCGATTCCGATAGCTGTGGCAACACCTACAATGTTTCCCGTTCCGATGGTTGCGGAAAGGGCTGTGCAGAGAGAGGCAAAGCCCGATACCTCACCGCTTGCGCCTTCTTCCTCCTTAAACAGATACCTGAGCGCTCTGGGAAGATGACGTATCTGTATAAATCCCGTTCTCACCGTCAGCATTAGTCCTGCGGATATTATCAGCACGATAAGGGGTATTCCCCAGACGGCATTGTCTATTTCTATCAGAATTTCATCAAAGGTCATTCTATCAGCTCCGTAAAAAATGATGTATTTTAATTCTATCATATTTTCCGAAAATTTTCAACTGCTTTCCGTAAAAATATGTATATTCCTTCCGCAGAGTGAAATAATACAAGCAGAAAATCTCAAGTGAAAGGAAAAGACGGATAAAATGGCTGAACGTATATCAAGAAACACGTTTATTATGGATAAGCCGCCCTCTGTTCACAGCTATGCGGCAATAGTTGGAAAAAAGGAGGGCGACGGTCCTCTTGGAAAGCATTTCGACGCTGTATATCAGGACACATATTTCGGTCAGGATTCATGGGAAAAGGCTGAAAGCGAAATGCTCAGGCTTACTGTGCTGAAGGCTCTGGAAAAGGGCGGGCTTACAAAGGAAGATGTGAACTATATGTTTGCAGGAGACCTGCTTAATCAGTGCACTACCACATCTTACGGGCTGAGAGATCTTGAAATACCCCTTCTGTGCGTTTACGGAGCCTGCTCCACTATGGCGGAAAGCCTGCTGCTGGCGTCCCTTATGACCGACAGCGGTATCGGCGGAAATGTGGCGGCTGTTACATCTTCGCATTTCTGCTCGGCGGAAAGGCAGTTCAGATTTCCCCTGTCCTACGGCGGCATCAGAACACCTACAGCTCAGTGGACCTGCACGGCTTCGGGTGCAGCTATAGTTACGCCTCAGTCAGATATCGGACCTTATATAAAAGGCGTGACTATCGGCAAGATCGTTGATATGGGTGTATGCGACGCAAACAATATGGGAGCGGCTATGGCTCCTGCGGCGGCATATGTGATAAAGACGCATCTGAACGACAGGGGACTTACTCCCGAGGATTTTGACCTTATTATCACAGGGGATCTTGGCAGAGTAGGTGGGACGCTTCTTATTGAGTTGCTTGCGGAGGAGGGTATCAACATTTCCTCACGCTACAAGGACTGCGGAACTATGATGTTTGATTATGAAAATCAGGACGTTCATGCAGGAGGCTCGGGCTGCGGCTGCTGTGCTTCGGTTTTGTGCGGATATTTCCTTGACAAGGTAAGGTCGGGAGAATACAAGAATATCCTGTTCTGCGCTACGGGTGCGCTTATGTCAACCACGATCACACAGCAGGGGGAGAGCATACCCGGAATTTCCCACGCTGTTCACATTTCTCACGGAAAGGACTGATAATATGGATTATTTATGGGCGTTTATTGTAGGCGGCTCACTTTGTGCGATAGGTCAGCTTCTTATTGACTACACCAAGCTTACTCCTGCAAGGATTCTTGTTACCTATGTTGTGGCAGGAGTTGTGCTGGGGGCATTTGAGATATACCGTCCGCTGATAGATTTTGCGGGGGCGGGGGCGGCTGTTCCACTGACAGGCTTCGGAAATGCTCTTGCGGAGGGCGTAAGAGAGGCTGTTGACACAAGGGGACTTATCGGAGCGCTTACAGGCGGACTGTCTGCGGCTTCGGCAGGAATTACCGCCGCAATATTCTTCGGGCTTCTGATGGGAGCTTGCTTTAAGTCAAAGGAGAAATAACAGAGCACCGCACAGGGAGGTTGGATTCTCTGTGCGGTGCTCTGTTATTTTAGCTTTATTTGCCGAGTGAAAATTTACATCTGAGTGCAAACTCCTCAAACATCACCGAAAGCTTTTCATCAAGCTTTTTGCGTGTATTTGGCTTATAAAGCTCCATTGTGCAGTCAAGCAGTTCGCTTTCGTCGATTTGCAGAAGATAAGAAATTCGGTGAACGCTTTTGTTTTTCATTTCGGCACGAAGCTTGAAAATCCCGTGCTCCACAGATTTCACCTCGAAAAGTTCCGCTTTGCCGTGAAGTTCTTCCCAAGCACTACGAATGTTGTCCTCACTTAAATCGCAGTCAATCTCGGCGGCAATGCCGAGATAAAAATTTGCAGACGGTTCTGCACCCTCTTTTGGAGAGTATTCGTAAAGACGATATATTTCTGCCGCACCGCCGTCCTGCATATCGGTAAAATGTCTGTCACGGGGAGGGTGAATTTCGACCTTTTGGTCTGAAAGCAGTTCAATTTCAATGGGCGGGTATGGGTCAGGTTTTTTAGCTTTTTCAAGCTCATCAGAACGATCAAGTGCGGCAATAACAGCATTACCAATTTCTTCCTCAGATGCTTCTTTGGGCAATTTGAAACGAAAGGGATCGTTCGGGTCATCAAGACCGCCATAACCTTTATTATCTCGTTCGGATGCAGAGATGATATAAGTTCCATCCTCATTTAATACAGCAAAACATAAGGAATATTTCTTGATAAATTTTTCATACGTTTTACATATTGTATTATTCATAAGATAACTGTCAGCTTTACACTCTTCTGCTGTTCTTGTATCCACAGGGCATCTTTTCAGATAGTCAAAAACCTCTATTATAGTTTTACCGATATTAATTGCGTTCTCTGAATCGTTCAGTCTGCAATATAGAGCCAATTCACGCCGAAGCCAGAACATACATCTCGCAAGAGGTACAACGAGTATCTGTCCTTCTCCTCTGTAAAGATGAATATCATAAGGAAAGCTTGTTTCACGGCAGCATTTGTATCGCTTTTTTTTATAGTTCTCGATTTCATACATAGTTCTTTCATAATCAAAATCGTATGCTTTTAAACCTTCTATGTATTTTTGTAATTCATTTTCTTCATATTCATCGATTCTCCGCATTGCTTCTTCATAGCTGATTTCCATTTTTTATCACCTCGTAATGCTTATTTATCCGTCAGCTCGCAAACCATTATGTACTCCTCGTCGTTTTCATCAACAACAAAGAAGCCTGTTTTTCTGTACATATTAACGGCGTAGTTTGCCTTCTGAACTGCAAGAGAGGCTTTTTCATATCCTCTGCTTTTAAGCTCGGCAAGCATTGCTTTCATAAGCTCTGTGCCTATGCCGTGACTGCGGTATTCCTTGTAAAGCGAAATAGCAAAGGAGGGAACGCCCTCGGCAATGTGACCGTAATCCTTCATATCACGGACCCACACAGCTCCCACAGCCTTGCCGTCAGCTTCGGCGACAAAGCATATATCGTCCTTTTATTTGCCGAAATCTTTGACATACACCTGCAGCTCGGGCTGCTCTATGATCGACCTGTCGGGCGGCTTTACTCCCTCGGGGATAAATATGGCTTCGTAGAGAAAATCATTCAGCAGAAAATATTCATCTTCCCTGATTTTTCTGATAGTGTAATTCATTATTGTACCTCCGTTTTAAACTGTCTGCAATAAGAAGAATTTCAGATATTCCGTTTCGGGAACGTTCATAAGTATGGGGTGGTCGGGTGCTTGTCTGCGAAGCTCGATAAGCTTTAAGGAAACATTGGCTTCTCTTGCGGCGTCACGGAGCATCTGCGTGAAAAGCTGCTCTGTCATAAAATGAGAGCAGGAGGCTGTTGCAAGATAGCCCCCTCTGGGGAGCAGACGCATTGCAAGGGTGTTCAGCTCAAGATAGCCGTTTCGGGCATTTCCCACGGTTTTTCTTGATTTTGTAAATGCGGGAGGGTCGAGGATTATGAAATCTGCGCTTCTGTCGTGAGCCGCTATACGAGCTTTCAGAAAATCGAAAACGTCGCTTTTCACAAAGGACATATTTCCCTCCAGACCGTTAAGCTCTGCATTTGCCCTTGCCATTTCCACAGCCGCCTCGGAAACATCTACAGCGGTAACGTGAGCCGCACCCGCTTTTGCGCAGTTAAGGGCAAATGAGCCTGTATGGGTGCAGCAGTCAACTACAGTTTTGCCCCTTGCGATAGCGGCGGCGGCACGGCGGTTGTATTTCTGGTCAAGGAAGAAGCCTGTTTTCTGACCGTTTTCCACATCTACATTGTACTTTATTCCGTTTTCGGTTATCTGCGTAACGGGAGATATGCCGTTTTCACGGAGATACCAGCCCTTTTCCTCGCTCATTCCCTCAAGGCTTCTGATAGCTGCATCGTTTCTGAGGAATACGCCGTCTGTTTTTATACCGTCCTGCCTGAGGATATCCACAAGTGCGGGAATGATAATATCCCTGCGCTGTTCGATTCCAAGGGAAAGTATCTGAACAGACAGCAGAGAGCCGAATTTATCGACCGTAAGCCCGGGGAAACCGTCCGCTTCACCGAAGATAAGCCGACAGCAGTTCATATCCTCTGCTGACATAACGGTTTTTCTGTAGCTGTATGCATATTCAAGCCTGCGTCTGAAAAAGCTTTCGTCAAATCTGTCGTTGGCATTGCGTGAGATAAGGCGTATCCTTATTTTTGAATTTGAATTGTAAAAGCCTGTTCCGATAAATTTGCCCTTTTCGGAAACTACGTCCGCAAGCTCTCCGTCAGCTATGCTTTCTGCGGAAACTATTTCATTGTCATATATCCATGGGTGACCGTCCGCAGTACGCCTGCGGCATTTTTCGGTTACTGTTGCCTTAGGAAAATCTCTGTTGATATTCATATTCGTGTCCTTTCAGAATTTTTTTACGCTTTTATCGTTCTTGGAAAGAGTTCTGTATGCTTTATCCGCTTTAATCTTCGCCTGCCGCCTGAAATCCTTGAAAAGCCTTACAGCCGAAGAAACTGCAAAAATGCCCATTGCCACCGAGCCTGCTATGCCGAATGCGTCAACCGCTCTTTCAAGAAAGGTTGCATTATCGCCTGTTACAAGGGCAAGCATTGCGTAGTAGGCAAGCCCTCCCGGCACAAGGGGGATTATTCCCACGATAAGATACATATTCACGGGAGCTTTGTTAAGCTTTGCCATTATCTCCGAAAAAAGTGCTACTGCTGCGGCTGAAATAAAGCAGCACTGTATTTCACCAAATTCATTCATGCTCAGCAAAGTGTAGATAAGCTGACTTACAATAGAGCCTACGGAAGCGGCTATGAGATGCCTGAAGCGTATATTGTACTGAACGCCGAATGCCGCACAGCCGATAAAGCTGAAAAGGCAGGGAAGTATTATTTCCTTTGTAATATCCATAACGCACCGCCCCTCAGAATCTTATTACTGCGGCAACCGCAGAGCCTGCGCCAACAGCAAGTCCCACAGCAATGAGCAGAGCCTCAGTGAGAGTGTAGATGCCCGAAATAAAGTCCCCCGAAATAAAGTCACGCATACAGTTTGTAAGGGCAACTCCGGGAGCCAGCGCCATAGTTGCGCCGATTATCATTTTGTCAAACCTTGGAACAAAGCCGATATAGCTTATTGCTACTGCAAGAAAGGAGACCGCCATTGAGCATACTACCGCATTTAGAAATGCGCTTGCTCCCACTTTTTTCAGCTTGATCGACAGAAAATGTATCACAAGTCCCAGAATACCGCCGAACAGGGCTTCAAGGGGCGTTCCTCCGAAAAACATAGTAAATGCCCCGCCTGCCACAAAATAGCTTGTGTATATAACGGCAGGGCTGTAGGTTTTTCTGTTCTTTATGAGCTCAAGCTTTTTGAGTATGATTTCCGCTTCGGGCTTTTCCGAGCAGATAAATCTTGAAAGCTCGTTTATCTTTCCTACTCTGTCAAGGTTTGTATCACGTCCCGAAATGGATTTTGAATCGGTGCAGGGGACGTTGTTTTTATCCTTTACGGTGATTATAAAGTTTGCGGGGGTGGCGTAGATTTCCGCCTCGCTGTGATCATAAGCACGGCATATCCGTGAGATAGTGTCCTCCACACGGTATATTTCCGCACCGTATTTTATCAACAGACGGGCTATTTCCGCACATATCCCCGTAAGCTGTATTTCATTCATATCGTAATATTGCCTTTCAGATGATAAATCCGCCGTTTACTCCTATTATCTGACCTGTTATGAAATCGGCGGAGGGGTCTGCAAGAAAGAGGGCTGTCCGTGCAATGTCGGAGGGAGTTCCAAGCCTTGAGGCAGGTGTCTCCTCTTTCAGATATTCCATTGTTTCGCTGTCGAGATTTGCGTTCATATCGGTGTCTATAACGCCAGGGGCAATGCAGTTTACGGTTATCCCCGAAAGTCCTGTTTCCTTGGCAAGCGCCTTGGTAAAACCTATTACAGCCGCCTTTGACGCACTGTAATGGACCTCGCAGGAAGCTCCCACCTGCCCCCACATTGAGGAAATGTTGATTATTCTGCCGTACTTGTTGTGTATCATATGAGGGAGTACGCTGTGTGTAAAGCTGTAAACGCTTTTTACATTTACATCAAACATATTGTCCCACATTTCCTCGGTGATATCGGAGAATAAAGCCTGCTGTGCAATGCCTGCATTGTTTATGAGAATATCGCCGCCGCCGAATACACGGTTTATTTCCGCCACCGCCGAAACCACCTCGCTGTGAACGGCACAGTTGCAGCGGAATATCTCACAGCCGATTTCTTTTTTCAGGCTTTGAGCCTCTGCCTCGCTTTTGTGATATACGGCGGCAACGTTATAGCCCTTTGCGGCAAACTGTACCGCACACTCTCTGCCTATTCCTCTTGAAGCACCTGTTATAATGACTGTCTGTGCCATCTGAACTGCCCTTTCGTATGATTTTTATTAGTCGTTGAGCCTGTCAAGGAGTATCTTTTCGGGCTTCTTTGCGGAAACGGCTATGATTATGATAGCAATGATTCCGCTGAGAGAGAGGATTATTCCCACGCTGAGACCCTCGGGGAAGAAGGTCATTTCTATCTCGTGAGTGCCTGCGGTAAGCTCTACGCCGATAAGTGCGTCGCATATCTTTACAGGCTCAACCTTTTCGCCGTCAACCTTAACTGTCCAGCCCGGCTCCCAGCTGATAGTTGTGAACATAACGCCGTCCTTTTCGGCGGTTATCTCACCCTTGATGTGATCCTCCTCAAAATGGGTCATTTTCAGACCGTTATTCTTAAGCTTGGCAATATCCTCGTTGAATTTGGCTTCATCAAGATAATAGAAAAGCTTATCCTTGAAAAGAACCTCGTTCTTTTCCTCGGTGACGGTTACAATAAGGGAAATTTCCTCGTGCTTTTCAAATTTGCCGAGAGTCTGGATAACCATATTTCCGCCCTCAAAGTAATAATCAAGGAAATCCTTGTTGAGCCAGAGATTTACCTTTCTTTCATAGTTAGAGGGGAGATACATATATATCATATCCTCGGTGGGAGCGTCGAATATAAATTCAATATGGCAGTTCTTTCCCTTTTCAATGGGAACATACTTTGTATGAGCGCCGTAGCTTGTTTGCTTTGCATTTTCGGGAATGGTCTTGTCTATTGTTATCTGCTTGAAATATTCAGTGTATTCGTCGGAAATAAGATGGCTGAGAAGCTTATTCTGATTTGCAAAGGGATTGTCCTTTTCGAGGGTAACGTCAAGAATAGACTTGTCCGCCATAAATGCAACAGGCAGGGCGTTGGGATTTTCATAAACTGCGAAAATATCCTTCTCGTCCTTGTTTGTGAGGATTAGCTTGTCGTAGTGCTTGTTTTCGGGGATCTTATCCTCTGCCTGCTCAGCAGAAGCTGTGCTTTCGGTAAGCTCCGTTTCAGAGCTGTCTGATGTTTCAGCCGATTTATCCTCCACAGAGCCCTTTTCCATAATATACTTGATTCCCAGAATGGAATCCGTCACATAGGTAGAGCCCTTGTATTTGGTATAATGTCCGCCGTAGGAAAAGCCCAGACGTCTGAGGAACTGTATGGGAGCGGCATTGAGCGTGGAGCTGGAATGGGATATACCGAAGCTTCCGAAGGCAAGAGAATCATTTACCGTGCGGTGGTGATTCTTTTCTATACGGTAAACACCGCCGTCCTCAAAGCTGTCCTGTTCGTATATTTTCTGAACGGTGTCACGTCCGAGAGTGATGTATCTGTTGTATGATGAATATTTGGAGTAAACAACATCATCATTGATTGCCTCCATTGTGGAGAGCGATGAGCCGAAAAGCTCGCCTGCAATGAATATTCCCGTTACAAAGGTCAGAACGGAGCGTCTTGACTTGTCGGAAAGCTTCATACTTCTGAGGATAATGCAGTAAATAAGTGTGAACAGTACGGTGTACCATACGGAAAGAACGAGGTCAACACCGTCAAATTCCTGCCGTCCCACATAGAATGCGTATATCATCAGGCAGAAGCCCGTAACGCCTATCTCCTTGACGGATATGCCTTCAAGACGTTCAAAGGTCATTGCCGCCATTACAAGAAGAACAAAGCTGAAGGTAAAGCTGTAGCGGTAAGGAAGCCAGTTGGGCACCTGAAAGCCGTGCCACGCAAGGTCTGCGGTGGAAAGGTACATTGATATAAGCACGCTGAGAAGAACTGCGCCCATACCTGTTTTCTGCCTGAATCTTATTTTGCTGTTAAGGAAGAACAGGGGAATGAGAATTACCGTCAGCACACCGCAGTAAACCACGGGAGAGCCTTCGGGACGGCAGGTGTCATACACATTGGGGAGCACGTTCTTGAAGAAATCAATGAAGTCAAACTGAGTTTTCAGCTCGTAGCTGGGGTTTGAAAACTCGAATTTTCCCAGACTTAGAGAGTAGTAGAGAGGGAGAAGCACCCATGCTGCGGTCATTGCCGCAAGAACTCCGCCCAGAGCAAATTTTACGCCCGACAGGAAAAATGATTTGAAGGAATGTACATAGTTTTTCTTTCCCGCAAAATAGTAATAAAGAAAATAGATTATAGAGAAGAAGGTTATCATCCAGCCGATGTAGAAATGAGCCATATACATCAGCGCAAGGGGAATTATAAAGCTGAGCCAGCCGTTATCGTCGATTATCTTTTCAATTCCGTAAACTATCAGGGGCAGATAGATAAGACCGTCCAGCCACATAGGATTCATAAGCTGAACCACCATATAGCCCATAAGCGCATATAGGATACAGAATATGCCTGCTGTTGATGTTCTGCAGCCCTTGGACTTTCTCAGATACCAATTGAATGTCACAGAGGCTGTTCCCACCTTGAAAAGCTGCATTATAAGCAGAGCTTCCGTCATCATCGAGCGTGGAAGAAGCATAGGAATAAGCGTAAAGGGGCTTGCAAGATAGTAGGCATACATTCCCAGAATCTCGCCCGACAGATTTCTGCTCCATGAAATAAACGGACTGCCGTTTCCGTGGAAAACGTCCCTGAGATTCTCAAAGTAATAAACATACTGACCGTTAAGGTCAAGAACAAGCACCGACATATCTCCGAATGGGTGCACTCCGAAAACAGCATATGCCGCAAAAAGCAGTAAAGCGGGTATGAAAAAAGCGAAAATGTAGCTTTTGCGTGCCTTGATAAAGCTCATAAGCTTTGAGGGGGGCTTTTTTTCTTTTTCCTCCTCCTTGATATTTGAGCCGTCGTGACCTCCGTCTATTATGCTGATATTTATTTTCTGTACGCCCATTTCCTTTTTTTCGGGAGTCTGGTCGGGCTGATTCTGAATATTGATATTTTCTTCCATAGCTGATTATTCTCCGTGATATTTATAATAGTTGTTGGCATTACGTCTGACCATACATATTACTATTATAATATTTTTTGTAGGAAAATACAAGAAAAATCAGCAGAAATAAATAAAAAAAATTCTGAAAATTCACTTGTTAAATTGGTTATTATGTGATATAATATAAATGTGAAACAGATTTTCGTAAATGAAACTAATGTTACAAAATGAAACGGAGGTTTGTATTGCTGTGCATCTCAGCGAGAAAACTATTCAGTCCGAGGTCGTTTTTGACGGAAGGATAATTACAGTGAAAAAAGACAAGGCAGAGCTGGAGGACGGCTCGGTTGCCGACAGAGAGCTTGTTGTTCATTCGGGCGGCGTTTGCGTAGTGCCTCTTACTGCTGACGGCAAAGTCATTATGGTGCGGCAGTTCAGATATGCTTTCGGCGAGCCTCTTCTGGAAATTCCCGCAGGAAAGCTTGAGGTGGGAGAGGATCACCGTGAAGCGGCTCTCAGAGAGCTTAAAGAGGAAACGGGAGCTAAATGCGGCAGCTTTGATTATCTTGGTGTCTGCTACCCCTCTGTGGCATACCTTACGGAAAAGATACATATGTATCTTGCAAGAGAGCTTGAATTCGGTGACGCAAAGCTTGATGAGGGCGAGTTTCTCGATGTTATCCGTGTTCCTCTGGAGGAGGCTGTAGATATGGTTATGGAAGGCAAGATCCCTGATGCCAAGACTCAGATAGCTCTCCTTAAAACAAAAATGATAATTGACGGAGGAAAATAAAAAATCCCGTCTCCTTTTCGGGAAACGGGAATGAAATATCCGAATCAGTAAAGACCTGCCTGCTCAGCCTCGGCTTCAGCCTGCATCATTTCAATATGGCGTGTGTAAGCGTCGAGGATCTGATTCTCGATGGACTGTCTTGCCTCGGGGTGAATGGGGTGAACGATATCTCTGAAAATACCGTTTTCGTCCTTTCTGCTGGGCATTGCAACGAAAAGCCTTGCGTCACCCTGAACGACCTTGATGTCGTGAACGGCGATCTGGTCGTCGATAGTGATGGAAATTACGGCTCTGAGACGTCCCTCGGGAATGATCTTGCGGATCTTGATATCGGTGATTGTCATTTTAAAATGTCCTCCTTGATATTTTGTGCGGTGGTTGGTAATATATATAGTATTGTAACCTGCCGCTTTATTATACGGAATTATTTACTGGAAAATTATTCCGTGTTTGTACTACAATTATAATATACTGCGGTTAAGATTTTATAAACAGAGGTGAAACTTTTGGATAATTATAATCATAGTTTTGATGATAATATTTTGAAGGATAAACGTCATATCCATATGATAGGCATCGGCGGCAGCGGTATGTATCCGCTGGCTCAGATACTTCGTGCAAAGGGCTATCACATCACAGGCTCGGACAATAACGAGACGGACACCCTTAAAGCCGTGCGTTCAATGGGCATTGAGGTTTTTATGGGGCAGCGTGCGGAAAATATCAGCGGCGCTGACCTGATAATCCATACGGCGGCTATTATGGCTGACAATCCTGAGCTTATCGCCGCAAAGGAAAGCGGAGTTCCCGTGCTTGAAAGAAGCGACTTGCTGGGTATAATCACCTCATGGTACAATAATGCTGTGTGCGTAAGCGGAACTCACGGAAAGACCACCGTTTCCTCTATGATAACCCAGATATTGAAGCAGGGCGGGCTTGACATAACCGCTTATATCGGCGGAAAGCTCCCTATTATCGGCGGCAGCGGCTGTGTGGGCTCATCGGATACTATGGTTTGCGAGGCATGCGAATTTGTTGACCATTTTCTGAAGCTCTCTCCTGATATTGCCGTAGTGCTTAATGTTGACGCCGACCATCTTGACTATTTCGGCACTCTTGACAACGTAATAGCCTCCTTCAATAAATTCTGCGCTCTTGCAGGAAAGGTCATTGCCAACGGTGATGATGAAAACACACGCAAGGCGATTTCGGGGCTTGATCTTGATAAGGAAATCATCACCTTCGGCTATTCAAAGGACAATGACTGGTATGCGGACAATATCCGCAGAGTAAACGGTCTTTGCACCGAGTTTGACATCTACCGCAGGGGAGAGCTGTTTACTTCGGCAAAGCTGAATGTACCCGGAATGCATAATGTTCTCAATGCGGTTGCGGCGGCGGCGGCAGCATATATGTCGGGGGCTTCTGCTAAGATGATAGCAGAAGGGCTTGAAGCCTTCAGAGGTGCAAAGCGCCGATTTGAAAAATACGGCGAGGTCAGCGGCATTACCGTATGCGACGATTATGGTCATCACCCTGCCGAGCTTGAGGCTACATTAAAAGCGGCGACAGATATGGGCTTTAAGCGTGTATGGGCAGTTTTCCAGCCGTTTACCTTCTCGAGAACAGCGCTTCTTCTTGATGATTTCATCAGAGTTCTTTCCATTGCAGATAAGTGCATTATTACAGCGATAATGGGCTCTCGTGAGAAGAACACCTACAATATTTTTGATAAGGATATAGCGGAAAAGGTAAGCGGTGCGGTATGCTTTGAGGAGCAGGAGCACGACGCAAACTTTGACCTGCGCGCTTCCTATGCCGCCGAAAATGCAGAAAACGGCGACCTTATTCTTACAATGGGCTGCGGCGACGTAAACAAATGTGCATGGCTTATTCTGGATAAGCTGAATGAAAAGTATAAATAAAGGGTCATTTCCCGTAAATTATAATATGAAAGGATGAATATTTATGAAAATGAAGGATATTCACAAGAAGGTTTACGAGTACATCAAATCAAGGACGGAGGAGGGCTATTCTCCCTCCATAAGAGAGATTTGCCGTGATCTGGATATTGCTTCTACCTCCACAGCCGCAAGATATGTGAATTTCCTTGTGGAAAAGGGCTATCTTGAAAAAATCGAGGGAAAGAACCGTGCTGTAAAGCTTGCAGGCGGCAGCGCAATGAGACTTCCCGTTGTGGGAACAATTACAGCAGGTCAGCCCGTAACAGCCTTTGAGGACATTTCTGAGTATATCTATTTCCTGCCCAACAAGTCCTATTCAAATCAGCTTTTTGCTCTGAAAATCAGAGGAGAGAGTATGATAAATGCAGGTATCCTTGACGGTGACTTTGTTATCATCGAAAAGACCGAATATGTTGACAACGGCGAAATTGCCGCTGTAATGGTCGATGGAGAGGAAGCTACCGTAAAGAGATTTTACAAGGAGGACGGTCATTACCGTCTCCAGCCCGAAAACGACACCATGCAGCCTATAATCAGCGACAACTGCACCATTATCGGCAAGGTAGTGGGCGTAATGCGCTACATGAGCTGAGATCGGAGTGTAAATGGACGATAGATTCAATACGGGGAGCGGTATTCCGCCCTACCCCTCATACAGTTCTCAGAGCACGGACAATGCAGGCTGTATCCTTGTTCGTGAGCCTGAACGCAGAGAGCTTAAAAAAAATTACAATACTCTTTTTACAGAAGCAATAGTTCACAGCATAGGCTCGTTTATCCTTGCGAATATTATCTTTATTATGATGATGTTTTTCGGATATGAGTTCCGTGTGAATGATGAGGGGACTCAGATAATTGATATTCCCTACGAAATTGCGGGAACTCTTCCCTCAATGCTTTTCTGCATAGGCATATTTATTTTTGATGTTGTCTCGTCACGAAAGAAGCTCAGCTCATATTTTACGGGAAAATACATTACCGCAGGCTGGATATTCGGCTTTTTCGGTATGCTGATGCTTATGTATTCGTTAAGCTTCTTTGTGCAGAATATTCTGATATCAGGCTGTTTTGCAATGGGCTTTTCTCCTGTTTCCGAGGAGTATCTGTCGGAATCGGACCTGTCTGTAGGCTTTATAATATGCGAGCTTATCACCACGGCGCTTATTGCTCCCATTGCTGAGGAGCTTATGTTCAGAGGCGTGATACTCAGGCGGCTCAGCTCAGTCAGCCAGAGGTTTGCCATATTCTTTTCCGCTCTGATATTCGGTCTTATGCACGGAAATCTCATACAGGCTGTTCTTGGCTTCCTTGTGGGGCTTGTGCTGGGCTATGCGGCGGTAAAGACAGGCTCGCTGCTTCTTCCCATAGCAGGACATATCTTTATAAACACCTTTGCCTGCTCAACAAGCATCGTGACCTATCTGACAGATACAGATACCGCCAATATTTACTGGATAGGCGTTATAGGCGTGTTTGCAGTAACAGGTCTGCTGACTCTTGTGGTATTGCTTTCCAAAAAGGCTGTATCTATGCCTTATGCTTCCGAATATCACAGCAGACGTACATTTCCTGTAATAGTAAAATGCCCTGCCTTCTGGGTGCTGGCAGTTGTATATCTGGTATCTGTGGTATCAAAATTCGGTCCTGTTACGGATAAGCTTATGGAATAATATTGACAATTTCCGAAAGGTGTGTTATAATCACATATGGATTAGCGTACCGGTACGTTACGCAAGCTTTGAAAATCATGGTGATTTTCAGAAAGGAATGATATAAATAATATGGATAAAATAGACGGAAAGGCACTTTTGAACGAATTTGACCTTAACGAAGCAAAGGCTGCCGAGGGCAAGGAGATAGAGATCTCCGCCTGCGTTCACAAGGTCAAGAAAATGGGCGGCTTCGCTTTTGTAATTCTCAGAACCGCAAGATACCTCATTCAGACAGTTTATTCTCCCGATTCCTGCCCCGATTCCATCGACGGCATCAAGGAGGGCTGCTTTGTAACAGCAAAGGGTATCGTAAAGAACGATGAAAGAGCATATAACGGCATTGAGCTTTCTCTTACCGCTATCACTCTTATCCACAAGCCCGAGTTTGATTATCCTCTCCACGTTTCCGCAAGAAAGATAGGCTGCAGCCTTGATGTTAACCTTGACAACAGAGGCGTTGCTCTCAGAAACCCTGTTGAAAGAGCTGTTTTCAAGTTCCAGGAGGGCGTTGTTTCGGGATTCAGAGAGTTTATGCTCAAAAATAAGTTCACCGAGATACACACTCCCAAGATAGTTGCTCAGGGCGCTGAGGGCGGTGCGAATATCTTCCGTCTGGACTATTTTGACAATGAGGCTTTCCTCAATCAGTCCCCTCAATTCTACAAGCAGGCTGCGGTTGCTTTCTTTGACAGAGTTTTCGAGATAGCTCCCGTTTACCGTGCAGAGCGTCATTCTACCTCCCGTCATCTTAACGAGTACATCGGTCTTGACTTCGAGATGGGCTTCATCAACGATATGTACGACGTTATGAATATGGAGACCGCAATGCTCCGCTATATGATGGATTATCTCAGAGAAAACTATGCTCAGGAGATAAAGATCCTCGGTGCGGATATTCCCGAGATAACCGAGATCCCCTGCATCAAGTTTGAGGACGCTGTTACCCTTATCAAGGGCAACAAGGCTAAGAACAAGTTTGACCTTGAGCCTGAGGACGAGGTATTCCTCTGCAACTGGGCAAAGGAGAATTACGGAACAGAGTTCATCTTTGTTACAAACTTCCCCTCCTCCAAGCCTCCCTTCTACGCTATGAACGATAAGGAAGACCCCAGAACAGCATGCAAGTTCGACCTGCTTTTCAGAGGTCTTGAGATAACAACAGGCGGTCAGCGTATCCACGATTACAACGAGCAGATCGAGAAGATGCAGGCACAGGGTCTTAATCCCGACGATTTCAAGAGCTATCTTGAAAGCCACAAGTACGGTCTGCCTCCTCACGGCGGTCTTGGAATCGGTCTGGAAAGACTGGTTATGAAGCTTATCGGTGCGGCAAATGTCCGTCAGGCTTCTATGTTCCCCAGAGATATGAGCAGACTTATGCCGTAAATTCATAATTTTGTCATTGACAAAATCCGTTTTTTGGTGTATTATATTACAGTTGATAAAATTAACGGCAATGGCGCCGAGGACAGTTCACAAAATGCTGAGCTGCGCTTCGGCGTCTTTTGATTTTCTGCCCTTGAAAGGAAGGATATATTTTTATGTCAGAATCGGTTAACGGAGTAAAAAGCGTACCCGAATACTTCGGCTGCAATGTTTTCAATGAGGAAACAATGAAGGCAAGGCTTCCGAAAAATGTCTATAAGGCTCTTTTGAAAACAAAGACTCTCAGAACTGCCCTTGCTCCCGATGTGGCTGATGTAATTGCCACAACAATGAAGGACTGGGCTGTTGAAAAGGGTGCAACTCATTACAGCCATTGGTTTCACCCTATGACGGGACTTTCCGCCGAAAAGCACGATTCCTTTATCTCTCCCACAGATGACGGCAACGTTATTATGGAGTTTTCGGGAAAGGAGCTTATCAAGGGCGAGCCTGACGCTTCCTCCTTCCCCTCGGGCGGACTTCGTGCCACCTTCGAGGCAAGAGGCTATACCGCATGGGACCCTACATCTCCCGCATTCATCAAGGATAAGACCCTTTACATACCTACAGCCTTCTGCTCCTACACAGGCGAAACGCTTGACAAGAAAACACCTCTGCTTCGTTCAATGGAGGTCATTTCCGAGCAGTTTGTAAGAATACTCAGACTTTTCGGCTCTGACGCCACCAGAGTTACCACTACAGTAGGACCCGAGCAGGAATATTTCCTTATTGACAAGGAACTGTACGACCAGCGTAAGGATCTAATTTACACGGGAAGAACTCTTTTCGGAGCAAAGGCTCCAAAAGGGCAGGAGCTTGAAGACCACTATTACGGCAATATCAAGTCCAGAGTACATGATTATATGACCGATCTGGACGAAGAGCTGTGGAAGCTTGGTATTTATTCAAAGACCGAGCATAACGAGGTTGCTCCCGCACAGCACGAAATGGCACCTATTTTTACTACATCAAATGTTGCCGCCGACCAGAATGCCCTTACAATGGAAATTATGAAAAAGGTTGCGCTGAAGCATGGTCTTGTCTGCCTGCTTCACGAAAAGCCCTTTGCAGGCGTGAACGGCTCGGGCAAGCACAATAACTGGTCTGTTTCTACCACCGACGGCCACAATCTTCTTGACCCCGGAAAGAATCCCAAGGATAATATCCAGTTTCTTACATTCCTTACAGCCATCATCAAGGCGGTTGATGAAAATGCCGACCTGCTGAGACTTTCCGTAGCTTCCGCAGGCAACGACCATCGTCTTGGTGCAAATGAAGCTCCGCCTGCAATAATGTCCATCTATGTAGGCTCTGAGCTCCAGCAGATACTTGACGCTCTTGAATCGGGCGAAATGATAAAGACAGACGCCAACGAGGAATTTGTTATCGGCGTTGAAGCCCTGCCC
>JAGAJY010000104.1 GCA_017848125.1 Oscillospiraceae bacterium
AGGAAGTGCCGTGTGGATAGTCCTGTCGGTGTACTATTATTATTGGATAGGCAGGGAGCTTGAACAGGAATGGGGAAGTCATAACCTTACGCTGTATTTCCTGCTGGGAGCAATTCTGCTGATCGGTGTGGGAATGTTTGCGGGATATACAGATGTAAGCTATCTTTATTTTTCCATGTTTCTTGTATATGCTCATCTGAATCCCAGACATGTGTTCAGGCTGTTTATGATAATTCCCATTGAGGCAAGATGGCTTGCGCTTATAGACATAGTATTTATGCTTGCGGAATTTTTTGATGCATTAAGATTATATCCCTTTGCTCCTGAGCTTGCTCTCAGCTCAATGCTGTCTATCGTTGTTGCATTTCTCGTTTTCGGCATCTTTTTCGGAAAGGATTATTTCGGCAGGATCGCCAACAAATTCAGGCACAGGGATTTTTACCGTGAAATGAGACGTAACAGGATCAAGGTCAGCAGAAATGAAAGAAAAGATGACGAATGATATGACTCCTCTCGGAGCGGATTTCTATGCTCGGGAATGTGACGAGGTCGCCTGTGAGCTGGTGGGAAAGCTTATTGTCAGGCGTATTGACGGTGAAGAGCTTGTTCTCAGGATAACCGAGACAGAAAGCTACGGCGGAGCGGAGGACACCGCCTGTCACGCTTCAAAGGGGAGAACTCCGAGGACGGAGCTTCTTTTCGGAAAATCGGGTATGATATATGTTTACCTCTGCTACGGTATCCACTGGCTTTTTAACGTTATCACAGGGGATATCGGCAGACCGCAGGGAGTGCTTATAAGAGCCTGCGAAAAATACGAGGGCCCTGCAAGGCTCACAAAGTATCTCAGAATAGACAAGAGTCTGAACGGCAAGCCTATTGTGGGGAATGATGAGATATGCATTGCCGACGACGGTTTCCGTCCCGATGTGGAAAAGCGCAGACGTGTGGGCATAGACTATGCTTCGGAAACGGACAGAAACGCTCTCAGACGGTATGCCGACAGCAGATTCAGGGATATACTTAAATAATAATGAAAAAAGCGTCCTGCAATGTGCAGAACGCTGTAAAGATTTGAGTAGTTTAAATCTTTTTATTAAGTTTTTCTATACGATTATTGCAATCTTCGATATTCCAACCTTCGGCTAATGCTTTTTTCGTGATTTTTAATGCTTCATCAAATTTTTTTTGCTTTTCATAGATTATAGCTAATTGCTTGTATCCAATATGTGTTGGTAATGGTGAATTAGGATACTCTTTTAAAAAAGCTTTTTTGACTTTTTTAGAAATATCAATCTGTTTTTTGCAATATTCTATGGATATATCTAAGGCATTATTATCATCATTTCTTCTTGAATAAAAAATGTTAATTGCAGATTGAAAAAAGAAATGTACATCTAAAATATTGTCACTTTGAGGTATAGATTTTTCACCTTCGTTGATTATTTTGACAGCAAGTTCGTAATGCTCTTTTTTCTTGAACCAACCTGTAAGACTGCTTAAATAGGAGAGTTTTGACTGACTTGAGGACTGTATGACCCCTTCATCAATTTTGCAGTTTGAATTGAGTGGTTTATATGTGCTTCTGATGATGTTCCTCTCTTCTGAAGTAAGTGTGTTTTTCCACCAATCATTTAATTTATAATATGCAATTTCACCACCTGCTTTTTTTGAGAAGTTTGAGAAAAATGAAAAAGCCATATTTTTGTTCTCCTTAGTATCTTAGTATATAGTTTAGGGGCGAATGAAAATTGTTAATAATGCTAAGCTACAAAAAGCCGTCATCCTAATTTTCTTTGGATGACGGCTTTTTCTGGCGGAGACGGCGAGATTCGAACTCGCGGGGGATTGCTCCCTAACTGATTTCGAGTCAGCCCCGTTATGACCACTTCGATACGTCTCCGAATCATATAACTGTATCATTATAGCACATTCCCGAAAAAAAGGCAAGGACTTTTGGTAAAATAATAAAATGTTTACAAATTGCTTTGCGGAATCTTCTTGCGGTGTTGCATTATTCCGACAGATGTGCTATAATGTTACGGTCAGACTTTTTTTAACGGAGATTTCGCTATGAATGAAGATACAGAAAAGGTGCTTGCAGAAGAAAACGAGGAAGCTCCCGACGAGGGCAGACCTCCCGTTGACCCCAACAACAAGCTTTATACATTTATTTCCCTGCTGATATTTGCGGTCATTTACTTCGGCGGAGGGTTTATCAAGGACAGTCTTACTCTTACAAAGACCCTCTATTCGGACAAGCTGTCCGAAGCCGATATAGCCGCAGTTTCTTCCGAAATGACGGAGCTTTTCGGGCAGTGGGACAAAGCCCCCGATTATGTAAGGCTGCATAAGAATTTTGACGGAAACAGCCTTTACATCGGCTTTACTATGCCTCATAACGAGGACGATACCGACGAAATTGCAATGCCCTTTCCCTGCGGTTATCCCGAATCGGATATCCGTCTTACCGTTTATCCCGAAGCAGACGCTGTTCCCGATTACGTTTACGGCGACAGATATGTCTGCACCGATGACCCTCGTATCACCTGTATGGTGTATGAGGAGGACGATTATGTGAAAACGGTTTTTCGTATTGCAGATTATTCGGGCAGTATGGAAAGACGTATCACAAGCTGGGAGAAAATAGTCTCCGAATAAACTGAAAATGAGCGTGAACGAAATAAGAAAACTACTGATAACCCTTGCGGCAGTCGTGCTTATGTGCCTTGTCTGCGGATTTTCCGTCAGCGCAAGAGCGTCAGGCTTCGGCTATACCGTAAATAATAATAAGCTGACGGTCTTTGTCAGCGACGGGGGAGAGGGCGCTTACAAGCTGAGCCTTGACGGCGGCAGAAGCTATATGCAGACCTCTATGCCCTATACTTTCCATTACATTCCCGACGGGATATATCAGCTTAGGGTGATGTATCCCGACGGCAGTCTTTCGGAGGTCAAGGCGGCTGTTGTGGGAAAAAGCGGTATTCCCGCAGGCAACGAGATATTTGCAAACCTTACAGGCTATGCGGAGGAGACTCTCGGAAGCGGTGAAATAAGCATTTCCATAAAGAATTTTGACAGCTCCGCAACCTACCTTTTATCCACAGACGGCGGCAGAAGCTGGAAGCCTGCCGCAGGAAAGGAATCGGTCATCAGCGGACTGTATTCGGGAGAATATACTGTTGATATACGCCGCACCGACGACCCCCACGTTTCTTCAAGAAGCCTTGAGATAACAGTTCCCGCAAAAAAGACTGCGGACAGCGTTATTTTACAGGTCCCTCTTATAAAACAGCTTCCCGAGCTGCCTACAGGCTGTGAGGTCACAAGCCTTTCCATGGCGCTTAATTTCTACGGCATAAAGATCTCCAAGACAGTTCTTGCCGATGTTTTTCTGGATAAGGGCGAATACAGAGCCGCCGACTACAGAAAGGTGTTTGTTGGCGATCCCCGTGAGATAAAGGCATACGGCTGTTATTCCGATGTGCTTGTTAACTGCGCCGAGAAATTTCTCGAAACCATTAAAACAAGAAGCTTTGACGTTCTGAATGTGACAGGCTGTTCGGCTGAGGCACTCTACGGCTATGTGGATATGGGCTATCCCGTTATCGTATGGACAACAAACAAAATGCTCCCTACCTTTGAAGGCCCCAGCTGGATCGACAAAGACACGGGCGAGACTGTAACATGGGTGGGAAATGAGCACTGCGTTCTGCTGACAGGCTTTGACAGAAGCAAGAAGGTAGTGTATCTCAACGACCCTCTCTATGGGATAGTACCCTTTAAAATGTCCGACTTTGAACTGCGTTTCTATGAGCTTGAACAACAGGCAATTGTTATATCAGAAACAACAGACGGTTGATAAGTTTTATGCATTTTATACAAAGTTTTCAAAAAATTAACATATGATACGGAATCTTGTGATAAAATAAATACAAGGAATATACCCGAAAGGACGGTACATACATATGGATACTAAAATTCTTCTTGAAAGCGGTACCAATGAGCTTCAGCTCCTTGAATATACGGTGGGAAACAACAGCTACGGAATCAATATCGCCAAGGTAAGCGAAATTATGACCGATCAGGAGATAACTCCCGTTCCCAACGGCCCCGATGTTGTTGAGGGCGTGTTTATTCCCAGAGACAAGCTTATTTCCGTTATTGACCTGCATAAGGTTCTGGGTATCCCTCAGACGGATTCAAGAAAGACATTTATCGTATGTCAGTTCAATCAGATAGTGGTAGCATTCCACGTTACGGCTGTAAAGGGCTTCCAGACTATTTCATGGTCGGATATCGTTGAGCCTCCCGCAGTTTCGGGCGGTCAGGACGGTATGGGTATTTCCACAGGCGTTGCAAAGATAAACGGCAAGATACTTATGATTCTCGACTTTGAGAAGATAGTTGCTGACCTCAACCGCAGCAACGGTATCGACACCACAGGTCTGAGCAGTATCGACAAGGCAAGCATTGACGCAGGAAACAAGCGTATTATCGTTGCCGATGATTCGCCCTTCCTTAACAAGATGATCACCGATACCCTTGCAGACACAGGCTTCAAGAACATCGTTTCCTTCCAGAACGGTGAGGACGCTTGGGATTATGTGAATACATTCAAGAATAAGTGCAATTCCGAGAATATCACCGACAACATTGCATGCGTGATAAGCGATATCGAAATGCCCAAAATGGATGGTCACAGGCTTACAAAGCTTATAAAGGACGACCCTGTTCTCAGGCATATTCCCGTTATCCTGTTCTCGTCCCTTATTGATGAGCAGATGATAAGAAAGTGCAAATCCGTAGGTGCGGACGCTCAGTTTTCCAAGCCTCAGATAACAGAGCTTATCAGAACCCTGCTTGCGCTTATTTCAAGCTGACGAATTTAATGATTTTTGCAAAACCGTTTCCGATACTTTTCGGAGGCGGTTTTATGCTGATACTAATAAAAGGGGATTATTTATGAAGAAAAAAGCCGTCAAAAAACTGACCGTGATAATCATTGCTGTTGTCTTGCTGATTGCCGTAGGTACAGCTGTTATCCGCCTTATATTATTCTATCCTGTCGGAGTAAGCCTGACAGAAGTCAGGGTTTCTTTATATAACGGCAAGGGGTATGATGAACTGACAGTAACAGGCGGTGAGGGATTGATGACCCTTGACAGAATGAAGCAGAATGCCTGTAACAAAATATCCCCGCTGAACGCTGCTGTCCGTGAAGCGGAAAGATTTCAGAAGGACAGCCGGGTATATTTTGTCTTTTGCTATGATAACGGGATTTGTCAGAGGATCGCCGTAACAGGGGAGAATGTCGCTATTTTTAATTACTGCAATGCAGACGAATATCCGGAATATTACCTTGATTTCAATGCGTATGACTTTGAAAGCTCTTTTATATCGGACGGTCTTTCGGATTATGCACGACAGCTTTTTTATGAAGAAGGCATCTGATATTTTCATAAAAACAAAAAATTACAGAATCCGACAAAAAACTCTTGATTTTTTCGGCGGAATATGGTAGAATATCTGTGTGTAATTTTATTTTAAGATATAGGAAGGTTGTTTTGTAAAATGCTGGTTTTAGTTGTAAATGCAGGAAGCTCATCTCTTAAGTATCAGCTTCTTAATATGGAGAACGAGAGCGTTATCGCTAAGGGTAACTGCGACAGAATAGGCATCGGCGGTCATATTTCCCATAAGACCTCCGACGGACGTTCAGTTGACCTTGACTGGGATTTCCCTACTCACACAGAGGCTTTCGAGAAGCTTGTTGACGTTCTCACATCGGGCGAGGGCAAGGTTATCGACTCTATGGACGAGATCAATGCTGTAGGTCACAGAATCGTTCACGGCGCAGAGGAGTTCAAGGAAACCTGTCTTGTTACAGATGAAGTAATTACCGCTATCGAAAACTATGCAGAGCTTGCTCCCGTACATAATCCTGCTCATGCGCTTGCTCTCAGGGCTTGCAGAAAGGTTATCCCCAATGCGCCTATGGCTGCTGTGTTTGATACCGCTTTCCATCAGACAATGCCCGAAAAGGCTTATATGATGGCTTTCCCCTATGAGGATTATGAGCAGTACCATGTAAGAAAGTACGGCTTCCACGGCACATCTCACCGCTTTGTTTCCAAGGCTCTTGCAGACGCTATGGGCAAAAAGCCCGAGGAGCTTAAGATCATCTCCTGCCATATGGGCAACGGTTCTTCCATTACCGCTATCGAGAACGGCAAGTCTGTTGATACCACAATGGGCTTTACTCCCCTTGACGGTCTTATTATGGGTACACGCTGCGGCTCTGTTGACCCCTCAGCCGTTACCTTCCTTATGAACAAGAAGGGCTTTACAGCTTCTGAGATGTCTGATTATATGAATAAGAAGTCGGGTCTGACAGGTGTTTCGGGCGTTTCCTCCGATAACAGAGACGTTACCGCTGCAGCTCAGGAGGGCAATAAGAGAGCTAAGCTTGCAAGCGAAATGCTCAGATATCAGGCTAAGAAGTATGTGGGCGCATATGCGGCTGTTATGAACGGTGTTGACGCTATCCTTTTCACAGGCGGTATCGGCGAGAATGACTACAGTGTAAGAGCTGACATCTGCAAGGATATGGACTATATGGGCATTAAGATCGATGAGGCTGTCAACAGCTCAACAAGAGGCGAGCTGAAGCGTATTTCCGCCGACGACAGCAAGGTTCAGGTATGGGTAGTTCCCACCAACGAGGAGCTTCTCATTGCCCGTGATACCGTGGAAATTGTAAATAAGTAATTCTAAAAATGCTGACCGTTCCGTGCAGAAATGTGCGGAGCGGTTTTTTTGTGAAAAATCTTGCAATTTATCCGCAGTTGTGGTAAAATAAATATATTGCTTAAACTTTAGTAAAATTCGGAGGAATTGGCTGTGGCTGACAAGAATGAAAATATGTATAAAAAGAAAAATGCTGTAAGCAGGGACAACCGTCCTCAGTTCCCGAAAAGAGCTGTTGTAACAGGCGGTATGCCCTATGGAAATAAAACGCTCCATTTCGGACACGTGGGCGGTGTGTTTGTATTTGCTGATGTATATGCACGTTTCCTGAGAGACAGGATAGGCAAGGATAATGTTATCTTCGTTTCGGGTACTGACTGCTACGGCTCTCCCATTGCCGAGGGCTACAGAAAGGCTTGCGAGCAGGGCTTCAAGGGCGATATAAAGGACTATGTAAGCCGCAATCACGAGGCTCAGAAGAAAACCCTTGCGGATTATGACATAAGCCTTGACCTTTTCGGTGCATCGGGTCTGGGAGAAACTGCAAAGTGGCATAACAAGGTTTCCGACGCATTTATCAGGAAGCTTTATGAAATGGGTCACCTGAAAAAAATATCCACCGCTCAGTTCTATGACGAAAAGGCAGGAATGTTCCTCAACGGCAGACAGGTGGTGGGAAAATGCCCCGTTCAGGGCTGTCAGTCGGAAAAGGGCTATGCGGACGAGTGCGATCTGGGTCATCAGTACAATCCCATTAACCTTATCGACCCCAAGAGCACCATTACAGGAGAAACTCCCGTAATGAAGGACGTTGTGAACTGGTACTTCAAGCTGCCCGATTACAACGGACTGCTTAAGGAAATGGTTTCGGATATGGAGAAGCAGGACAATGTGCGTTCTGTTGTTACAAAGACTGTCAAGGAGTTCCTTGAAGCGCCTGTTATCTATATTATGAATGACTATATGGAGATATACAAGGAGCTTGCGCCGAAAATGGCTGAGCATCAGCTTATCGAAGAACCCAAGAAAACCTCTTTTACAGTTGTGTTTAAGGAGCTTTCCGAGCGTGACGAGGCGTGCAGAATGTTAAACGAGCGTCAGGTTCGTTTCAGAGAGGGCAAGACCCTTGTGCCCTTCAGACTTACGGGAAATATCGAGTGGGGCGTTCCTGCGCCCGAGCTTGAGGACGAAAAGGGACTTACCGTATGGGTATGGCCCGAATCCCTCTGGGCACCTATTTCCTTTACCGTGGCGCACCTTGCCGCTCAGGGCAGAGATACCGAGGAGTGGAGAGATTACTGGTGCGACCCCGAGGCAAAGGTTTATCAGTTTATCGGACAGGATAATATCTATTTCTACGGCATTGCCGAGCCTGCAATGTGGATGGCGTTCCAGGACGAAAATCTCGAAAATATGTCTCCTTCTGAAACAAAGGGACATCTCACAATGCCTGTTCTTGTGGCAAATCATCACATACTTTTCCTTGACAAGAAGGCTTCTTCAAGCGGTTCTGTAAAGCCCCCCATGGCGGCAGAGCTTCTTGATTACTACACAGCAGAGCAGCTGAGAATGCACTGGCTGGGTCTGGGTCTGGGAATGAGAAGCGTAAGCTTCCAACCTAAGCCCCTCAATCCTCTTGCAAAGGAGGAGGACAGCGACCCTGTTACAAAGGAAGGCTTCCTGCTTTCCAACGTGTTCAACCGTGTTGTCCGTACCTGCTTCTATGATGTTCAGAAGTATTACGACGGCGTAATGCCTGTGGGACAGGTTTCCGAGGATATTATGGCAGAGTCGGAAAAGGCTGTGCTTGAATACGAGAGATTTATGTACAAGACCGAGTTCCATCAGGTGACATATGTGCTTGATTCCTATATCAGAAAGGCAAGCAAGTATATGGCAAAGGCAAAGAACGAGGCTGACAAGTCTGAGGACGATAACGCACGCAGACAGTATCTTATCGACACATTCCATATGATAAAGACCGCTGCTGTACTGCTTCACCCTCTTGCACCCAAGGGAACAGAGATGATAAGGGAATATATGGAGCTTGACGAATCTCTCTGGAGCTGGGACCATGTTTTCTCAACTCTCTCCGAAATGCTCGGAAAGGACAGCCACAAGCTGAAATTCCTTGAGCCCAAGGTGGATTTCTTTAAGAGACACCCCTCGCAGTATTGATTATGGCTGATTAAAAAACGGCAGGGCTTGCAAAAAATCCTGCCGTTTCTTTTGGAAAAAATCTAATGAGATTTTAATGATAAAAGCCGCATAGCCTATTGTAATTTTAATAAATATATGGTAATATAAATAAGTAAATTAAAATCAGTACCAAAACTGATTCCTGAATTTTGAAAGGACGGGGTTATTATGTGGAGCATTGATATGCTCAAGGAAAACGCTAAGCGAATGCTCAGCGGATATTACTGGGTTGCCTTCGGCGCAACTCTTATCTTCTCGATTCTGGCAGGCGGTCTGCTTTCTCAGTATCAGGGTGAAGGCGGAGTAAACGTCACAGCAGACCTGAACGAAATTATGGCAGAGCAGGGGATAGAAACAGAGTTTGATTATAATTTCGAGAGCGAGGAAGATATCGAAAGATTCTTCAACGATTTTGCCGCAGGTCTTGAAGACGGCGAATCCGAAACCGATGACTACGGTTTTGACGAGGATTTCGCTTTCGGAACAGAGGAGACTCCCGATACCGAATCGGGAATGACAGGCGATGAGGCTATCGCTTCAAGCGTTGAAGCTGTTCTTGCAGGTATCGGTATTGCGGTTCTTGTAGTAGTTATTATCACATTGTTAATATCTTTCCTGTATCAGTTTCTTTTCGCAAATGCCATTACAGTAGGTCATAACCGCTTCTATCTTGACGCAAGAATGGGCAATGCGAAGGTGACAAATCTGTTCAGTCAGTTCGGCTCGGGCAGATACGGCAATACAATAAAGACAATGTTCATCTATGACCTCAAGCTTTTCCTTTGGGGACTTCTCGGTGTTATCCCCTTTGTTTTCTGGGCAACAACTCTTCCCGGAATATTTGAAAATGTCGGCTCGGATATGAACTTTGATGAAGCTTTTGCTGTGGCAATGGAAATGACGGGCGGTCTTGTTCTTGCTGCACTTGCATACTTGATTTTTATGATCCCTCAGCTTATCAAGAGATATTCCTATGTGCTTGTTCCTTATCTTCTTGCTGAGAATCCCAATATCCCTCAGAAGCGTGCATTTGAGATAAGCGTAAAGACAATGAAGGGTGAAAAGGCTCATTTCTTTGGTCTGGAGCTGTCCTTTATCGGCTGGTATATCCTTGCGGCACTGGCAGGCTCGATCCTCACCGGAATCGTGGGCACAGGTCTTGGAAGCATTATCACTATTCTTTCTGTAAGCTTCGTTTATCCCTACGTTTACGCTACATATACCGAGTTCTACTGCTGTATGAGAGAAAAGGCTATGGCACAGGGAATCGCTTCCTCCGATGAGCTTAACGGCGTATTCGGCACAGCGTCAAGCGGAATGCCTTATCCCGAGCAGAATCCTGCTGACTTTATGCCCTATCAGCGTACAGACAGCAGTTCATCTGCAAGCGGCTCTTATCCTGCATATCAGCCTTCAAATGTGCAGAACGACATAACTGTGGGCAAAATGGACGAGATAATAAGTGAGCCCGAGACAGAAAATCGTATTTCTCTCGAAAAGAAGGACTCTGACGACAATAATTACAACGGTCCCGAAATAATGTGATTCGGCTGATTCGTGTAACCTATGATATAACAAGCTGCACGATTCCCATTTAAATAATAAATAGCAAGAATGATGAGCGGACGGGTTTATTCCTGTCCGCTTTTGTTTATAGTTTTATCGGTGATTGGCAGTAGGCTGTTATATAAATAAAAATCCCCCGATTTTACAATCGGGGGATAGATGCTTTCAGTAAAAATACCGCCTTGCCGCCATGTGGCGAATAAAACCCGCACAAAGCAGGTGGGCAACAGCCCGTCGGTTTCACGCTCCCTGCGTCCGTAGCTCCGCACATCTAATGCGGCGGGAGGTCTGCAATCTGCCGAAGGAGACTGAATCCCTATAAAAAAGTGTTGGATTATAAAACCACACTTTATCGGTCAAGGCAGAAATTCTTTCTGTAATTGTAGTATATCACAAACTTAATGAAAAATCAATGTTAATTTACGTTAATTTTGATATTCAAATTTTGTGGAAATACTATAAAAAATTATTCCTCGTAGGTATCGGAAAGTCTTTCCATAAAGATCTGTCCGATTTTTTCATACTCTGCGTCATCGTCAATGGAAACGAGGACATCATCGCCGTTTTCGTCTTCCTCAACTCTGAGAACAACAAGCTCTGTGTCAGCCTCTACCATATCTTCGGGATTGTCATAATAGGGAACAAGTGCGTAGTAAAGCTCGCCCTCAGAAGTCTCATAGGTATCCATAAGCTCAAAGGTCTGCTCTACACCCTCTTCGTCAACCAGTGTGAAGAGATCAGCGCCCATATCTTCGAAATTTTCAGCCATTTTACGAAACCTCCTGTTGTTGTATTGTTATATGCTGTATATTGGTAAATTATTCCTTATACAGCCTCAACATTTTAATTGTACCATATAAATACTCTGATTGTCAATGTTTAAAATACCTAAAAATATTGCACAAAAGATATGCACTATTTTATTCAAAAAACTATTGACTTTTGCTAAAGGGTGTGGTATAGTATTATCAAGGAAAGGGAAACAACCAACAAAGAGCCGATGGGTTCGAGGGTTTCCCGAATCCCGAGAACAGCAGGCTTTCAGCGTAAAGTATCCTGCAGTACAGTTTGGAAAGGAAGGCGAGTCCGATGTCAGATATCACAGAGCAGCAGTTTTTCAGCGGAATGTCCAACAACGGCTCGTTTATACGGCAGGACTTTTGAGAAAAATCTGATGGGAGTCTAAATGCAGTCGGTTATCACCGCCACTCCTGATTTATAAACGGATAGTTTTTCAAAGCCTTAGAAGTCATAAATGTTACGAGCCGCAGTCATCACAGAATGATAAGCGGTTTTTCTATACTCTCTTTACTGTGACGGACATTCCCCTTAAAGTTTGATGAAAGGGTTTTTCCGATGGAGTAAAGGGATTTTTTATTCGGACTTTATCTGACATACAGGTTGAAGGACGCTTGAGATAGATTGCTCCGCAGTCCGCAGGTGTCGGGATGTGATTCCCCCGATCCGCAGTGACAATTTCGGGCGAGAGCATTAAGATCCGAAAGGATTGATTACTATGAAAATGAGGTATATGTATAAAATTTCATAGGAATGGAGTGAGTCCGACAGGTAACTGAGTTTCACCGCAGATTGCCGAAAGGCAGCGGCAGGATATAATTTCCCGAAAGGATTGGTCGAGATGATCACGAGAGGTTTTCACGATCTGAATATTTGAAAACTGAATCAAGGGAGTGAGTCCGACAGTTAAATAAGCTTTACCGCAGATTGCCGAAAGGCAGCGGCAGGATATAATCCTCCGAAAGGACTGGTCGCAATGATCACGAGAGGTTTTCACGATCTGAATATTTGAAAACTTAACCAAGGGAGTGAGTCCGACAGGTAACTGAATTTCACCGCAGATTGCCGAAAGGCAGCGGCAGGATCATAAATAATCCCGAAAGGATTGGTCGCAATGATTACGAGAGGTTTTCACGATCTGAATATCTGAATGCTTTACAAGGGAGTGAGTCCGACAAGTAATTAGGCTTTACCGCAGATTGCCGAAAGGCAGCGGCAGGATCGTAAATAATCCCCGAAAGAGATGGTAAATTATGATCAGGACAGTATTTATCAGAGACTAATGATTTAGGAGTGAGTCCAATGGCATAATGATTGCCTTAGCCCCTATGGGCTGCTGATAAAAATCTGAGTAACGGAGAGAGTCCGATGGATAAGTAAATGGTTTCTTCATCATAAAAATCTGAGATTTGGAGTGTTACCGATGGCACGTTGAGTTTGCTGTTAACAAAGTAATACAACGAAATGGAGAATAGTCCGATGGAAAGTTAAGTTCCGTTTTAACCTGAATCTGAATTATGGAGTGATTCCAATGGCTTAGCGGCATCAAAGCCGTCAGCGACTGTATCCGCATGACAATGCTTTATTATAGATAGGCTAAAAGCTGTACTACCGACACAAATCCGAAATGAGTGATGATATATGAAAGTAATCACCTTACGCACAATGAAGGATATGATTTGATACATAGGGAGTGAGTCCGCCTAACTATTAAAATTTGATCGGATAATTCAGAGGCTTCGCAGAAATGCGGAGCTTCTTTTTTGTCGGATTTAGTAATCGTTTTGTAACCTTTTTACTGTCTGAATAGTCAGAATGGTTGAATTTTGTGCAGATATAACAAAAAGAAGTTATCTATTTTTATGTTTTAGAGCTTGTCTGAGATTGACTTGAATGAGAAAAATATGGTATAATAATATTATTATGGGGTGATGATATCCTGCATCAGCGTGTCGCTGCTGCATTTCAATACCGCAACGGGACTTGTGCGGAATAATCACAGGAGGTTTATTATGGAACAACAGACTTATGACTTTGCGAGCTATTCATCGTTCCGGGAAACTGTCAACGACCTGATAGAAAGCCTTGAACAGCTCAAAGAGTATGCCGCTTCCCTCAATCTTGAAAACACCGCCCGCTCCATCGGGGACGTTATCGAGAAATCCGCAGGCGACCACTTTGAGGTTGCTATTGTCGGTGAGTTCAAGAGAGGAAAGAGTACGCTTATAAATGCTCTTCTCGGTCAGGAAGTGCTTCCTGCCGACGTTCTTCCCGCAACAGCCACTCTCAACAGAGTTACATACAGCAAGGACCCTTATGTTGTTGTTGAATACAAGGACGGAACAAACGAAAGGGTCGATATAAACCGTCTTGCGGATTATGTTACAAAGCTTTCCTCCGAGTCTGAAAGAAAGGCTGAAACTGTCAAGGAAGCTACTGTTTACTATGACACGGATTTCTGCAAAAATCACGTTGATATTATCGACACACCCGGTCTTAACGATGACGAGCAGATGACAAATGTTACTATGTCTATTCTTCCCGAAATAGACGCTGCTGTATTCGTTATCAGTGCAAACTCCCCCTTCTCTCAGTTTGAAAAGGAGTTTCTTGAAAACAAGATGCTCACAAGCGATCTGGGACGTATTATCTTTGCGGTAAACTGCTTCGGTACATTCTCCAAGGAGGACGAGGACAGAATTGTTGAAACTGTGGAAAAGCGTATCGGCAGCTACGTTATGGATAAGGCTAAGAAGGTAATGGGCGAGAACTCCAAGGAGTTCGGCGTTTACAAGCGCAAGATAGGCAAGCCCAAGGTTATCGGAGTTTATGCAAAGAAGGCGCTTATTGCCAAGGAAAGTCAGGATATGCAGATGCTTGAGGAGAGTAATTTCCCCAAGTTTGAAAGCGTGCTTGAATCTATGCTCACCAAGGAGAGAGGCTCTATCACTCTCCAGATACTTGCAAATAAAATAATCAGCTCAGGCTCTGAGATAATCAACTCCATCGTTATCCACGAAAATGCTCTTGTAATGGAAACTGATGAATTTATGGAGAAATATCAGCTTGCCATTGAGGAGATCGAGGAGATACGCACCAAGAAGCGTGAGGAGTTTGTCCGTATCAACAATGCGGCTAACAAGGTGTTTGAACAGCTCCAGCCTATCCTTGATGATTACTGGGTGAAGATCGAGGAGACTGCTATGCAGGTAATCGATGATTACCAGATGGCAGGGGAGGACTTGAAGCGTGAGAAGCTTAAGATAGTTTATGAAAAGCTTACTCAGAAAATCAAGGAAAATATCGAGAACAAGGCTCAGCTTATCTGCGAGCAGATCCAGAACGACATCAACGTGGGACTTTCCGAGGAGGCTGTTCGTCTCCAGTCCTTCCAGGATGAGTTCTTCGAGTCCCTCAACCGTATTCAGGAGCTGTTTTCCGTTCCCGCAAACCGCAATCGCAACGGCGGCGTAGCTGACAGCATTATCGGCTCTGTTATCGGTACGGGCGGTATCGGCGGTCTGTTTATCGGATTCAGAGAGGCAGGCGTCAAGGGTGCTCTTCTGGGCGGTCTTACAGGTCTTACCACATGGCTTGCTACATCGTTCCTGCTGGTAACAACGGTTGTAGGCGGTGCGTTCCTTACTCCTGCGGGCATCTGCATTATGGCTCTTGCAGGTTTTGCAGGCACATTCACAGGAAAGTTTGCTGTTGATAAGTTCCTTGTTCAGGAGCGTATCGACAAGTTCAAGGTGAATATGAAGGCGACTGTCAAGAAGCAGTTCCACGAAATGAAGATCAATTCCGACTTTACCGAGTCTGTACGTCAGCAGGTTTACAACTCCTTCTCAGGTCTGAAAACTCAGATCGAGCAGGAAACCGAAATAATCCTTAAGGACACCCAGAAAACTCTTGATGATCTCAACGATGTCAAGCAGCAGAAGAAGGTCATGTCCGACAACGAGAAGATCAGACTCCAGAGCATTGCCGAGAATGTGGGCGGTATGCTTGCGGATACATATAATCTCCACAGATCTCTTACCGAGATTCTGTCTGATGAAGAATAAGAGGAGGACTGACGATGGTAGATTCATTCAATCCTCTTATGGAAATAAACACGTCCTTCTGCGACTATCTTGTTGAGAGAACACGTTCCTATCAGGAGCACGTTGTGGGAGGAACGCTTGACTATGCTTTTGACGCAGACTTTGCTATGCGTCAGAAGATAGGAGGAATCTCAGGCTGGTCAAGGCTTTACAAGGCTATTGTCAGCAATGATATTCCCGGACGCTTCAAGAGGTATTTTCAGAGCAGCGACAGTGCAAGCTCTATGAAGTATGCAAAGGCTTACGAGGCTGCAAGAAAATGCAGCGAGAGACTTCAGATAAGCCTTCCTGTTATTCTTGTGAGAAAAGCGGGCGATGTTCCCGAAATCATGTCTATGGCAGGCGAGGGAATCGAGCCTTGTATCGTTATGACAAGCGATATTGCCGAAAGCTTTACGACAGATGAGCTTTGCTTTCTCATCGGCTGTGAATGCGGCAGACTCCAGAACAGACACTCTGCATTCAATTATGCCTTTACATATCCCGGCATAAGCAGGGGAGATGTTTCCACTGCTGACAGCAATGATTCAAAGAGCAATGTTAGAGAGCTGAATTACGTTCTCAACAAATGGATAATCTCAGGCGATATTACTGCGGACAGGGCAGGTATCATATGCCTTGACAATCCCTCGGACTTTGCCAAGATTTACGCATCTGTCCGTGAAAAAGGCGTTCCCGATTCCTATGGTCACACCAACAAGGATATTGACATTGACGCTATTGTCAAGCGCTATGAGACGCTTCACGTTACTCCTGTCCGTGACCTTAACATGGACGGCTGCTCCGCTGACGAAAGGCGCATTATTGCGGCTATGGAATTTATCGGCTGCGAGATACTTTACATCTGGCGTCCCGACCTTTCATCTGCGGCAAGCCATGTGGGCAGCAAGCAGTCTCTTGAAATTCGCTGTGATATAATTGCAAATTCAGACAGCGGACATTCTGCGTAAAGGAGGGCATAACAGATGGAAAAAAATTATGATAATGCCGCCGCAGATATTGAATTTGTCCGTGGTGAGCTTTCCAAGCTTGTAAGCGATCCTGAGCTTGTTGCCATTCTCGGCGACGAGGCGGTTGAAAGAATGTCAAAGTGGGATTCCATAATCGCAAAGAAGATGGATCAGCCCTTTTCACTTATGGTAACGGGCGATTTCAAGCGTGGAAAAAGTACGATAATCAATGCAATTCTCGGACGCTCCATTGCGCCTGTTAACGTTGCTCCCGAAACCTTTACGGTAAACTGCATTTCCTATGGCGAAAGACCTTCCGTTGAGGCTGTTCTGAACAACGAAAAGAGGGTCACTCTTACTCCCGATGACCTGAGCCGTGACAGACTTTCCGACCTGATGGATTTCTTCCCCGGTGAGCTTGATTATATTGATGTAAAGAGCGACGCTCCCATTCTGAAAGAGATCCAGATAGTTGATACTCCGGGATTAAGCGACCTTGATGACCTTGACAAGCAGGTAAAGGATTTCCTTGTAAAGGCTGATGCACTTATTTATGTGGCTTCGGCGCTTTCACCCTTTTCCGAGTCAGAGCAGTTCTTTATTGCGGAAAATATCGTTCCTCAGAATTTCAGCAAGGTTTTCGTTCTTGTGAATATGATAGACGCTATGGATTCCATGGAGGATATTGAAAAGGTCGTGGGACGTATCCGTGAGCTGTGTTCTCAGCTTATTCCCAATGCCGAGGTTTACGGCATCAGCGGAATTGATGAGTACCGCAGAAAAATCGGTCTTAATCGCCCCGACATAAAGGGCTTCCAGGATTATTACGAGAATCAGTTCCTTAAATTTGAGCTTGCTCTTTCAAGGGAAATAATCGTGCAGAAGGATACTATCCGCACTCAGCGTGTATTCTCAATGCTCAGGCTTATGCTTACAGATACGCTTAATCGTCTCAATATGATAAGCGATATGATGAAGATGGACAGGGCTAATCTTGACAAGCTTTCCGTTGATTTCGAGCGTGAGTGTACGACCCTTGCAGCAGCTCTTGAAAATCAGAAGCCGAAGATCATTCTTTCCATCACTGAGATGAAGCAGGAAGCTGAGCACTGGATGTATGAGTTCTTCACAAAGCTCAGAGAGGACATTCTTGCCTGCCGTACTACCGCAAATGACGAAGATGTGGAAAGACATTTCTATTCATATCTTATGGACAAGGTGGGCGAGGCTTACAGAAAGTGTCTTGAAATACATCATTCACGTCTTAATGATGTTATCAATGATATGGCAAGCGAGCTTTCAAGAAAGCTTGGTATCGCAAATCTTGCAGGTGCGAGGATCTCATGCAGTGAAACTGTCAATGTGAACACCTTTGTGGCTGACAAGATAAAGGAGGCGGCTTCTCAGGGTGCAGACCGTGAAATGGGCTTCCCTTCGACTACTATGCCATTCTTCCGCAATATTCTTAAAAAGAAACAGCAGTCGGAGATCATTGATTCAGCACTTGAAAATTACGATGATATAAGAAACAACACTATCAAGGATCTGAAGGTTTGCTACAAGAATCTTGAGGAGTTTGCGGCTGCACAGCTTGACGAGATATACAAGACTCAGGTAGAGGTGGGCAGAGAAACTGTTGCGGCGGCTATGGAGATGGCTAAGTCTCAGAAGGATTCCGAGCTTCTCGGAAGAAATCTTGAAAAGGCTTCCGAAATTGTTATCGGTGCGGTTTCTGTTCTTAAAAAGTATTGATTTTTTGTGCGGCAGAGCTGTAGTCTGCCGCACTTTTTTGATTATGACATAAATTTACATAATTGTTAATATTTATGTTATATGCAAGAATACCATTGAAATTTTCGGAAAACTGTGATATAATATATAAGTAAATCACATTTATCTTATGGGAGGCGATAGATTGTCTGTGAAAAGGTATAAAACCCTGTATCCTGACAGTATTTTCAGAGCACAGATAATTTTCAAGAATATCGCTCCTTCCGATGAAAAGTGGGCTGAGGGTGTTTTGTGCAGAGATCCCGATGGTACTCACTTCATTGTAGGCGGAGACAGTGACGCTTACTTTATGCACCCTGTTTACATTGATACTCTGGGAATGGCTTCGGGCTTCAAGGATGGGCGCAGTGTCAGGATCTTTGAGGGCGATATTGTCAGCGTAAGCCGCTTTTCGGGCATATGCGCCGATGAATCCATAGAAGAAATGCATGAGATGTATGCGGCAGGCGGAGAGGAATTTAAGAAAAGAACTGTCTTTGCAGATGTTCCCGACGGTGCTGACGAGGAGTTTAATATCAGAGGCGTTGTTTTTATGAACGGCGGAATGTTTTATGTTCAGTATTTCAGCGAATCGGACAACTGTCTGACTGCGGCCCCGCTCTATCCCTATTTCGGGTTTGATATGCTTCCTGCGGGAGGTATGGCTGTTAAGGTCATCGGTAATATGTATGATGATGAGGAGCTTTATTCTCAGGTTTTGAGAATTTCTCACGATGAAATGATGTGAATCAGGAAAATGCAGACTGCTTCGGTACGGTGTATCGGGCAGTTTTGTTGATTCGGAACGGTTACGGTAAAAAGAAAAAAGCATACCCCGAATGGAGTATGCTGAAAACATATGGCGTCCTCGGCGGGATTCGAACCCACGGCCTTTCGCTTAGGAGGCGAACGCTCTATCCTGCTGAGCTACGAAGACACATTTCTGTATTACTTGTATATTATAGCATATTCTTCTAAAAAAATCAAGAGGTTTTTATATAACTTTTACTTGAAAAAATCATCAGAATATGGTATAATTATATAAATTATTTTTACAGCCTATTTTTCATACAAAAGGAGTATGTTCACTATGGAAATCAAAATCACCAGAACAACAACACCCAAGGAGAAGCCTGCTGATGAAAGCAAGCTCGGCTTCGGCAAAATCTTCACCGACCATATGTTCCTTATGAACTATGATGAGGGTCAGGGTTGGCACGACGCAAGAATAGTTCCCTATGGTCCTATTCCTATGGAGCCTTCCTCTATGTGCCTTCACTACGGTCAGGCTGACTTCGAGGGTCTTAAGGCGTACAGAACAGAGAGCGGAAAGATCCAGCTTTTCCGTCCCGAGCAGAATATGGCAAGAATGAACGTGTCCAACGATCGTCTCTGTATTCCCAAGATCGACGAGGAGTTCTGCGTTGAGGCTATAAAGAAGCTTGTTGAGGTTGACGCTGACTGGGTTCCCCATAATTACGGCACTTCTCTTTATATCCGTCCCTTTATTTTTGCGGTTGATCCTATGCTGGGCGTTCACCCTGCAAAGCATCTTATTTTCTGCGTAATGTGCTCTCCCGTAGGTGCATACTATGCGGCAGGTCTTGCTCCCGTTAAGATCTACGTTGAGCAGAATTATGTAAGAGCTGTTACAGGCGGCACAGGCTTTACAAAGGCTGCGGCTAACTATGCTATCTCCCTGAAGGCTCAGGAGGAGGCTGCAAAGTCGGGCTATGAGCAGGTTCTCTGGCTTGACGGCGTTCACCGCAAGTACATTGAAGAGGTTGGAGCAATGAACGTATTCTTCGTTGTTGACGGTGAGGTTATCACTCCCAGCCTTGACAGAATGTCCATTCTCGGCGGTATCACAAGAAAGTCCTGCATTGAGATCCTCAGAAGCAAGGGCTATAAGGTTACCGAGAGAGACATTGAAATTGATGAGCTTATCAAGGCTTATGATGAGGGCAAGTTTGAGGAGGCATTCGGCACAGGTACTGCTGCTGTTATCTCTCCCATCGGCGAGCTGAAATATGTTGACAAGGTTATGACCCTCAACAACGGCGAGATAGGCAAGGTTTCACAGATGCTTTATGATACTCTCACAGGTATTCAGTGGGGCAAGACTGAGGACACCTTCGGCTGGACAACACCTGTCTGCGGCTGATAAATAAAAATAACTTTTTGCCTGCGGGATCCTGTTATTACGGGATTTCGCAGGCTTTTTGCAAAGGGTGATGAAAATGGAACGGTACAAGGTGAATCCTGTTTTTATGATAGTCGGCGGAGTTTTTTCGGCTGTAGCGGTGATTTTTATTGCGGTGATAGCTGTAACTGCTGCTGATATTTCAGAGTTCAGAAAAAACGCTGATGAGGTTACGGCTGTAATAACGGAGATAGAAGCCTACAGGCGAGGCAGCGGCTCTGACCGCAGAACATATCACGATGTTTATATAAGCTATGAATATGACGGGGAGGAATATTCGGGTACTTTAAGTTATTATACGTCGGATATGTACGTGGGGGATATGGTGGAAATTTATGTTGACCCTGAGTGTCCGTGGGAGATAAGAAGCGATTCGGCGGTTCTATACATCGTATTCGGTATTATGGCGGTCGTGTTCGGCGCAGTGGGCGGTGTGCTTATTGGCATTGAAGCTCGCAGGGCGGTTTATGTTAATCGTCTTATCACTGATAATATGTATATTTACGCTCAGTATGCAGGGGAGCAGCCGTCAAATACATATGTGAATCACGTCAGATATATGTGCTCTGTGTTTGAATACTGCGACCCGTTCGGAAACAGGCGAGTTTTTCTATCATCGCCTCACCACCCGAGCAAATGCGGTTATTGCATGGGCGACAGTGAAGTGATTTATGTGGATATTGAAAAAGATCCGTCAAGATATTATGTTTCACAGGGGAATAGAAATATTTGAGGAGTGAGTGATTTGGAAAAGTACAGAATGGATATACCGAAAATGATCATGGGAAGTGTTTTTTTCCTTTTTGCTTGTTTTTTTGTTGCATTGCTGATAAGTTCATCTTCTGCGAATGTAAAAAAGGTTACGGCGGTTATAACAGAAGTTTCTTTTCAGGGAAGTTCAAAGGTCGTTACTGCTGACTATGAGTGCGATGGTGTGAAATTTTCGGAAAGCTTTGAATACAACAAGTCGGGAACTGTCGGAGATAAAATCAGAATTGATGTTGCAAAAGATTTCCCGGGAGAAGTCAAAACCTCGTCTGATTGGGACACGGGTATGGCTGCTGCATGTTTTTTTGCGGTAAGCTTTGCTGTTATTGGTTTGACTGTGTTGTATTTTTATGTTATAAGGGAATTGAAAAAGGCTCATTTCTATAATGGGCTGATCAATGCCGATAGTTACGTTTATGCTGTTTATATAAGAGAGGAGAATGCTTATTATTCGGTGAACGGTGTTGGCTATATGCGTTCGGTTTTTGAATACACGGACCCTTCGGGAAAGAAGTTTATTTTCAAAAGCCTGCCCCATCCCCCTGATGAGTCACTATATTCTGAGGGGAGCACGGAGAAGATTTATGTGGATATTGCCAATGCTCCCGATAAGTATTATGTTTCCTGTGAGCACAGTGAATGAATTTGGCAGCTTTGCAGATGATATCTTCTGCAAGGCTGTTTTTGTTATGGCTGTAAAATATGAACAGATGTGCTGTAGAATGTTTGTGCGAATTTGCTATTGACGAATAACGAAACATTTGTTATAATTAGAACAAGAGTTTTGAACAGATGTGCTGTGAATGGAGGGCGTGCTATGAGCGAGCGGTTTTATGCGGCTATTGATTTAAAATCCTTTTTTGCTTCGGTAGAGTGCAGAGAAAGGGGGCTTGACCCTCTTGACACAAATCTGGTGGTTGCTGATGAGAGCAGGACTGAGAAAACTATCTGTCTGGCGGTGACTCCCTCGCTGAAATCCTTCGGTATTGGCGGCAGGGCAAGGCTTTTTGAAGTGGTTCAGCGTGTCCGTGAGGTGAATGCGGAGAGGCTTCTGAAAGCTCCTCAAAGGCAGTTTTCGGGAAGCTCGCATTTTTTGTCAGAGCTTTCCGCTGACAGCTCGCTTTCGCTGGATTACATTATCGCTCCGCCGAGAATGGCTTATTATATGAAGTACAGCACGGACATTTACAAGATATATCTGCGGTACATTGCTCCCGAGGATATTCACGTTTATTCCATTGACGAGGTTTTTATTGATATGACAAGCTATCTGAAAACCTATGGAATGACTCCGAGAGAGCTTGCTCAGAAGCTGGTTTCTGAGGTGCTGGAGGAAACGGGTATTACGGCAACTGCGGGGATAGGCACGAATATGTATCTTGCAAAGGTGGCTATGGATATTGTGGCTAAGCGTATTCAGCCCGATAAAAACGGGGTGAGGATAGCTGAGCTTGATGAGCTTTCTTATCGCAGGCAGCTGTGGAGCCATCGTCCGCTGACGGATTTCTGGAGGGTCGGTCAGGGGTATGCAAAAAAGCTGGAGGCTAACGGGCTTTTTACAATGGGGGATATTGCAAGGTGCTCGCTGGGAAAGCCCTCGGAGCTGAGAAATGAAAATATGCTGTACAAGCTTTTCGGCGTTAATGCAGAGCTGCTTATTGACCATGCATGGGGCTGGGAGCCTTGCACTATTGCAGATGTGAAGGCGTACAAGCCCGAAAGCAGCAGTATCAGCTCGGGGCAGGTTCTGCAGTTTCCTTATGAATACGACAAGGCGGCGCTTGTTATGAAGGAAATGGTGCTGGAGCTGGCTCTGGAGCTTGTTGACAAGAGGCTTATGACGGATCAGCTGGTTATTACGGTGGGGTATGACAAGGATAATTTTGCGGATAAGGACATAGCAAGTGAGTACAGGGGGGCTGTTACGATAGACCATTACGGCAGAAAAATTCCTGCCCATGCTCACGGGACTGTGAACACGGGCAGGCACACGGCTTCGGCTAAATGCCTTTCGGCTATGGCTATGGAGCTTTTCGGAAAAATCGTTGACAGGCGGCTTCTGGTAAGGCGTATGAATATTACTGCAAACCACATTATTTCTGAGGACAGGGCGGCTGAAAATCACGGCTTTGAACAGCTTGACCTGTTTTCTGACCCAGAGGAGCAGCGTCTGCTTCGTGAACAGGAGGAGGTACGGCTGAGAAAGGAGCAGTCGATGCAGAGGGCTATTCTCGATATGAAACGGCGATATGGAAAAAATGCGGTGCTGAGAGGTATGGACCTTAAAGAGGGGGCTACTGCTATGAGCAGAAATTCTCAGATAGGGGGGCATAAGGCGTGAGGGTGAAATAATCAGAGGTTTATTTTTTACAGGTCAATATAAAAATCAGATGTCTGAGTCCGTCCCGAATGCTTCGCAGGTGGGAATGTCCGCTTCGTCCGTCACGGCGAAGGTCGGCGGGGACTTCGGTTATTTTATATCCTGCCATTGCAAAGCGTGCGATTATTTCGGTGGCAAACTCCATTCCTGTGCATTTCAGATTCAGAGCTATTGCTTTTTTTCGGTCAAAGCCTCTTATTCCGCAGTGAAAATCTTCTACATCGGTTCTGAAACGCAGTCTGCCTGCAAGAGAAAGAAGGGGGATTCCGAAATATCTGTGTGAAAAGGGCATTGCGCCTTGTTCTATCGTTCCTTTGAATCGGTTTCCCATAACAAGGTCTGCACCGTTTCTAAGTTTTTCTGCGATTTCTTTGATATTGGCGAAATTGTAGCTCATATCACAGTCAGCCATTATGATATATTTTCCTTTGGCGGCGGATATTCCCCCTCGGAGGGCATTTCCGTAGCCCTTTTCGGGAACAGTTATTACCCGTGCGCCCGATTTTTCGGCTATTTCCCGTGAATTATCGGCACTGCCGTTGTCGGCGATAAGTATTTCATAGGAAAGACCGAGATGAGCGGCATATTTATTTGCTTCGGCTATGCAGGCGGCGAGAGTCTCGGATTCGTTCAGGCAGGGCATTAAAATCGTAAATTCGGGAGTCATTTATTTCACCTTCTTTTTTTCGGGTGTGCCGAGGGTCTGATACCACACTGACGCAAGGAGGGCAAGGACAGTTGATGCCAATGCCCGATAGGTGAAAAAGTCGTGGAGATAGGAATGATTGTTCAGGACAATAAATCTGGCAAGGGGTAGTATGCCGAGGGCGGCGGCAAGGAAAATAAAATCCTTGGCGGTGTTTTTCTTTGATTTGAAGATGTACAGAATTACTGCGGTCAGAAGGGCGGTCACGATTATTCCTGTGAGAAAATAGGGCATATCGGCACGGGTGATTCCGCCGAAAAGGGTTGATATATTTGTTACGGGGGCGAGTATCATTTGCAGAGGGGCTGAAATTTCTGCTGAGCCGCCTGTAAAACGCACCTCGGCAGAGTGCATTGCCTGCGAAAATTTGTTCTGTCCTGTTGCGAGGCTTGCGGCTGTCCATTTTGCGATAAATGTGAATGCATATGAGCACAGCCAGCCTGTCAGACATTTTAATGATATTGCGGCTTCGGGTCTGAAGCCGCTGAATCGTCCGCTGTCGTATCTGATTATCATAATCATAAGCAGGGGGATAAGTATTGTCAGTGTCTCGGCGGTGAGAAAATCGAAAAAGGCTATCAATGTTCCGCTTATTACCGAAAGTATGATAAGAGTTGTATCGCCCTTTTTTTCAAGGAGGATAAAGAGGGCGGTCATCAGCAGGCTGATTATTACGGCAGGCTGATATTCCATAGATAAACCGATTTTCCATATGCCCACAGCTGCAAAGGACAGGAAAAGTGCGGCGGCGGCAAAGGGGCGCTTTTGCTTTAAAAGAATTATGCAGTTTATGCCGAGGAGAAGCAATGCGGCGGCAAGACCTGCTTTTTTTATCCCGTTTACGTCCGTTACAAGCATAAGGGGGCGTATTACCGCTGACATTCCGTGCCAATAGCGTGTATAGTCGGTGTTCGGCTCTGCTCCGTTCAGTGCGGCGTAAAAGCCGTAATTCTCCCCTTGCTCGTTTCCGTTGAAATACTTTGTGTCAAGCGATGACAGGAGAGGCTTTGTGCTGTCAATGTTCCAGACGATATTAAGCAGTATTACATCTGCGTAATTATCGGCGGTGCTGCTTCGTTCACCGTCCTGTCTGAACGGCTCTGCTCCGTCGTAATTGTATGCGCTTGCAAGCATATTTTCACGAATCGCTTCGTTTGGTATCATTGAGGTGAAAAGCAGAGTCAGCCACAAAAGGGTTAGCGTAAGAATAAAGGTCGATAGGTATATAAGAAGCTTTTTTGCCATAGTAGTCCTTTCAAAAAAATGTCTTTCCCCGTGCGGAGAAAGACATTTCAGCGTGTCGAAAAAGAAAACGCTATTGTTAAATTTGCACAAAAGTCGCAAAAAGACAAGTTATGTTCAAAACGTTCCACCGGAACGTTTTGAAGGGTAAGTAAGCACAACCGCTCTACAAGGGGAGGCGGTCTTGTTCGCCTCCCCTCGACCTGCTGTCGCAGTTCTCACCCCTGGCTCCGTTATTTCACGGAAATAAGGGGATTTCGCCCTCTGCGGAGGGCGACGGGGGCTCTGCCCCTCGACCCCGCAAGCCTTTGAAAAGGCTTGACCGAAACTTTTACCTTGTGTTTATTTGTGCAAC
>JAGAJY010000105.1 GCA_017848125.1 Oscillospiraceae bacterium
CTGTCCTTTTGCAGAACATTTCCCCATAAATATGCCGTGGGATAACCGTTAGGGTTGGGAGGATTTCCCGCACCACCGTTATTTCCTGCACCGTTTGAACCCTGATTGAAGGGCAGAAAGAAGGTGTCAGCCTTTGCAAGCTTTGTTGTCATAAATACATCGGTGTGGTCAACGCAGTAATATGCAAGAATACGCTTGTTAAACTGAAAGCATATCTCACGGGGATCACGGTCATACATCCACTGCTTTTTCGCATTATCAACCGTCTGTCCCGTGTACTGATTTTTCAGTTCAAGGGCAATAACGGGAATACCGTTCAGCACCAGCACCATATCAACGGAGTTTTTGTTCTGAGATGAATAATGCCACTGCCTTACACAATTGCAGATGTTTTCCTCATAATGAGCATTTGCGGTCTTGTTCAGACGGGATTCGGGTTTGAAGTAGCATACACGGAAAGCTATTCCTCTGTGCTTGAAGCCGTGACGAAGCACATTCAGCAGACCGTCCATATCACAGGCATTATTGAAAGCGGTAATGAACTTCTTAACGGGATCGCTGCCGCAGGTGTTTTCAAAGCGTGTCCACTCTTTAGGCTGTGATGCTTTGATAAAGCCGATAAAGGTATCAACATACAGTCCCACATCGGCATTATATGTATCTGTTGTTTTTGTATAACCGCCTTCGGGAGATTGAAAAAAGCTTTCTATATCTTCTTCAAAGCGTTTTTCGTTTGTAGCGTTGATTCCCATAATTATCCCTTCCTGTCAATACAGTTCATAATAACGCTTATCATCATTTCCTTTTCGTCGGGGCGTGATTCGGCTATCATAATGGTAAGAGCAACAAGCGTGTAATCATCAATGATTTTTTCACCATCGGCAAACAGCACACCGTTTCTGTCAAGGAAATAGAGAAATACCGCAGCGGCTATTCTCTTGTTGCCGTCGCTGAAGCTGTGATTTTTCGTTACAAAATACAGAAGATTTGCTGCCTTTTCTTCAAGGGTCGGATATACATCTGTTCCGCCGAATGACTGATAAATATTACCGATACTTCCCTTGAACGAATCGTCCTTTTCATTTCCGAAAACATCGGATTCATCACCGAACCTCATAGAATCAATAAGCTTTCTGCACTCCTCATAAGTCAGAACATAAACAGCTTCCGAACCCTTTGGTCTTGTCATATTCTGATGGTCATAGCTGTCAAGTAGGTCAAGAGCAGTAGTGTATCTTTCGATAACGGACAAAACCTGTTTTGAATCAAGCTGTTCCTGTGTGCGCTTCATTATCCGTATAACCTCACCGATCTGATTTATACGGTTATTATTTACAGCATAGCCCTTGATTATGTAATCTTTAAGCACCCTGTTTGCCCATTTTCTGAACTCAATGCCTCGTTTGGATTTTACACGATAGCCAACAGATATAATAACATCAAGATTATAGTATTCTATATCTCTTGTAACTTCTCTATCGCCTTCAAGTTGAACTGTCGCAAATTTTGCGACAGTTGAATCATCTTCCGATAATTCTTCCTTCAAGGTGTTGTTGATATGTTTGCCTATAGTTTTAACATCTCTGCCGAAAAGCTCTGCTATCTGGTTTCTGTTGAGCCAGACTGAATCATCGGTCATCTGAACAGAAATGCAGACAGATTTATCTTCCGATTCAAAAATAACTATATTGTTGTCCATCAAACGACCTCTCTCTCGCTAAGCACATATTTTATCGCATTCGATATCTTCTAAAAGTAGGTTGCATGTACCCAAATAATACAATTATTTCTGGCATTATTCAGACTTTCTACTTGTATGTTTGCCATATCCTCGAGGAATTATTTTTTTATCTTTCATTTCATTTAGAATATGCTGCCATGTTGATAAATCAGTTTTAGCCTTGTTTTCTGTCCAGTTGTTCATAACATCATCGATTATCATTTTATCTGTTATGTTTTGAACTCCATCAATGATCATATCATTCCAAGCGGCATAAAGAGTTGCAATTTTTTCGGCTCTGCTTGACTTCATTCTTTTCATATAATCAATGATTTTTTCTATTTCAGAATTATGTTTTGCAAATAGTTCGTTGTATTTGATGTCAAAAGAATCGTCAATAACTGTATATGAATATTTTTTTGCTGTGTTAATTGATATAATTCCCTTGTCAGAAAGATTTTTTTCAATACTCTCTATTATTGGATTGTATGGTCCACGAGTATAGCGCAAATAGTTGATTCCCAAATCAAGTCCAAGCATGCTATCAAGCATATAGATTATCTTCATAAGATGAATTCTTCCTTTAAGATTATCTCCGCTATGCCTAATAACCTTATATGCCAACGCCTCTTGCATAATCCGTGTAGCCTGTGGATCGAAAATAGTAATGATTTCTTCTTTTTCATTCATATCACATACTTCACGTTTTCCTGTAACATACTCATAAATCAGAGATTTTTTATAGCTTTCAAGCTCGGTTACGATTTGTTCTTTCTTTGCGATGAGAGTATCAAATATATTTACTTGTTTTTCCAAGTAGTCAGTAATCTCTATCTGTTCTTCAACAGGGGGAAGTACAATCTTTAAAAGCTTTACCCCGTCCCAATTCAAACCTTGCCTTACTCCTGCACCCATACCATAAAA
>JAGAJY010000106.1 GCA_017848125.1 Oscillospiraceae bacterium
ACGCATAGAGTCAAAGCGCTCATATGCCATATATATAGCCTTTTTCAGCAGGTCAAAATCAACATCTTCCTTTACATAAAGACCAGTGCCGATGTTGAGCACCTGAGGAGGGCTGAAAAGCATTGTGAAGTAGTGAAGTCTCTGTGCAGGGGTGAGAGGCCAGCATTTTACGGGTGCGCCGTTGATGATTATCTCTTTCATACAAACAATCCTTTCGGTTTATAAATATTTGCCGAGAAATTCTTTTATTTTGCTTTCGTAAAGCTCAGAGTTTTCGTAATAGGAAGCGCCGTGACCCGCATTTCCCACAATAAGCTTATCCTTGGGAGCGGTGCAGGCTTCAAAATTCTTCTCAGTCATCCATGTGGGAACGAAATCGTCCTTCTCGCCGTGAATAAAGAGAATGGGGGTCTTGGAGGTCTTGACAGCTTCAAGAGTGGAATAGTCCTTGAAGCCGTAGCCTGCCTTTTTGCGGCATATAGCGTCGTTTATGTTCATAACGGGAAATTCCGCCATATGGTAATCTCTCTTCATAATATGAGCGAAAACATCGTAGGGAGATGTAAATGCGCAGTCGGATATAACAGCCTTTACATTATCGGGAAGCTCTGATGAGCCTGCCGCCATAACAACAGTAGAAGCACCCATTGATACGCCGTAAAGGATAATATCCTTCTTGCCGTACTTTTCGTTCATAAGCTTTATCCATTCAATGCAGTCGTGTCTGTCAAGGATACCGAAGCCTACAAACTGACCCTCGCTCTTTCCGTGAGCTCTGTTGTCAACGAGAAGAACATCATAGCCCAGCTTGTTGAAGAAAACAGCGATTGCGGAGTTTGCAAAGTTCATACTTGTATAGCCGTGATGGGAAACAACGATTCCCTTGCTTTCGCCCTCGGCATAAAGCATATCGGCGTGAAGCGTAAGACCGTCCTTGGATTTGACTGTGATATGCTCTAAAGGCTGTGACCTTACCCACTCCGAACGGGGAGCGATCATTTTCTTATATTCCTCCCATGTTGCAGCGTCAGCCATTTCGTCCATATCTACTCTCAGCTGATCCTGACGTGGGATAACCTTGTTGAAAAGCTTTACTGCCGCATATGCGGATACGCCTGTGCCTGCCGCCGCAATGCCCAGAATAATTCCTGCTGCTGTTCCGATACCCATAAAAAATACCTTCTTTCACAAATTCGACTATCGTTCGATTTTTACCGTAATTCAGTATATCACTTTTTCGACCGTTAGTCAATTTATATTTTAGATAAAATTACAACTTGAAATCAAAAAGATTTTGTGATATAATTGACCTCAGTTTACATAATGAGATTATAACGCTTTCGTGAAAGGGAGTGAATCAAATGCGTGACAACAACAAGCGTGAGCTGATACTTGACGCCGCCGAAAGGCTTCTTTGTCAGATCTCCGACAAGGATATTTCCGTAGAAAAGATAGCAAAGGAGGCAGGCATAGGCAAGGGAAGCATATATTATTATTTTGAAAGCAAGGACGATATAGTCAATGCTGTTATCGAACGCAGCTATGCCCTTGCCATTGAGGAATATTTCAGCAGCATTTACGAATGTGACAATGCTCTTGACAGGATACAGGCGCTTTTTCGTGCTATAATAAAGCAGGAATTCAGCGACGAGAGAAAAAACATCATCATATATTTTCATCTTCAGGACGACCTTACCCTCCATATGAAAATGATGATGACCGCAATAAAGACCCTTTCCCCCATACTGCAAAGGCTTTTGGAGGAGGGAACGAGAGAAGGCTCTCTATATACGGAGTATTCCGAGGAGGGAGCGGAAATGATAGTGGCAATGCTCACACTTCTTCTGGATAATACTCTTTTCCCCGGGGATAACGAGTCCCGTTCACGAAAGCTGAGAATGTATGCAGGAATATTGGAGGTATGCCTGAGAGCCGAGCACGGCAGCTTTGATTTCCTTTTTTCCCCCGAAGCGTATAAGCAGGCTGAGCCTGCACCCAACCGTTCTGTTTGAGATCTCAACCTCTCAAATCAGCGGCTCGGTAACGGGAATAATGCGAAATGCGTAATTATCAATTTGGAATTTACAATTGCAATGTTTAATCGAATAGATTCTGATCTATATTATAGCACAATTGTTTTGGTTTGTCAATAGGGGTAGAACATATTTTTGATTTTTGTGAGCTTGCATAAAAAAAGTGAAACAAATATTTATGAATACGAATAAAAGGCTCAGAGATATGTGTTGTACATATCTCTGAGCCGTTGTTTTATTTAAGGAAGCCCTCGATTATTTTTCTTTCCGCTTCCTCCTCAGTAAGACCGAGGGTGCGGAGCTTTGTTATCTGCTCGCCTGCGATCTTGCCTATCGCCGCCTCGTGGATAAGAGAAGCGTCAAGGCTTGCCGCATTGAGAGCGGGAGCGGCATTTACTCTGCCGTTGTCCGCAAGTATGGCGTCGCACTCGGAATGACCTGTGCAGCGGCAGTTTCCGTTTATCACAGATGTATATTCCTGATAGGAATTTCCCTTTGCAACAGAGCGTGAAATAAGGTCAACACCGCTGTCGTCTCCGTCGAGGGTAACATCGAATACGGATTTTGCGGTTTCGTTTCCGTCAGTGAGAAGCCTTTCTCTGATAACAAGCTTTGCGCCTGCTCCAAGACGTGCCGATGTGGAGCGGTCGGAGCTTGTAACGCCGCTTATCTGCATGGTGTCCATTTCCATATAGGAGTTTTCGCCCATTGTCACGTCGGTCACGGGATTTATTCTCTTTGCGCCCTTGCCCTTGCCCGTGCCTATGTGCTTTTCCTTGTAGAGAACTCTCGCATTCTTTCCGATAAAGAAGCGGTGAATTCCATTGTGACGTGATTCCTCCTCGTCGTCACTGTGAACGCCGCAGCCTGCCACGATAATGACATCAGCTCCGTCCTCTACGATAAAGTCGTTGTAAACAAGGTCATCTACGCCGCCCTTTGTAATGCAGGCAGGTATATAAACGGTTTCCTTCTGCGCCTTTGCGCTTATCTTTATAACGATTCCGGGGTTATCGGCTTTGTTTTCGATACGGATATTCTCCGAGGACTGACGGCCTGCGCAGCCGCTGTCCTCTCTGATGTTATACGCACCCGAGAAGCTGCCGCCGTCCCAGTCGGATACCATTTTCAGAAGCTGTCCTGTAATTTCGTTCATAGTCAGCAAACCTCCTCAACTGTTTTTCCCAGAGGACATTTTGCCCCTGTGTTGCCCGAAAGGATTTCGGGGAGAATTTCCTCTCTGCTGCCCTGAGACTTTACCTTGCCGTCAGCGATAACGACAATGTGGTCGGCTATTTCCATAATTCTCTCCTGATGGGAGATGACCAGCAGGGAGCGGTTGTGACCGCTTTTCAGACGTTCAAAGGCAGTTATGAGATTTGTAAAGCTCCACAGGTCTATGCCTGCCTCAGGCTCATCGAACACAAGCATCTGCGCATTTTTTCTTGCAAGGACGGTAGCAATCTCAATTCGCTTGCTTTCGCCGCCCGACAGGCTTGAATCAGCCTCACGGTTCATATATTCCCTTGCGCAAAGACCCACTTCGCCAAGGAGTGAACAGACCTTGTCCTCGGTGAGCTTTTCCTCTGCGGAAAGCTCCAGCAGATCTCTTACCGTAAGCCCCTTGAATCTGACAGGCTGCTGAAATGCATATGCAACGCCCTTTTTGGCTCTTTCTGTGATGTTACACTCGGTAATGTCCTCGCCGTCCAGAAAAAGCTTTCCGCCGCAGGGCTCGTACAGACCTGCGATTATCTTAGCCAGAGAGGTTTTTCCGCCGCCGTTTGGTCCTGTGATGACCGTAAGCTTTCCGTCGGGGACGGCAAGGCTTATGCCCTTTAATATTTCGTCACCCTCAGGCAGACACCAGCGTATATCTTTAAGTTCAAGCATATTGAATTTCCTTTCATTTTTGGGAATTTGCGGGATTTTTTTCTAATTATACCATACCGATATATTTTTGTCAATACAGAGCTGTTTATCCCGAAAAAAATTCACGTCATAAGTATTTTTTGAAAAAACTTTGCAAATATCTATTCCATTTTGAAAAATTATGTGGTATGATTATAGAAATGAAATTATTGTTAACGGAGGGGGCTTGTGAAAAAGAGTATAAGGCGAATAGGTATAGCATTAGCCGCCGCAGCTGTCGTTTCGGCTTTGGTGTATCATTATTTTTGGTTTTATATAGATGAATTTGCCTACAAAGTAAATTGTGTTGATAAAATGGTGAATACATACAAAAATGATGTGAATGTAAGAAATGCTTTTGAATATGTAAATAAGGAAATTTCAGATTCGGCGGATTCGGAAAATACCGACCTCTATGAAATTATTCTTCCCTACAGTGCGGAGCTTTCCGAAAATCCATTGCTCGGGAGTAATATTTCTCTGATTTCCGAGAATTACTCTTTTTTGAGAAACGGCATTTATATGCTGCCTATGACAGCGGAAATGTTTACTATGTGTTTGAGGAATCCGAATACATATTTGTAAGCTCTGATTCACGAAAACCTGATATATCCTGCATCAACAGCGAAGATGATTATATGGATTATGCTCTCGGAAACGATATATATCTGTTTGTGAAACTGCAATATTATGATTAAAACGTTATCTGGTTTTTTGGCAGGGAGGAGATTTTACGGACAATGGACGAAGAATGGCGATAATGGAAGCAGGCAAATATCTTGTATTATTTATAATTCTCGGCATTTTGGCGGCTCTGCTTTTTATGTATGCGCAGTTTGATAATCACAGGCTTCATATATCGGAATTTGACAGCGGCGAGGATCTGGTTTTAATGTGTGAAGAGCTTTGCATTAACACGGAGTATGTAAACACCGATAACTGCAAGCCGTTTTTTAAGCTTAATGCAAATGAAGAATATTCCTATGGCGTGCAGATATGCTTATCGGAACAGGGAGCGGAGAACTTGTTTGCGGAAGGAAGTCTGACGGTTTTCGATGAAAACTATACCTACAGGCTTTCTGAATCCGAAAAAGTCAAAGGCAGGCTTTACCGTTATGAATCCGACGGGGCAAATGCCAATGCTTTTGAATATGAAATTAACGGAATGTTCTGTTATATTATTGAACGAAGTTATATTGAAAGTGAATATCTCAGGGAAAAATACTTTGCATAAATCAGCCTGTTCGATTCATATCCCCGAAATTTTCCGAAAAACTTTGCAAATATCTATTCCATTTTGAAAAAATATGTGGTATAATTAAAATAACTATATTTTACTTAGCGGAAATTCGGGAGATGTACAGATGAACAAGTACAAAAAACTGATGGGAAATACCCTTATATTCGGAATAGGCTCATTCGGCACAAAGCTTCTGGGCTTTATTATGACAATGCTATACACCCGCTGTATGACAGAGGCGGAGTATTCCACAGCCGACCTTATCTATAATACGGTCAACGTGCTGGTGCCTCTTGTTACGTTCAGTATGGCAGACGCTGTGATACGCTTCGGTATGGATAAGGGCTACGATCCCAGAAAGGTTTTCACAAGCGCAAATCTCAGCGTGCTTATCGGTATGGCTGTGTTTATGCTGTTCACCCCTCTTGTAAAGCTTAACGACACCATAGGCGGCTATGCCTTCCTGCTGTATATCTACTGCTATTTCTCCTGCTTCCGTCAGATGGCTTCGCAGTTTGTCAGGGCAAGGGGATATGTAAAGCTTTTTGCGGCGGACGGTATCCTGACGGTGCTTGTGCAGGTAATAAGCAACCTTATTCTTATTCTCGGTTTAAAGCTCGGTGTTACGGGCTATGTTATCTCCTTTATAGTGTCTGATGTCTGCTCGCTGCTGTTCCTTACTGCGGTGGCAGGGCTTCACAAATATGTTGACAGCTGCTTTATCGACAAGCGTGTTATGGGGGAGATGCTTCGTTTTTCCGCACCTCTTATCCCCACATATCTTCTCTGGTGGGTGACCTCCGCTTCGGACAGATGGTTTGTGGTGGAGATGGTGGGCGATACGGAAAACGGTATCTATTCCATCGCATATAAGCTCCCTACGCTTCTTATGCTTGTGACGACAATGTTCTATCAGGCGTGGCAGATGTCCTCCATTGAGGAGCGTGACAGCCGTACTATCGGCAAATTCTACGAAAATGTATTCGGCGCATACACCTCCCTGCTGTACATTGCCGCTTCGGGGCTTATCCTGCTGTGCAAGCCGCTGACTCTTATCCTTACGGGAACAGCCGAGGACAGCCGCTTTCAGGAGGCTCACATTTTCACTCCCATACTTATCTGCGCAATGATATTCCAGTGCTTCTGCCAGTTTTTGTCATCTGTTTACACCACTAAAAAGAAATCCGTCAATTCCTGCGCAACAGCATTTGTTGCGGCTGTGGTGAACGTTATTCTGAATTTCCTGCTTATCCCTCAGTACGGCGTGTGGGGTGCGGCAATTGCTACGGCGGCGGCTTATTTTGCCTGCTTTGCGGTTCGTCTTTTCGATGCAAGAAAGTTCATTTTCTTCCGTGTGGATTATTTCAGATTTCTGGTAAATACTGTCATAATTATCTTTATGTGCGTTATCTATGCAAAGCAGCCCAGCGTTTACTGGGTGGGTCTGCTTCTTGGCTTCGTTGTGTGCTTTATGTACAATTCCGAGGCTGTTCTCAAAACCCTGAGAAAGATACTCAGCAGAGGAAATGCACGAAAGGGAAACGGCAATGCGGCTGGCTGACATAACAAAAGCCTACGGCGGCGTAAAGGTATTTGACGGCTTTTCGGCGGATATTGAAAACAACGCTGTTACAAGGCTTTGCGGCGAATCGGGCAGGGGAAAGACCACCCTTCTTCGCATAATTGCGGGGCTGGAGGACTTTGAGGGCAGCATTACAGAGCGTCCGAAAGGGAAAATATCCTTTGTCTTTCAGGAAAACAGGCTTTTTGAGGAGCTTTCCGCTCTTGAAAACTGCATTCTTGTACTTCACAGAAAGCCGCATTTCGATATTGCCGCCGCACTTCGCTTCACAGGGCTTTCAGATGAGGATATAAACCGCCCCGTAAAAGAGCTTTCGGGCGGAATGAAGCGGCGGACTGCTGTTGTACGTGCGCTTTCCACGGATTTCGGCATGCTTCTTCTGGACGAGCCTTTTGAGGGGATCGACGAGGAAAACAGGCGGAAAACAGCAGAGCTTATCAGGCGGCATACCGAGGGTAAAACCGTTCTGCTTGTAACTCACAGCGGCGGCGGTGAGCTTATTTCGGACAGTATCCGAGAGATTATTATATAAATTTATAAATCGGAAAAATGCACAAAAATATTTCATAAATTTTACGGGAATTTTCGCAGAAAAACTTTTTTTCTATGGACATTCCCGTATTTTTGTGGTATAATATTATATGTATAACTGTCGTATTTTGCAGTAAAAACAAAATTTATGCTTATATAAAAGGAATGACTCTGGTATGGATTTCAACACTCAGCGAAAGATAGTGAAAAAGCTAAAGGAGACAGGGAAAAATCCCCTGCTGTTCCTGCCCTGCCTTATTGCGGCGGCGGCGGTGACGGCGTTTATGTCCGCTGTGAGGGCTGTTGATATGGCTCTTTCGGACAAGGACGGCAATTTCCTCGGTATAAAAAGGCGTGAGAAAAGGGCAAAGCCTAAGGCGGAAGTGCCAAATTCGGGGACTCTCCTTGACAGCAGAAAGCCTGTCCGCAGACCTAAGCTTATTTACCGCCCTCTCTGGCAGAGAACGGTTTCTCTTATCCTTGCCTGTGCGTTTATGACTATGAACACGGGCTTTGCGGCGGCGGCTGATTCGGTTGCGCTGGGTAAGCTCGTTATTTCAAAGGGTGCGGAGCTTATTGTTGCAGGCGATGTAAACAACCGCAACTATTCCGAGCTTGATTTGAGTTCCGGCTATCAGACTCCCGATACTGCTGTTAAGATAGACAACAATGTTTTCAGCAATATGTACTACCTTTCCACTATCACTCTCGGCTATTCAACGGGAATCGAGATAGGCAACGGCAACTTTACAAACATTGCCCCCGACGCAACAATTTTTGTTGACGCTGACACCGAGGAAATGTACAATGAAGTTCTTGGAAAGATCCCCTCAAACAGCACAGCCAATGTTATCTGGGACAGGAACGGTGAGGCTTCGGCGCTTATTCCTGCCGATGTTTCTGTGCTTAATGCCTACAGCGGCATAGGAAACGTTATCCTTAAATGGCAGTCTGTAAGTCAGGCTGACGGTTATTCCATTTATAAATATGAAAGCGGCAAGTATAAATTTGTCAGCAGCATTACCGCAGAGCTTGCGGCTGAAAATGCGGCTGAGCTTGATGAGCCGAACACGATGTGCGCCGCATACGACAAGGGAACTGC
>JAGAJY010000107.1 GCA_017848125.1 Oscillospiraceae bacterium
ACTGTAAATACACCCAAGTCGGTTTTCACAAGTGATGTGGAAGAAGTCGAAAGAATCATCAACGAAATGGGAGAGTTTTCCCGAAACGGACTTCACACGATTGCAATGCGAGAGGTGAATTGCTGATGGCCGTTTTAATTCACTTTTCCATAAAAAGCTCTCCGTTGGCTCTTTTGAAATATGTCACAGGAGAAACCAAGGAGCATAAAGCGGAAATCGTCACAGGAATAAATTGCTCCGAAGACCCCGAATCGGCATATATCGAAATGGGACTTTGCTATGAACATTATGCAGGAGAGAAATTTCACCGAACAGCCAAGCCTGTTGGAAAAGAGCATATCAAAATGCACCACTATGTCATTTCATTCGAGGGAGATGAGGTCACTCCGCAGGAAGCTCAGAGAATTGCGGAGCAGTGGGCATATGATACCTTTGGCAATAATCGTCAGATACTCATTGCTGTTCATACCGATACAGACAACATTCACGTTCACGTTGCAGTTAATGCTTTCAGTATGGACGGGAAACGCTGGATTGACAATAAATCGACTTTGAAGAAATGCAGAGAAAACATCAACAAGCTCTGCAAGGCGAAACACCTCAGTGTTATCGAACATCCGAAATGGAATGCAAATCAGAGTTACGCCGAGTGGCTTGCCCGTCAGAACGGTACATCGTGGAAACAGAAGCTATGTGATGATATTGACCGAATTGTGCTTATGGAGAATGTGAAAACCATTGACCATTTGGTTATGCAGCTTTGTAATTGCGGATACCTTGTTCGTAAGGGCAAGTATTTATGCGTAAAGCCTGAAAATTCCGGTAAACGTCAAGGTGTCAGAACGTTAAAGTTAGGGGACGGGTACGGACTGGAAGAATTGCAGTATCGCATTGAGAACAAGGATAAGGAGATGTCGCTTGATAAGGTTTTGTCCTATACGGGAGTGCAGAGGGAATATGCCATTTGCTTACGGCAGATACAGATAGGCTTTTACAGAAAGGACGATTTTTTCATCAACGTTACATACAACGAGCTTCGCAGGAGTGCGGAACTGCTTTGTTACATTCACGAGCATAATATCCATTCCAAAGAGGATTTTGAAAAGCACGTCAACAGCATTGCCGAGAAATCCGATTTGGCTACCGAACGGTTAAAGGAAACAAAAGAGAAGATAAAGGAAAAGGAGTTTATCCTTGAAAACGGCGATCGCTATCTGGCACTTCTTCATCGTGAAGGTCCTTTATATCCCAATATGCTCAAGGATTTAGAGCCGTATGAAATTCTCAGTGAAAACAAAATATGGAGCAAGGAGGATATTCAAAAGGTATCGCAGGAGCTGAAACTGCTGAAATCACAGCTTCCTGCATTTGAGAGAGAGTATGAAAAAGCGGTAGCCGATAAAAAAGCGGTAACTGCTCATTACACCACCTTTATCCGTCAGACAGAAACCGATTATGAACGCTGCTTACGTTCTGGAAAGAAAGAGCTTGAAGAATATGAAGCAAATCTGTCCAAACCGCCTAAGAAACAGTTTAGTGAGGTTGTTGAGCGTATGGTTGACTGGGCAAATAAGGTTAATGCAAAGGTGGCCGAGGAAAATAGAATCGAAGAAGAACAGCGCAGGGCAGCTGAAGAATGGAGAAGGCGTAACAGTAACTGCCGTTGATTTTACACGAACAAAAGAAAAAGCAGGAAAGGAGAATCCCAATATATGTACAAAAAGATAAAGAAAAAGCCTACGAAAATCATCGTAGTCCCTCACTATGTGGGTACAGAAAAGGATACCAAAGTATTCAAGAAAATTATTGAGGAAAAGGTGCAGAAGAAGATAAAAGAAACTGCATAAAACTCATAAATATACATCAATATCACTTGATTTTTCAGGTCAGCCGTAGTATAATAAAGATACAATATATTACGGCTGTTCTGAAATTATAGGAGGAATTTCATAATGAAACAGCCAAATACAATATACACCGCAGC
>JAGAJY010000108.1 GCA_017848125.1 Oscillospiraceae bacterium
ATCATCACAGCCGCCGCTGTCTATTTCAAGCTCGACACCCATATATATTTTTTCAGAGCCGTAGAAAATAGGGTCAGGCTTGAATGAATAGTTATGGATAGCTTTTCTTCTGCCCGAATTATGATAACAGGAATAGCAATAAGGATAATCATCATTGTCATCGTAATAAGCGTCATTTTCATGGATAAGCATTCCGCAGCTTTCACAGGTCGTATAATTATTCTCACGGCAGGATGCACAGAGAGTTACATTATCATCCCCCTCATCGTCATCATTCCATATCCGTCTGTTACAGCAGCCGCATTCTCTTGTGTTATCGTCATAACAGTCAGCGCACATGATTACATTGTCGTGGATGTAAACATCATTTTCATCAAGCGGACATCCGCAGTATTCGCAGGTGTTTGGCATTTTTTCTCCTCCCAAAATAAATTACCCTCTGACACATAAGCATCAGAGGGCATTGGTTCAATATTCTTCTGCAAGCAGCATTGTACAGTGAGTTTCGTCATCGATCACATAGATTTTGGCATTCACAGGATTATCGCATGGAAATGATATTTCGTTACGATACACAGGTTCCTCCTGCTCATGAGTTATCCTTTGAACGCCGTCTGAGCCTTCAAGGCGGAATATCTGGAGATAATCCGCAGGCACGGGTATCATTTCGATAAGTTCCCAGATTCTGAGCTGTGTTGCTATGGGGATTTGTGTCGATACCCCTCTTGTCATATATCGTGATGACTGAAATCGCATAGCTTATACACCTCTTTTCCGAGGTCTGAGTTTATGGTACAGCATACCGCCAGAGCTGCTGCACTAATCGCTGCTGTTATGATTTTTACTGTGAATTCGGTCATAATAAATTACTCCTTTCGCAAACTAACGCAAATTGTCACATGTTGGATTCTGTTTTCAGAACCCGAACTTTGTAAGCACAAATGTAATTACGCTTAAAATGATGGATTTTACGATTCTTACAATTACATACTGCATAATAAATTTACTCCTTTCACATAATGTTTTTTGGCAGTTTTCCTGTTTTGGCGGTTCAGACAGGAAAAATACCAAACAGAAATTTTCATATGCATACAAGCACAGATGCCTGTATTTCCTTGCATTCTGAGCATTTCTCATTAGTAGAATATATATTTATTATGCGATACGTTGCGCTAAATTGCGATATGAACAAATATATAAGGGCGGCAGGATTTTCCCGCCGCCCATTACATGAAAGGACTGATTTTTATGTTATCCGATTACAGAAATGATTACCTTACTCCTTATGAGGTAGCAGATGAATTTGGTATTTCTCTTACTACTGTTTACAACCTGCTTCGCTCAGGTAAGATCCCGGGTATTAAAATTGGAAAGGTGTGGAGGATACCGATTGAGGAACTTAGGAGAATGTGACATTAATCCCTGTACATAGTTTTTAACTATGTACAGGGATGAAATCTTAGGTATTAAGATATTTACATTTATCACACTTATTTTTGTTTGTGTCAATTTTGCTAAGTACATCGCTCAAATCCATATAGATAGGTTCCTTTTTTATTAAATCACGCTTAAGAAAACGTCCGCATTTATTAAACAGTGAATTCATTTTCTCTTTTAATTCAACTGATGAATCGGTCAACACAAAAGCTTTTTCAGATATAAATTCATCAAGATCATCAAATTTAAACATTCTTTTGGCTATTGTGCTGTATTTGTTTTTCATACATTTTTCAGATTCTTGATAAGTTTCAGTGTCTGTAAAATCTATGATAAATTCATTCAGCTTTTGACAGTCTATTTTATATGACTTTGCGGCATTTTTTCTTTCAAAGGAAGGAATCGGAATGATTACACTATGCATTTTATTCGCAAAGCACATAGGCTTTGTAATAATATAGCTTACTAATCTCCTGCATTCACCTGTACCTCCGATAAATAAAGCGGAAATATATTTATCAGCTTTTCTATTTGGCACCAGCAGCTGCATATTTCTGATCAACACAGCACTATCTTCACTGTCATCAGCTCTGAAAAACTCGATAATGGCAGGATTTTCAGATAGATTATTACTAATCCACACTGGTGTATCTGATGTTTCTACTTGGGACAATGTACCATTATTATATGATGCCTTTGCTAACTCAAAACCGACATCAGAATAATTATATGAGCAATAAAAATAGCAGTCCTTCATATGTAAAACCTACTTTTTAAATGAATCTTGAATAATCTCAAAAGGAGCATCTGTTTTACGAGCTTTCATAGCTTTTTCTATTTCCAGAAGAAATACACGATCATTTTTTATACTGAATACAGAATTTAAGAACTTATCCCACCAGAGCTTAAACTTTTTCTCTTTTCCGCTATTTTTGTATTTGATCAGTTGATATAAATAAGATAATACATATAACATAGGCTGCTCACAAAACTGGGGATTATATTTAGCCAAACCTGATCTGAATTTATATAAGGCTATTGGATTCCCATTTGAAGAATCGTTAAAACGCTCAAAAATAACATCGCCCAATGTTAAGACCGGTGTAATTGCAACGAAAAAACTATCCTTATGATCATCTCGTGTCAGGAAATTTATAAGCTGATCATAAGCTATGTGTATTTGTCTGTTAACTTCGGATGCTCTTCCCGAATAATAGTATGTTTCAAACTTGATTGGAACAAACAATACCATTTTTCGTGCATTATTTTCAGGATTAATATCTTTAAGCCATCTAGTAATTTTTGAACACTCGTTATTTTGCTCATTATACAAACCATATTTTTCCATTAAAAAAACCGTATCAATGGCTACAAATATTATATCGCTTTCATCATATACTGTACGAACTGTCGCCTCTCTTCGAGCTTTTTCTTCTGCCGTACAGTTATCAGGCGGAGCAATGTATTCACCGGGCAAATCTGTGAAACGTATAGAGTGCTTGCTTTTTTTGTTTTTTAATACCCGAAGATTAAATGTATAATCACGTCTGCCCTCAGTTGTTTGTACATCATTTACAGTATCAAATACAGCTTGATTTTGATGATTATAAAATATTTTTTTCATTGAACCAAGAGCAGAATCTATATTCGTATCGTTTTGCAAGTCCTGATTCAAGCTCAGCGATGCACCACTCACTGCCTGAATGTTATCAAAAATCTCACACATCGAAGCAAGTATGCTGGTTTTTCCTGCTCGACGAGCACCGAGCATCAATACATTAACTTCAGCTTTTTTATGTTCACTCATAATTTTTTACCTCATATGTTAATTTTATATCCCATCTTATTACATGCGATCAAGTAGGATTCAGCCTTTGATGTATCTTTATCAGTTCCGATACCGTGAACATAACATCTATAAACGCTGTGCAATGCCTTAAAGAATTTCTTATCAGCTGCACTATTATAATACTCAAAAGCTTTGTTTTTATCAATATCCTTACCATATCCCATTTCAAATATTAACCCCAACTCATATTCAATTATCGCATTTGTTTCAGTTGGATCTTTAATTTTAGCGGTCATTTCAGGAATAAATTTATCGAATATATTTTGCGGTAATACATTCTCAGGCAAATATGTCGGAAAATATTCAGCTAATTTGATTGAACACAGCATATCTCCTTGTTCATACCCGCACACAAAACAATGACAGCTTTTACTTATATCCTTAGAAATATTACCATAGCCATTATAATATATTTCGCCGAGATAGTAATATGCGGATGAAACATGGGATGAATTATAAAAAACCGGAAATGAATCCCCTATCCCATAATTAAGATACTGCATCTCGGCAGCCTGCATTCTTACTTTTTCACGTTTGATATCATTACATAATTTTTCATAATCTTTTCCTAAGATAGCAGAATTTATGCGATCCTGCGTTTCTGTATGTTCTGTTATATGGTATTTTAAACCTTCGTAATGAGATGTAGCATCTCGGAATTTTTCCTCCATTGGAGCTGCACCATCTCTTATTCCCCGTTCATAGCTGCTTAACTTCTTTTCCTTCATAAACTCCTCCACAGAACTATTCAGTACTATTTCATTCCAACGACTTCTTAAAAATTCTTCTTTTACTTCCTGAATAAATTTGTAATCCTTAATTAATCTGATAATCGTTACCAGAATACCTCCGACATCTAACTTAGTCAGATCCTTACTGATCGCACAATATATAATGTTGCTTCCGGATGCAATCACGTTAGAATAATCAATTATTTTTCGTGTCCTCACTTCATAAAGATCTTCTGAGCCGTCCTTTTTGGGATCATAAAACAGCTTGTGCATACACGAAATTATATTATTGATAATTATAGCGATTGTGGCACCTCTCAAAACGCTGTAACTATCAATGTGAAAACGAGATAACATATCTTTTGACAGATTATTGTTTAACGAGCTGACAAACGGCAAGGGCAATCCCATTTTTGTAAAGTAATCTGAACCAAAATGCATCGCCTGCCGTATTATCGTAGTTGGAATAAGGATACTATCAGATTTAAAAGCCGAGATTGAATCTGAAATCACTCCAGCAGTACCCATTTTATATGGAGATACAATTCGCATATCAGATACCTTATAAGAAGTGATAAAATCAGTTTTAGTCAATGAATCTGTAACCATATTACAAGGACCAATTATCCATCCTATCACAGGATCATGTCCAAGAGTTCGGTATCTATGGGTTGCACCACTTATTCCTGTATTTAATATATCACTTTGCACAGCATCATACGGAACACTTTGAAAAATAATATCCTGCCATGACTTTGGTGTAATTTTTCCGAATGTGTTTTTAACCAGATTATCGCCCTCTTTTGCCGTTAGTCTGAAATTATCATTAGCAAAAATATACTGTCTTGCACATTGTAGTGCAGTAGTTAAAAACAAAAAAGCTATGTCAGTACCATTGAGTTTGGTTGCTTCAGCAAAATCATGATCGATTTTGCTGATAATTTCTCCGGCATTACATGCAATATCAGCTAATCTGTTACATTCATGTACATAGTAGTTTATTCCCGTTTCAATTTGCTGCATTTCATATTCTCGGTGACGCATTAGATCTTTTAACTGTTGATTATCCATATTATTACCTCTTATAATTGATAGTGCAAAACTTACCGATGTTCTCTTAGTTTTCTCTCTACATCACATTCAAATCTTCGTTCAAATTCACGATATAGAGCGTCTTCATCTTTATTAGTATCCTCATACAAAGTCTTATACGCTTTCCAAGCTGTATCTTTTGATACTTCATATGAGTGTTCATTATCGAATTGTAAAGCTGCCATTGCCGTTCGTACAGCAGCATCATAAGCTTTAATAGGCGAAGTTGATCCACCTGACCATATAGCATCAATTGCATCCATTGACATTTCTCCAATGCCTATTTTCATTCCTGTAACCATCTCGCCTAATCCGCCAAGTAATCCTACTGCACCTAAAGCAACTGTACCTACAGATTTAAATAAGAATCCGCAGCCCTTTGCTACGCCCTCCATTACTTCTTCCATTCCGTCCTTATTGTTTTCACTCATTTTAATAACCTCCAATATAAAATTTTATCATTAATATTTTTCGCAGAGTAAATACATATGCGATACAGTATTACAAAGCACTTAATAAGAGGGAAAACTAAGTGTATTGACCACTTAGATACGGCGAATAATTCAGTATTGCACTATTTTCTTCATATTTTCTCGTTTTAAATCCATAGAAGAATGAACATAACGATTCAATGTAATATTAACGCTTGAGTGACCTAAAATCTCACTTAAGGATTTTATCTCGAATCCGGCTTCAACGCATCTTGTAGCGAAAGTATGTCTCAGACAATGAAAATTTGCCTTTTCAATCCCACATTCGGATACACACTTTGCAAAGAAATACTGCATATACCTCGGTTCAACATACTTTTCTGATGAGCCGCTTAATAAAAATGCAGCTTTTTCATTCTTATTACAGTGCTCGCAAAGCATTTCAATAAGAAATTCAGGCAACGGAATGATTCTTGCAGAACTTCTGCTTTTGGGTTTGGTAATAATTATGCTGGTTTTTGTTTCTGTATCAGGAGTCTGAATGCGTTGCATGGTTTTGTTAATAGAAATGGTTTTGTTTTCAAAATCTATATCGTTCAAAGTTAATGCACAAAGCTCTCCAATGCGTATGCCTGTAAATAAACATATGTATATACCAAGTTTGCACAAATCCATATCCTTCAAAAGGTAATTAACAAAGCATTTTTGTTCTTGTAAGGAAAAGACTCTCATTTCTTTATATTCGTTATTAACAGAAATAACCGAAAGATTACATATGATCTGGTAACTGCAGCTTTCTGCATATTGAAATATTCTTTTTACTACACCAAATATATCCTTAATACTTTTCGCTGATAAGTCTTTTTGTGTTAGTTCTGATATAAATACTTCAATTTGATAAGTTGTTATTTTATTTATCGGATAATAACCTAATGCAGGTAAAATATGATTATTACAGACATTACTATATTTACAGTAGGTTGACTGCTTGTTTTTAAACTTAACAGTAGAGAGCCATTCCCCACATATATTTTGCAGAATCGGATTATGCGGTAAACACGATGTTACGAACTCTTTTTTGTCAATCTGTGATAATTTGGTCTTTACTTCTGTATATGAATGAGCATAAACAGATCTGTATTTTGCATGACCATTTTTATCATAACTATATATATATCGCCCTTCCCAACGTCCGTCTTTTCGTTTATAAATATTTTCTCCTTTGCGTGACATATTACCCACCCTTTCTAAATTATGACGATTTCTTTGACGGCAAATTGCTATATTTCACGCTCGAATTTTGTTAAAAGCAACAAAACACGAGTGTTTTATAGTTATACTATTGACAATTGCGACAAAGTTAGATATAATTATAGACAATAATTCTACATTTTTCTACTTTCGCATATGTATTTACTCTGCGAAATTTTTTTCGTCACGCTTTCAGGGCATAACTGCTAAAAACAGCAGTTATGCCTATTTTTATTGTAACATATATTTTTGTAGGTGTCAATATGGTATCTTTAAGATACCATACAATAATTTAATATTGTGGTATCATAATAACATCAAGGAGATGATACTATGCCCGTAATAAAAAGCCAATTTACAATGCGGCTCGATCCTATAACACACTATAAGATAAAGAGAATTTCAGAAGAGGAAAAACGTTCTCTTACTAATATGATTGAGTACCTTGTTAGTAAAGAAATAAAGCGTTATGAATCTGAAAATGGTGAAATCAAATTTTCTGATGAAGATATATATACTGAATAAATTGAAAAATGGCTCTTATCGGTTAGTATCCGATAAGAGCCATCTATTCGTTTTGTAAGCTAAAAATCACTCAGTTTCATATATATAATTATGTGTGGGTTTTGCCCGATTTGCTTCATCTCCACCATAAAAACCCACCCGCTTATAAGGCGGTGGTAATGTGCTTGCAGGATAAAACCTGTAAGCACTTTTTTATTTCCACATTTCTAAGTATATCTTTTATATGTGTTCATTTTATGATAATAAGATGTACTTTCAGTTAAATTTAGCACTCACAGTATAAGAGTGCTAAATTGTTGCATATCATTATTTTCCACAATTATTATTGTATCATACCTAAAGAGCGTTGTCTATACTATTAGCAGAATTTAATACTATTCTAATCTAACACTGTAATGATTAAAACACAGGATAATAAAAAACAAAAAAGCTGTGAAACCTTTTGATTTCACAGCTTTTCTTGGCGGAGAAGGAGGGATTCGAACCCTCGATGCGCTATTAACGCATACACGAGTTCCAGTCGTGCGCCATAAACCGGGCTAGGCGACTTCTCCATTTTTATCGTCGAACTCTCTGTTCCCTGTCGACTATTATATTATATCAGATAATATTTGGTTTGTCAAGTATTTTTTCAAAAAAATTTGGTTTTTTTTGAGATTTTTTTTTGAACCTTAAGTGCAAGGTCAGACAGACATTTTTGACAGCAGCACATACAAGCATAATGCTACTACGCTTTATGTTGCCAACAATTCATTTATCACTCTGCTTGATATTTAGGCTGACGTTATTTCGGCTTCGGGCTGAATTATCTCCACCCTCAAAAACTGCGGTCAGCATATGATTACAAGCCGTGCCAATGCTTCGCTTATCTGTGGACGTACCACTTGTAGGAAAAAGCGTTTATACAAAGCTAATGACGATTAGAAGAAAGGTGATTGCTTGAAAAGTATAAACTTGCCTTTAACGAACAGCGTGAGAAAATCCATGCTGTCAAGCGTGGGCTTACTTTAAAGAGCAGCGTTAAGTATATTGACCGCTACATTTCCTTTATGACTATTGTATCATATTAGGCAACGGTGTTACAAATTCAGTATACCATAACACCTTCTTTGTCCATAGTTCAATCGGTTTTTAGTATAAGTGTTGAGCTTTTGGGGTTTCTGTTGTATAATTTCTTTGTTCTATTGTGAAGTCTCTTTAGGTTTCTTCACTTTGGAACTTTTTTCATTCATTTTATCTTACAACTTCCCTTCATTGTCATAATCAACAATTTGCAGTCAGCAAAATGTACATCTGAAAACGTTGACATAAGAGTAAATTTGTGATATAATTGCTAAAAGGTGTGTTAATACGATAATATTATCCCCTTTATTTTCAGCAATTATTATG
>JAGAJY010000109.1 GCA_017848125.1 Oscillospiraceae bacterium
CCTCGAAATGCTGTCGCATTTCTCACCCCTTGCTCCGTTATTTCACGGAAATAAGGAGATTTCGCCCTCTGCGGAGGGCGACGGGGGCTCTGCCCCTCGACCCCGCAAGCCTTTGAAAAGGCTTGACCGAAACTTTTACCTCGTATTTATTTGTGCAACTTTTTCGTTAGCACACTTTATCGACAGACTGACGGCTGATAAATCAGCCGTTTACACTATAATGCAATTACTTCTCCTTAGCTCTTGTCTTGGCTCTGAGAGCGTTATCAAGAATCCTCTTTCTGATTCTGATTGACTTGGGAGTTACCTCCAGCAGCTCATCATCTGCTATAAATTCGAGACTGTCCTCAAGAGAAAGCTTTCTTGGGGGAACAAGTCTGAGAGCGTCGTCCGAACCGCTTGCACGGGTATTTGTCAGGTGCTTCTTCTTGCACACATTAACGACCAGATCCTCAACCTTGGGAGAAGCGCCCACAACCATTCCCTCATAAACGGGAGTGCCTGCACCGATAAAGAGAGAGCCTCTCTCCTGTGCATTGTAAAGACCGTAGGTAACAGCCTCGCCTGTTTCAAAGGATACAAGAGAGCCTGTGTTTCTTCTGGGAATATCACCCTTGTAGGGCTGATAGGAATCGAGGATACTGCTCATTACGCCCTCGCCCTTGGTATCGGTAAGGAATTCGCTCTTGTAGCCGAAAAGACCTCTTGCAGGAACGATAAACTCCATTCTCATTCGGTTACCCTGAGGGTGCATTGTCTGAAGCTCGCCCTTTCTTGTACCCATCTTCTCCATAACAGAACCTGTGCAGTCCTCGGGAACGTCAATTACAAGCCTTTCCATAGGCTCGCACATAACTCCGTCAATTTCCTTCATAAGCACCTTGGGAGTAGAAACACCAAGCTCATAGCCCTCTCTGCGCATATTCTCAATAAGAATGGAAAGGTGCATTTCACCTCGTCCGCATACTCTGAATGCGTCTGTATTTTCAGTCTCGGAAACTCGCAGGGAAACGTCTCTGAGAACCTCCTTGAAAAGCCTTTCTCTAAGCTGACGGGAGGTAACGAACTTGCCCTCTCTGCCTGCAAAAGGGCTGTCATTGACGGAGAAGGTCATTTCAACAGTAGGCTCGGATATTTTCACAAAAGGCAAAGGCTCATAGTTGTCAGCCGAACAGAGAGTATCGCCTATAGTGATATTCTCGATTCCCGAGATCCAGACTATATCGCCTACTCTTGCCTCATCAACATTCTGCTTTCCAAGACCTTCTATCTGGCTTACGGTAACTATCTTGCTGTTATAAGGCTTCTTTGTTTCATGATAATCGCCTACGATAACAGGCTGATTTACCTTAACAACGCCTCTCTCGATACGTCCGATACCTGTTCTTCCAACATAATCGTTATAGTCAATGGAGGAGATAAGAAGCTGCATAGGACCTTCCTCATCGCCCTCGGGAGCAGGAATGTAATCAAGAATTGTGTTAAACAGGGGCTTGAGATCCGTGCCCTCCTCATACTGGCTGATAGAGCAGGTGCCTGCACGTCCCGAGCAGAAAAGAATGGGGCTTTCAAGCTGTTCATCATTAGCGTCAAGGTCAATAAGAAGCTCCAGCACCTCATCGCCTATTTCATCAAGACGTGCGTCGGGACGGTCTATCTTATTTACAACAATTATTATCTTGTGACCCAGCTCCAGCGCCTTTGAAAGAACGAATCTTGTCTGAGGCATAGGACCCTCAGCAGCGTCAACAAGAAGAATAACACCGTCAACCATCTTCAGAACACGCTCAACCTCGCCGCCGAAATCAGCATGGCCCGGGGTGTCGATAATGTTTATCTTGACATCATTATACTTGACAGAGGTATTCTTTGCAAGAATGGTGATACCTCTTTCTTTTTCAATATCACCTGAGTCCATAACTCTGTCCTCAACGTCCTGATTCTCTCTGAATGCGCCGCCCTGCTTGAGCATTTCATCAACGAGAGTAGTCTTTCCGTGGTCAACGTGAGCGATAATTGCAACATTGCGAAGGTCATTTCTTACCATATGGATTGTCCTTTCATTTTATCAAAAAAAATTATTAAAACCCAATTTATATAATATAGATATTATGCCCGAATAAATTTGACTATAGAAACAGATTCTATAAAAATCCAACAAATTCATCTTTGCATAAAAAAGCCTTGCAGGATTTTCCTGCAAGGCAATTTACTGGTGGAAGAGGGTGGATTCGAACCACCGAAGCCGAAGCAACAGATTTACAGTCTGCCCCCTTTGGCCACTCGGGAACTCTTCCATAATGGAGCTGGTGGACGGACTCGAACCCCCGACCTGCTGATTACAAATCAGCTGCTCTACCAACTGAGCTACACCAGCTTGATTTCTTTAAGTGTTTTTTGCACTCTCTTCAAGCGACTATTTAAGTATATCACATCAGCCCCCATTTGTCAAGCACTTTTTTCGAGATTTACATTTTATTAACATAATTCTTTTCTGATATATTCAATTCGACATTTTATTGTAAACCAATCATATTATAAGAATGTAACTCATATAAATTATAAAAAGATACGTCACCTGCAAACACAGGAAAGGAATGATAAAAATGAGCGAAAACGAAAAAACACCAGCCGAAATGAGAATACTCACCGCAGAGCCCGAGCAAGCACGGTACATAAGAAAAAAATCCTCCGCAAAATCTGCATTTATCTCAATTGCCGCATTGGCAGTTGCTGCAGCGTATCAGCTACCGCCCGAAAAGCTGAAAACAGTCACCGATACACTGCAATGCTCCGTATCTGCCGTTTCTATGATGTCCGCAAAACTTGATACGTTGAGCGGCAGTGAGCTGACAGCCTTTTTCGGCAGAGCATTTCCTGTCCGTAACACGAATGAATCCTCCGAAACTGCCTATACTAATATTGACCTTGTAAAAATGAGGGAAAATGATATTCTTATGCTGTCCGAAGGCAGCCGCAGAATGCCCTCATCAGCCAACGAAGAAGCTTTCTCGGCGGATTTCCTGCCGCCCCCCGAAGCAGACGACAGCACATCATATCCCGAAAGCTTTTCAACTGACAGAAAGGTCACAGCCATATGCTACGAAAGCGGACAGGGTGAAAATTACATTGACCTGACTAAAGGCGGACAGATCAGAAATGTAACACTGCTCACATCAGAGGAAATACGTTCGGAAGTCAGTGAACTGCCCGATTTCAGAATAAAGCTCAACGCTCCCGAAAACGAGCCCCAGATACTCATTATGCACACCCACACCACAGAAAGCTACCAGTCTGCCGCAGATGTGGGAGCAGACCCCGTATGCCGAACCACCGACAGCAAGAAAAATATGACAGCTGTAGGAAACGCTATGGCTGATGTTTTTGAAAAGGAAGGCATACGGGTCATTCACGACACCACAGTACACGACCACCCTTCCTACAACGGCTCATATGACAGAAGTCGTGAAACCGTTTCTGCCATACTTGAAAAATACCCCTCCATAAAAATCGTTCTTGACGTTCACCGTGATGCAATCGAACGTGAAAGCGGCGATATCATCGCTCCTACAGCCGTCATAAACGGCAAAAGCTGCGCACAGGTAATGATTATAAGCGGCTGTGACGACGGTACAATGGATATGCCCGATTTCAGGCAGAATCTCCGCACGGCGGCGCTTTTCCAGCAGTATATGGAAATGAGCTTTAAGGGACTTACACGCCCTGTCCTGTTCGATTACAGAAGCTACAATCAGGATATGACTCACGGCTCACTGCTTATAGAAGTGGGCGGACACGGCAACACTCTTGACGAAGCGGTTTACGCAGGCGAGCTTGCCGCAAAAGGAATATCGGAAGCTATAAAATCAGAATTATCTGCGGAGGAATAAAAATCAATGATGAAGAAAAAGCATTACGGAAAATGGTATTATCCCGCAATTATCAGCGTTTATATTCTGTTTGCCGCCCTTGTTACGGCAGGCGGCGCAGTAGTTACAGTCAACTGTCATAACGCCCTGTACAGCGACAAGATGGTGCTGATAGACGTTTCAGAAACGGAAAACGGCTTTGTTCTCACAGTTATGGACAAGCAGTATTTGCTGTAAATTCATTATTCATTTCTTGACAATACAGGCAGATAGGATTATAATGGTTAGACAACAAATGTAAAGGAATGAACTATTATGTATCTGCTGCTGCTTGCGGTAATTTATCTCACATTTATAAGCCTCGGTCTGCCCGACTCCCTCTTAGGCTCGGCATGGCCTACCATACACAGCGAATTTGACATTCCCCTGTCCTATATGGGAATTGTATCCATGATAATCGCAGGAGGAACTATCCTATCGGGGCTGATGTCAGAGCGGCTGACAAGGAAATTCGGCACAAAGGGAGTCACCGCTGTAAGCGTATTACTCACAGCCATAGCTATGACAGGATTTTCATTTGCAGACAATATCTATATGCTGTGTCTCTGGGGAATCCCCTACGGGCTGGGTGCAGGCGCTATTGATGCCGCTCTGAACAACTATGTTGCCCTGCACTACAGCTCACGTCATATGAGCTGGCTTCATTGCTTCTGGGGCGTGGGAACTATAATCAGCCCCTATATTATGAGCTATGCACTCACTCACAGCGTATGGAGCGATGGCTACCGCACCGTTTCATACATTCAGTTTGCAATATTCCTTGTTATTCTGCTGACTCTGCCCCTGTGGAAAATCAACGCAAAAGCCGAGTCGGACAAATCGGATACAAAGCCTCTGGGAATACGGGGAGCTTTGAAAATCAGCGGTGTACCCTTTATTCTCACCGGCTTTATGGCATACTGCGCCGCCGAATCAACAGCAATGCTATGGGCAAGCAGCTTTATGGAAGGCGTCCACGGAATGACAAAGGATAAAGCCGCCGCCTGCGGTTCGCTGTTCTTCATAGGAATAACCGCAGGACGATTCCTTTCGGGATTTATCTCTGACAGATTCGGCGATATGAAGATGATAAGATCGGGTATCGGGATCACCCTGATCGGAATAATGATGCTTGTATTCCCCATAAAAACACTTTCAGTGTTCGGCTTTGTAATAATCGGACTGGGCTGTGCACCCATTTATCCCTGCATAATCCATTCGACCCCCGACAACTTCGGAGCTGAAAACTCACAGGGTATCATCGGAATACAGATGGCAAGTGCATATGTGGGCTCAACCTTTATGCCGCCGCTTTTCGGTGTCATTGCATCACACATCGGACTTCGTATAATGCCTGCATACCTTGCGTTATTTTTCATACTTCTGTATTTTATGATAATCAAAACGCAAAAGGCTACCGACAAATAAAATACAAATAAAAAAGACGCTGCAAAAAACAGCGTCTTTTTGTATGTTTTGTAAGAGCCTTGATTACTTGAGCTCGATAGTAGCGCCGGCAGCCTCAAGCTTAGCCTTGAGCTCCTCAGCCTCAGCCTTGGGAGCAGCTTCCTTAAGGGTCTTAGGAGCGGACTCAACA
>JAGAJY010000006.1 GCA_017848125.1 Oscillospiraceae bacterium
ACTGCGATATTGAACATATGCCTACCGTCCTTTTATATTTTTTGGGTATTCTTCAATTAGAATAAATTCCCTGTATATTTATTGTAGCACAGACAGGGGGAATAATGCTATATGCAGAGTAAACGAGATTTTTTGTATATATTGCTTAATTCGTGGCACATTTTCACATAAAATCTCGTGAAAAGGTTTACATTTTTTGTGGGTTACAGGTAATGGTTAACTGTTTAGAAATCAACAAATTCTTAAATTTAACATCTTCGTCTTGAATTTTTCCGCTGTTTGTTATATACTTATATTTGAATGTATTTGAAACGAAGGGAATGATTGTGAAATTGAACAGTAAAATCGGATTTGACAACGATAAATATCTGAAAATGCAGTCGGAGCATATCAGAAAGCGTATCGCTCAGTTCGGGGACAAGCTTTATCTTGAATTCGGCGGAAAGCTTTTTGACGATTACCACGCTTCAAGAGTGCTTCCCGGCTTCAAGCCCGACAGCAAGCTGCAGATGCTTTTGCAGCTTAAAGATGAAGCTGAGATAGTCATCGTCATAAACTCCTCCGACATTGAAAAGAACAAGATAAGAGGCGACCTCGGCATTACCTACGATGTTGATGTTATCCGTCTTTTCAACCTGTTTACACGGGTGGGACTGTATGTGAGCAGCGTTGTTCTTACCCAATACACAGGTCAGTCCTCAGCCGACGCATTCAGACACAGGCTGGAGGCTCTGGGAATTAAGGTATATCACCATTATCACATAAAGGGCTACCCCTCAAATCCCGACCTTATCATGAGCGACGAGGGTTTCGGAAAGAACGACTATATCGAAACATCACGCCGTCTTGTGGTAATAACTGCCCCGGGCCCCGGCAGCGGAAAAATGGCGACCTGCCTGTCGCAGCTTTATCACGACCACAAACGTGGAATAAACGCAGGCTATGCCAAGTTCGAGACCTTCCCCATATGGAATCTTCCTCTCCGTCACCCTGTTAACATTGCCTATGAGGCGGCTACCTCAGACCTTGACGATGTTAATATGATAGACCCCTTCCATCTTGAAGAATACGGAAAAACTACCGTAAACTATAACCGTGATGTGGAGATTTTCCCCGTGCTCAACAAGATGTTTGAGAAGATAGCAGGGGTATCGCCCTACAAATCCCCTACGGATATGGGCGTAAATATGGCAGGCAACTGTATTACCGATGATGAAACGGTGTGCGAGGCGGCTAAGCAGGAAATAATCCGCCGTTATTATGCGGCTCAGTGCGGCTACAGAACAGGCTCTGTGCTCGACGAGGAAGTGCGCAAGCTGGAGCTTATGATGAATCAGGCGGGAGTTCAGGCGTCTGACCGAAAAGTGGTTGCGGCGGCTCTTGAAAAGGAGCAGGCTACAGGCGGTCCTGCGGCGGCAATGGAGCTTCCCGACGGAACTATTATCACAGGAAAGACCTCCAATCTTCTCGGAGCATCCTCGGCTCTGCTTCTAAATGCCCTGAAGCATTTCGGAGGAATACACGAGGATACGTTGCTTATGTCCCCTGCGGTAATAGAGCCTATACAGAACTTAAAGGTTGAGCATCTGGGCAACATAAACCCAAGAATACACACCGATGAGACACTTATCGCCCTTTCTATCTGCGCCGCAACAAGCCCCGAAGCAAAGTGCGCCATGGAGCAGATATCCAAGCTCAAAGGCTGTGAGGTACATTCAACGGTGATCCTTTCCGCCGTTGACGAAAGGACCTTCAAGCGTCTGGGAGTAAATCTCACCTGCGAGCCAAAATATCAGTAAAACAAAACCGCAGTTTCCCTATGATAAAACATACGGAAACTGCGGTTATCCTTTAATCAGCCGACTTCTTTTTTGCTCTGTACGCCAGAGGTGTAAGCCCTGTCCGCTTTCTGAACGTGCTGATAAATGCGCTCTGGGACGAAAAGCCAAGAGAAAGAGCTATGTCCGAATAGGAAAAATCCGAGTAGATAAGCATATTTTCTGCGGCGCTGACCCTTGCACCGATTATAAACTCACGGAATGAGCTGCCCGTTTCCTTGGCAAAAAGCTTTGATAAATAGGTGGGGTCAAGCTGTAAATATTCAGCCGCCGATCTTACCGTAAGCTTTTCGCTGAGATGGTCGTAGATATAGTCTATGCATTTTCTGATGTGAATGGAGATAATGTTCTTTTTCCGTATCTCGTTCATTCTTTCCGCATAATCCACCTGCATTTCTCCGATAAGGTCTATGATACCCTCCACCGTGCCGCATTTGTCCGCACGCTGGATATAAATATCGCTGAGAGTATAGGCGATATCGTGGCTCATACCGCCCTCAACGCATATTCTCGATGTAAGAGCCACGGCTACGATAAAATGATAGCGGACATTGCGCACAGGGTCATCGGACAGCTTGCCCTTGCCCCGGTGATAATTCTGCTTTATGGCGGCAAAGTTCTCCTTTACCTTTTCCACATTGCCCGAGCTTATGACCTTGTATTTTTCAAATTCACTGCTGAATGACATTCTGGAAAAGCCTTCCTCACGCTGGATATAAAGCCTGTAATTCAGGTCACGGTTTGTATTCACGGCGGCGTTCACTCCCTTTTTTCTGCATACGTATATTATACCATACTTTTGATAAAAATGCCATAGCTTTGATATAAAAAGAATGCGGATTTCAATATAATATAGAAAATTGTTCATACTAATACTAAGCACCAATTAAAAACTATACAAAAAATCGAGCATAATCTTGCGTATATGGATTATGCGAAGATTTTTTGTCTATAGTTTTATTGGTGATTAGTATCAAACCCTTATACAGCCGCTTTTTTTGGAGGAAAAACTATGGCACAGACCTATGACCTTACTTCGGGAAATCCCCGTAAGCTTATACTTAATTTCTTTTTCCCTATGCTCTTTACAAATATGCTCCAGCAGCTTTATACAATTGCCGATACCGCAATTGTGGGCAAGGGGCTTGGGGACAACGCTCTTGCGGCGGTGGGAAATATGTCCTCCCTGACCTTTCTCATAATAGGCTTTTCCATGGGGCTTACAAACGGATTCTCCGTTATGATAGCCCAGCATTACGGCGCTTCGGACAGCAAGCGGCTGAAACAGGCAGTTGCCTGCTCGGTGCTGCTTTCCGCCGCTATTGCAATAGGGCTTACAATGCTGAGCGTTGCATTTCTCAGACCCGTTCTCACCCTTATGCAGACCTCGGAGATAATCATTGAGGACAGCCTTAAATACGGATATATCATCTTCGGAGGACTTGCCGCTACCATTGCCTACAATCTCTGCGCAAGCGTTCTCCGTGCGCTGGGAGACAGCAAGACCCCTTTCTATGCTATCATAGTATCAACTATCGTGAATATCCTGTTTAACTACATAACTGTGTTTGTTATAGGTATGGGCGTTGAAGGTCCTGCTCTTGTTACCATTCTTTCACAGGTGATATCCGCACTTATCTGCTTTGCACGTTTAAGACGCATTGAGATGATATCGGTCAGCCGTGAGGATTTCAGGGACGGTGTTGTTATGATACCCTCTCTGCTCAAAAACGGCATTCCTATGGCGGTGATGAACTCAATTACCGCAGTAGGCTGTATGATAGTTCAGTATTTCGTAAACGGAATGGGTGTTGTCTATACCTCGGCATACTCTGCGTGCAGTAAGTACATCAACCTCTTTATGCAGCCTGCCTGCACCGCAGGTATCGCAATGTCCTCCTATACCAGCCAGAATTACGGTGCAAAAAAATATGACCGCATTATCAGCGGACTTAAAGTCTGCCTGACCATAGCGGCGGTTTCCTATGTGCTTCTTGGCTCTGTGATGATAATATTCCCTCGTGAGCTTGCTATGCTTATGCTCAGCGGAGAGGAGCAGATAGCCCTTACGGAGCTTTTCCTTACAAGGTGCGGCGTAATGCTCTTTGCGGTGGATTTCCTCTTTGTATTCAGAAACGCTTGTCAGGGAATGGGAAAGCCCTTCCTGCCTATGCTTTCGGGAATACTTGAAATGATACTCCGTGTTGCGGTGATAGCCCTGCTCACAAAGTCTATGGGCTTTACGGCTACAGCCTATGCGGAAATCGCCGCTTGGATAGGCGCTCTTTCAGTTAACCTTGCGGCATTTGTGTATCATATCAAAAAGGAAACTGCGGCTTGCGGCGAACAGTCCTCTGAGATATATCAGTACACTGCCTGCAAGGGAAAG
>JAGAJY010000110.1 GCA_017848125.1 Oscillospiraceae bacterium
GGAATATATCTGTTCACTCTGCTGTGCGCATTTATTTTTGTAAGAAAAAAATTTGCGAAATTAAAGAAATATGTGCATATCTCTGCGTTTAACAGCGTTGTTATGGGTACAATATTTCTGAGTGCGTCAGGCTGTAAGGAGTTTGTCGATTTTCTGATTTTCGGTCTTGCGGCAGGAGCAGGCTTTTCTGCGGCTTCATATACGCTTTCGGGCGTTTATTCGGAGCTGTATTCGGAAAATGTCCCCTCAGCCTTCAGGGGCTTTCCTGCGGTGATGATCTTTTCGGGAATCATGTCAATGGCTGTTTTTGGAATACTGGGCTATGCCCCTTCCTATATCTGAAATATGAAAGGACTTCAAAATGAGAAGAAGAAAAAAGATTTTTAAGCCGAAAAGGCGTTATAAAATACGCAGACGGAATGAAAATGCCGTTAAGATAATAGCAGGTGCGGCTGCTGTTGCTGCGCTGATATTTGTGGGCTACAGCGTTGCAGGACCTATCGGAAAATATCTGTCCTCACGCTCGGACAGAACAGAAACCGACCCTTGGATACCCTCAGAGACCGATCCTCAGATAGCTTCGGATACTGTTTCCGAGACTGATACAAGCGGCGATACTCTTATCAGTCACACCGTTTCCGAAGCGGTGACAGCGATGACCACATCGCCCGTTCAGCCCGATGAACCTGTTTACACCGAAATAATACCCGAAAAGCCTGCAGTAAGAGACGGGGGAGCGGCATATCTTATCGACCCCGAATATATGTCAGACCGTGAAGCCCTTGAGGGTGCTCTTGACGAGCTTGCGGCAAGCGGCTGCAATGCAGTCATATTCCCTGTAAAGACTCAGGGCGGAACATTCAGATACGCTACGGAAATTGATTTTGTCGATACGGTTATCGACGGCGGTGACCCTGTTGCCTCCGAGCTTTCAGCTTCGGAAATAGTCAGAGCTGCAGAAAGCAGAGGACTGCGCCCTGTTGCGCTTCTTTCCGTGCTTTACGACAACAACCGCTACGGTGATTACCGTGACGGCTCATACAGAAGCACCGACGGAGACACATGGCTAGATACATCTCCCGACAAGGGCGGTAAGCCATGGCTTTCTCCCTTTGACGAAACAGCGCAGGAATATCTCTGCGATATCGTTGAGGAGCTTGGAGCGGCAGGCTTCGGAGAAATAATCTGCGACGACTTTATCTTCCCGGAATTTCGTTCCTCGGATATTGAGCTGCTGGGCGAGGACGTTTCTCCCTACGGTGACCGCCATACTGCCCTTACGAGCCTTGCGGTAATGCTTACCGAGGCAGGAAATAAGTCGGGTGCGGAGGTTACTCTCAGAATATCCGCAAATTCGGTGATAAAGGGCTACAGCGAGCTTTTCTATCCCGATGAGCTTTCAGGCTGCCGCATAATGATAGATTATTCCGAGAACAACATCAGCAGAACCATGATCGCAGGAAATGACGAGATAATCCTTGACGATATGGAAATATACGATAAGGTTACGGCGGTCTATGCAGAGGTCACCGAGCGCTGTGCAGATATGCCCGCATATCCTATGCTGGACAGGGATTCTATGTCCGCAGACGCATTTGACAGTGCAGTAAGAGCGCTTACAGCAATGGGCTATGAAAAGTATTATGTATATTGAGTGCTGACCGTGCTTTGAGAAAGGAACAGTACATAGATGGAAATAAACTACATTCAGGCGGTAAGGGATATATTTTCCGAAAGGGAGAATCCCCCTCTTGCCTGCGTCCGCAGCTACGGCTGTCAGCAGAATTTCAGCGACGGCGAAAAGCTTAAGGGGCAGCTTGCAGAGCTTGGCTGCGGCATTTCGGACGATATTCGCTCAGCCGACATAATCATTCTCAATACCTGTGCCGTCAGAGAGAATGCAGAGCTGAAGGTTTATGGAAATATAGGCGAGCTTAAGGCATTGAAGGAGCAGAATCCCGACCTGATAATAGCTGTGGGCGGCTGTATGGGACAAGAGCCGAAAACCGCAGAAAAAATAAAAAAATCCTACCGCCACGTTGATATAGTTTTCGGTACATTCGCACTCAAGGAACTGCCGAGGTTTATATACACCGCACTTTCCGAAAGAAAGCTTGTAGTTGACAGGGAGGAGCGGAATACCGAATGTTTTGAGGATCTTCCTGCGGTAAGAACGGATAAATACAAAGCAGGCGTTTCAATTATGTACGGCTGCAACAATTTCTGCACCTACTGTATCGTTCCCTATGTGAGAGGCAGGGAGCGAAGCAGATGCCCCGACAGGATAATTGAAGAAATAAAGGCGCTTGCGGCAGACGGCTGCAAGGAAATTATGCTTCTGGGACAGAATGTAAATTCCTACGGCAGAGGGCTTGATGAAAAAATTGATTTTCCCGAGCTTCTCAGGCGTATTGACGCTGTTGACGGGGATTTCCGCATACGCTTTATGTCCCCTCACCCAAAGGACGCTACAAAGGAATTTTTTGATGTAATCGCCGAAAGCAGAAAAATATGCAGAAGCGTTCATCTGCCTCTCCAATCGGGAAGCAACCGTATCCTGTCCGAAATGAACAGGCGATATACCGCAGAGCAGTATATGGATATTGTAGATTACGCACGGAAGCTTATGCCCGATCTATCTCTTACCACCGATATTATCGTAGGCTTTCCCAATGAAACATATGATGATTTCAGACAGACTCTCGATATTGTAAAAGCAGTTAAATACGATAACATTTTCTCCTTCATCTACTCAAAGCGTACAGGCACGAAGGCGGCTGAAATGCCCGACAGCACA
>JAGAJY010000111.1 GCA_017848125.1 Oscillospiraceae bacterium
TGTTTTCTGGAGCTGTACGGTAAAGAGAATTACGACAGGGTCATTCTGAAAATCGTATCTGAAATTGAGTCACAGGCGTAATACTGATATGTAAACCCTCGGCTGACATTACATAGGTATAAAAGCAGTTATAAGATGGTGGTTTTCTGAAATCAGCCGTGCTATAATAAAATTCGGAAGAGCAGTTCCCAAAATTTTAAGAGGGTGAAAAACAATGAGCTTAGGAAAAAATATTCAGTTTCTCAGAAAGCAGAAGAAGATCACGCAGGAGCAGTTAGCCGAAATAATGTCGGTTTCCCGTCAGACGATTTCCAGATGGGAGGCAGATGAGATCATACCCGAGCTTCAGAAGCTTGTGGCTTTGAGCGAGGTGTTTTCATGCAGGCTCGATGAGCTTGTCAAGGAGGATATGAATAACTGCGGTGATGTTTATTCTGATGTTTCCGTAAAGCGTGTAAATGCGTTCAGAATGGCAAGGTATGTTATGATAACGCCTAATCCCGAAAATGATGTCAATACATATATGGAAAGCTGGGCACAGCGTTCGGGGCTTTTGAAAATCAAGCCCGACGCAATGCGGATAGGCTGGGATTTTCCATATATTCCGATGGAACTGAAAAACCGCTTCGGGCTCTGGGGATATGTCGCTGCTTATATTCTTCCCGAGGGCTTTGAAACAGACTGCCCGGGGGTGGAATATGCCTGTCAGGAAACGGCGGATTATGCGGTGATAACCATATACGACCCCTTTAAGTCCTCTGAGCTTATTCACAATGCATATAAAAGGATATTCGAGCATTTGCAGGCGAACGGTTTCCGTGAAAAGCCAAAGGACGGAGTATTATCCTGCTTTGAATATGTATATGAGAAAAACGGTCAGACCTGTATGGACGTGTATATTCACACGGAAAGCGTTTCAAGGGCTGACAGCTTCACGAATTTTTCAACGTGACCGAAAGGAAGAAAATTTGAAATGAACACCGAAATAACATCCACCGCTCTTGGTATAATACTGTCGGGGCTTCTTGCAATGGCGCTCATATACCTTGTCACCGCATTTATGCCGAAAATAGCGGCAGCGGTTGACAGGCTTCTGGGCAGAGAGAAAAAGGAAACTCCCCCGATAAAAGCGGAGGAGTATGAGGTCTGCGATATTTACGAGGGCGAAAAGCAATCGGATAAACCTGACAATTAACTGTTCAGCACCGCAATGCTCAGTGTCAGATATGCCGCAAAGCTTACCCACAGAAGATAGGGAATGTTAAGCAGTCCTGCGGATTTTCGGATCTTATAAAAACAGCGTATCATCGCAAGGATAAGTATCCACAGCAGGATTATCACCGCAAAGGACAGCCATAAGGCTCTGAATCTGAAAAAGATAATTGTCCAGATGAAATTCACCGCAAGCTGTGCGGCATAGATTTTCAGACAGCCGCTGTCTTTATCCGATGAATACACAAGATATGCGGAAAATCCCATAAGAGCGTAAAGCACCGTCCATACCACAGGAAAAAGCCACGAGGGCGGCAGCAGGGGCGGCTCTTTCATCTGTGCATAGAAATCAGAAAAGCCACCCGAAAGCAGAGCGGACAGCGCTCCCGTCAGCTCTGCGGTAACGATAAACAGCAGAAGATTCGTCAGATTTTTTCTTTCCGACATATAAACACCTCACTTTTAAGAAAATATATGTGGGAAAACAGGTCACTATTCGTCAAAAGGAGATGAGTTGTTATGTTCACGGGAAAATACCGAATTGCATACGAGCTTGCGGAAAGGTATCACAGGGGACAGTTCAGAAAGGGCGGCGAGCCTTACATAACCCACCCTGCCGCCGTTGCGGAAATGATGATAAGTCAGGGCAGGGGAGATGAATATGTATATACAGCCCTGTTTCATGACCTCCTTGAGGATACCGAAATCACCGAGCAGGAAATTGCCGATATCGGCGGCGAAGCAGTTCTCAGGGCGGTAAAGCTTCTGACCAAGACAAAGGGCTATGATATGGCGGAATATATCTCGGGGATAAAAAGCGACCCCATTGCCTTTGCGGTAAAGGGAGCGGACAGGCTTCACAATCTCAGAAGCGCCTTTGCCGCAGACGAGGCTTTCATAAGAAGGTATATCAAGGAAAGCCTTGAATGGTATCTTGATTTTTCTCCCGAAATTCCCGAAGCGGTAAGGGCACTTTGCGAAAGCATAGGCGTGCCATTCCCCGAGGATTTGTAAACCTGCACAATAATAATTCGTGTGTTATGAAAATTATATTTGTTATAACGAATCATAATTTATGTGTTATGAATACAATAAAAATAACTATTGGACAATTATCCTTTCCCCGATTATAATAATATCAAAGGCTATAGCTCACAAGGATATCATAACCCTTGATTTATTATAAGAGAGGAGAGGATAACACGTTTTTGTGTTATCGGAAAAATTATGTGTTCTGTATTTGAAACTATCATGCTTGTCTGCTTCGGCTGTTCATGGCCCTTGAATGTGATAAAATCCTACAAGGCAAGGACCGCACGGAATATGAGCCTGCCTTTTATCCTGCTCATCATCACAGGCTATATTGCAGGCATTGCCGCAAAGCTTATTTCGGGGCAGATAACCTTTGTTCTGGGTGCGTATTTTCTGAATCTGGCAATAGTGCTTGTGAATCTGTTCATCTATTTCAGAAACAGGCGGATAGATATATCTGCAATGGCGTAATACTAATCACCATAATTCAATGAGTGATTAGTATAAAGCTATATACAAAAATCTTCGCATTATCCATATACTCGGGATAATGCGAAGATTTTTTTGTCACTGTTTCATCAGGATATCGAACAGCCAATACATATCCGATACACCGAATTTATTATACATATAAAGATATAAGCCCAGATATACTAATCCCAGCAGGACGGTGATTATACCCAAAGCAAGACCTATACCTGTACGGGATCTGTCCTTGTTTTTTATACACAGCACAATGGATATTATCGCAATGATATACGCTTCCGCAATAAATCCTGTTAAAATAAGTCCGATGAGAGCGACCGCTGAGATGATTATCGTGGGGATATGGAATTTTTTCTCTGTCATTACGGTCAGCTCCTTTCCCAAAGCACATATTCGGCTTCATTCGTATCATCATAATAATAAATTGTATCTATCTTATCATTGTCATTTACATTGAAGAGATGTGTGCGCTCCTCGTTGTCTATCATTGTTTCGGATATTGCAAAGGAGTCTATGGCTCTTTGTTTAAGGGTATATGCGAATGCGGCTATATTATCCTTACTGAATGCCTCATCGTCAATGTGATTTCCGTTGGAGTCGATAATGTCGGGATATATAAACCACGCCTGAGTTGCAAGCGCCTTTCTCACAAGCCACACATCGCCCTTTTCGTCCTGTTCCACCCATACATTCTCTGCGAGATTGTATTTTTGGTAATCCATTGTTGTATCGGTATTGAGAAGCATAAACAGTGTTCCGTATGATACACCGAAAACAAATAATACCGAAACGATTATGATTACAAGCTTCTCGATAAAAATTCTCTTTTTGATACGCTTTATGGTATTGATATCCTCTGCAGGAACTGCCTTGATATCGCAGTTCATCTTCCGAAGCTGCATACGGCAGTTTTCACATTCCGCAATATGCTCCGCAACAACAGCTCTGCTTTCGCTGCTGCATACGTTATCCGCATACAGAGGCAGAAGATCAGCTATAAGCTCACAGCTTTTCTTATTCATATTATTCCTCCCGATCCTGATTTGAAAGTTTGTCAATGATTTTCAGCTTTGCACGATGAAAGGTAACTCTTGCCCAGCTTTCGTTTTTGCCGAAAAGCGAGGCAATATCCCTGAAGGAAAGCTCACTGAATATACGCAGTGAAAAAACCTCCTTGTACGGCTCATCCATTTTATGCAGAATACGGTGTATTTTCAGGGACTGCTCGGAGTCCTCCAGTGTGTCCTGAAAGCATATGGTTATATCGGCGGTATCCTCGGAAAGCTCACCGCTGTCATTGTGCTTATTGCTGCGGCACTGGTTAAGGTATATGTTTTTCGCTATCTGACAAAGCCATGTCTTTACGCTGCAGTTTCCTTTAAAGCTGTCTATTGACTTCATAGCCTTGAAAAAAGTCTCCTGAGTTATCTCCTGAGCCGTTTCGTCATTTTGTGATAAAGCCTTTATGTATAGGTAAACATCGTGAAAATATGTATTGTAGAGCTCTTCAATTCTTTTCATATTTACCCCCTTTCACATATACGACACATCAGGCTTGATTTCGTTACAGATTTTCTGAAATTTTTTTTTGTAATTCTGAATTACGGTGAATAGTCATTAACTCAAAGTTTTTTAAATATAATGCAATTTTATAGAATACGAACGGAAGAAATATAAAAGAAGCTCCCTTCAAAACGCTTTGCATAGCCGTTTTGAAGGGAAACTTATCACGCTGCGCTTATCTTGTGGTCATCAATTCGTTTTTTTACCTTGCTTCTCCCATTTTCATACGCCGTTTGTTCTCATACATTCTTGCGTCCGCTTCGTTGATTATGCCGTCAAGCCCCGAGGAGCTTCCCTTTGCCGTGCAGCTGCCTACGGCAATGGTTATGGGCATCATAAACAAGCCGTTCTTATCTGCCTGAGAAAGCTGACGGGTAAATTCGTCGCATACATCTCTGAATCGGCTTCCCTCGCAGTGAGGGTCGGAAATGAATACAAATTCGTCGCCGCCGATACGGAAGCATTTGCCCAGACCGCCGAAGCATTTTTTCATTTCCTCTGCCACGGCGATTATCATTTCATCTCCTGCGGTGTGACCGTATGTATCGTTTACGGTTTTAAGGTTATTCACATCAAACATGGCTATAATGTTGTCAAGCTCGCCGCTGCTTCTCAGGGCTTCAAGCTCCTCCATATAAGACGTTCTGTTCAACAGGTCTGTCAGACCGTCGTGATAGGCAAGCCTGCTTAGAATATTTGCCTTCATAGCCTCACGGTATCGTGTGAAAAAGCCTATGAAGATCTGTATTCCCTCAAGGCATACATATATCAGCACGCCCATTCTTGTAAACATGGTAGTTTCAAAGGAAGTGCCTATTTTCAGCATCACGATATCCAGAACCGCCGATATGCAGATTATGAATATGCCTGCGTTGTGGTACATATTCTTTCTGCCGTTTCTGTAAAGCTCCTTTGCAATGACGATAAGCAGAAAGACAATGCTTATTCCGTATGATGTGTGAGTTATCCATACAGTTTCGTGGTAGTCCATAACTGCCGTGATGTTAAGCAAGTAGCAGGCTGTGAAGTTGAATATGCTGAAAATGCAGGTGCAGTAAACCATAAGGTCATTACAGCTTTCATACATTTTGTTTAAAAACAGAAACAGCGGTATAATAAACAGCATCATATGCGATTCCGCAAGCATATGATAAAAATGAGCGTCGGGGAAGATAAGCTGCAGGAATTTGCAGTCGGTAAGCATAAATATTCCGCTGTTGAATGCGAAAAGTCCGAAATACAGAAGCTCCGCTCCCACCGTTTTGTGCCGCCACATGGGGATAAACATCACGATAAAAAGCAGCCCGAGAAAGGTTATCATAACGCTTATGATAAAGCCCGTCAGTATAGAGCCTGTCTGCGCTTTCAGAATATCCGAGCTTTTTCCCAGATATATCATGGTTATCTTTCCGCTGCCGTCGTTGTAGGGGTTTTCGGCGCAGAGGGTGACGGTTTTTCCGCTGTATTCGGCGAATATGGGTATCTCGGTAAAGAATGAGCCCGAGGTCTTTCCGAAAAAACGCTCCTCGGCTTTGGGGGAGGAATATATGCATACGCCGTCAACATAGGCTTTAAGGTTAAGACTTTTAAGGTTAAGGAAAAGAACTCTGTCATTTTCCATATTGGGCAGCTCTCTGCATATCTCATAAGTGCCGCTGATGTTTTTCAGCACAGCGGCAGAGCCGTCCTTTGCGCAGGTCCAGCCCGATGAAA
>JAGAJY010000112.1 GCA_017848125.1 Oscillospiraceae bacterium
CTGCCTTGAGGGCGAGGTTTTCGATGTGGCTGTTGACCTGAGAAAGGACAGCGAGACCTTCGGCAAGTGGCACGGTGTTCTGCTTTCCGAGGAGAACAAGAAGCAGTTCTATGTTCCCGAGGGCTTCGCTCACGGCTTTGTCGTGCTTACCGACACGGCAACCTTTGCTTACAAGTGCACCCGTCTTTATGACCCTGCCGACGAAGGCGGTCTTATGTGGAACGATCCCGATATCGGCGTTGACTGGAATATTCCTGAGGGTATGGAGATACTGCTCAGTGAGAAGGACAAGCTGCACAAGGGTATCAAGGAGCTTGGGTTTGCGTTTTGATTTTGAAAAAGAAAAAATCAAGTTGATCCACAATATTTTTGGACAGAGCAGAACAGGTGAGGCAAATGAATGATATCTCAAAAAAAAATATGCTCTGGAATGCCTTCGGAAACATCGTTTATCTGGGACTGCAATGGGTAGTAACCGTAATGGTCACCCGTATTTCGGGATATAATGATGCTGGCGTGCTTTCGCTTGCTATGTCAATAAGCGCAACATTTCAGACTATTGCTCTTTTTGGTATAAGAAGCTATCAGGTTTCTGACGTAAACGGAAAGTTTTCCGATTCGGAGTATGTTTCATTCAGAATCGTCAGCTGTCTCTCTGCTATGCTGATATGTATGATATTTTCTGTATTGAACGGATATTCGGTCTATCAGATAGTATCAATATTGCTGTTTATGCTTTTTCGTCTGGCGGAAAACTTTTCAGACGTGCTTCACGGTATAGCACAGAATAATGAAAGGCTGGATATTGCGGGAAAGGCTTTTACCATAAAAGGAACTGTTACTTCAGTTATGTTCTTTGCAGGCTACCTTTGTTTTGACAGCCTGAATGCGGGGCTGATGTTCATGGCGCTTGCCTCGTGGGGAACTACTTTGCTTTATGATGCGGCACAGATAAAAAAGCTGACTGATATACGGCTGTGTCCTATAGATTCTGTTCTGCCTATGGCGGCTGTAACAGCTCCATTATGTGCATATATGTTTCTCAATTCCGCTATATCCACAGTTCCCAAGTATATTCTTGAAAAGATGTGCGATTCGGAGTCTCTCGGAGCATATTCATCTATCTTTGCCCCTGCTTTGCTCATTACGGCAGCGGCAGGATATATCTACAATCCTTTTGCGGGAAAATTTGCAGAACTTTACAGCAAAAGGGACAGCAAGGGATTTATTTCTCTTGCAACCAGGCTTTGTACTGTTATTGCCGTCATAGCGGCAGTTATTTTAATATGTGCATACTTTGCGGGAGAGTTTGCATTGAAACTCATATTCGGAGAAAAGATAGCTGAATATGTCTATTTGCTTGTACCGATACTTTTTTGCACCTTTGCAACCACATATTTCGCTTTTTTCGGTATGCTTGAAACGGTTGTCAGAGATTTCAGAAATCTGATTATCGGAAGTGCGGCAGGTACATTGATATGCTGCTGCTTTACTCCGCTTGCTATAGAGCACTTTGGAATAAACGGAGCAAGCTTCGGTATGATATCGGGCGGCGCAGTCGGAACGATATATCTTTCGGCAGCTCTTATTATCAGACTGAGAAAAACAGAAAAAATCGAGGTGGATATGTAAATGGCTTCCTATAGACATTCATTTGCTTTATGTGCTTACAAGGAAAGCGAATTTTTGGAGCAATGCCTGCTTTCCTTGCTGGGGCAGACGGTGGCAAGCCGTATTTATATATCCACATCGACTCCCAATGAGCACATTCGGCGTATTGCCGATAAATATGGCATTGAGGTATTTGTCAATACGGGAATAAAGGGTATTACAGGCGACTGGAATTTTGCTGTGTCAAAGGCTGATACCGAATATGTTACAATAGCTCATCAGGATGACTGTTATGAGGCTGAATATGCCGAAAAGGTCATAGCTGCTATGGACAGGCACAAAAAGCCTATAATAGCCTTCAGCGAATACTATGAGATAAGAAACGGGAAAAAAGAGCTTAGCAACAGCCTTCTGAAAATAAAACGTATTATGAACAGCCCGTTCAAGCTGTTCCCCGGGAGCAGATTTGTGAGAAATCGCATATTATCTGTCGGAAATCCTATCTGCTGTCCTGCCGTCACTTTTTGCCGAAAAGGCTGTAAAGATTTTGCTTTTGATCCTGATATGAAGGTTGCATGTGATTGGGAAGCATGGGTGCGGCTTGCGCAGAATAACGGCGATTTTGTTTATATATCGGATCCTCTGATGGGACACAGAATATATGAGGGTTCCACTACTACAGAGATGATAACAAACGGTATCAGATATGAAGAAGAGCTTATGATATATAAAAAATATTGGCCTGAAGCTGTTGCACGCTTCTTAGTGAAAAAGTATTCGGCTGCTTATTCAAGCAACGATGTCAGTAAATAGCATAAGAGGGAGATACTATGAATCAAATAAAGATACTGCTGATAATTCCTGCTTACAATGAAGCTGAAAATATCGAAAAGCTTGTTGACAGGATCACAGATGAGTATCCTCAGTACGATTATCTTATTGTTAATGACTGCTCAACCGACAATACTGAGCAGATATTAAAACAAAGAGGGTACAATTATATATCTCTGCCCGTGAATCTTGGCATCGGCGGGGCGGTGCAAAGCGGATATATTTATGCTGATGTCAATAATTACGATATAGCCGTTCAGCTGGATGGGGATGGTCAGCATGACCCTGCTTATGTAGAAAAGTTGATACAGCCTATTATAGACGGAGAGGCGGATTTTACCGTAGGCTCCAGATTTATCGATAAAAAAGGTTTTCAGACTTCTGCTTTGCGCAGGCTTGGCATAAATATTATCCGTTTTGTGATAAAAATGTGCTGCGGCGTCAATGCTACTGATACTACAAGCGGCTTCAGAGCATCAAATAGAGAGGTAACAAGATATTTTTCCAAAAACTATGCTCATGATTATCCCGAGCCTGAAGCAATTGTGGCAGCTTCGCTTAATAACTTTAGATTCAAGGATGTTGCTGTGGTGATGAAGGAACGTGAAGCAGGTGTTTCTTCGATAAATGCCAAGCGATCGGTTTATTATATGATAAAAGTGTCGCTGGCTCTTATAGTCTGCCGTCTGGGACTGAGGAGGAAAAAGAAATAATGAACCTAACACTCCGTATATTTTTCATAGCTGCTGTAATTTTATTCTTGGCAGTTATTCTGAGATATCTTTCAAAAAACAGACTTAATCTCAAGTATTCTCTTGTATGGCTTGCAACCTCTGCCGGTCTGCTGATACTTGCGGTTTTTCCCGGGCTTGTGGATAAAATAGGTGCTGCTGTGGGAATCATTTCACCCGTTAATACAGTCTTTGTATTTGCACTGATGTTTATTGTGGTCATAGTTTTTACTCTCACTATGATAGTTTCCCATACTACAAGCAGGATCTACAGGCTTACACAGACTATCGCCGTGCTTGAAAAGCGGATTAGGGAGCTTGAGGAAAAGTCGGAACAGTAAATACTTAAATGAAAGAGAAAAGGTAAAATGATGTTCAAAAAAAGAGAAATATCGTTTTTGGTTGTATTATTTATTTTGCTGTGTGGGATAGTATTCTTTTCAGTTAAGACTATCAATGCAAATGAAGTTATAACAGAAGATTATGTGTCTCACCAATCTCCTACAACAGGGATAACAAAGGATGTTGTTGTTTCTCAGGATATTTGTGCCTCCGAGAATGGTTTAATGTCAATTTCTCTTTCGTTCGGGACATACAGAAGAATAAATAACAGTACCGTTTATATTGTCATAACCGATACCGAGAGTTCCGAAGAAATTTTTAACGGAAGTTTGGATGCTTCTGAACTGTCTGACGGCGGAACAGAAGAATTTGCATTTTCGCCGATAAAGGATTCAAGAAAACGCAATTACACTGTTACTGTATATTCTGATGCGGATGATGCAAATTCTGTGGCATTATGGACAAATACATCTGCAAGAGCTTCTCAGATAAATATAAATGGAGTACAAAGTGCAGGCAATTTAGCGTATATTGCTAAATACCGACCTTTTGCCGAAGGTCAGGGAACAACGGTTTTTATAGCTTTATCTGTTCTGATCGTTGCAAGCATTGTTCTTATGGCAATCGGAGTACTCAGGAGAGACAATAAATATTTGAAAAATATTATGCTGTGTTCAGCTTCACTTATTGCAGCCGGTACCATTACGGAATCGGTTTATATAAAATGGATCGGCTCAGCAGATTTTATACACGGTATTATAGCTCAGCCTGCGGTATTCTTTGAATCTGCCATAGCAGTTTTCGCAGCTGTATATATTATGTTGGGGCTGAATAATGATGCTTTTGTTTCAGTTATGAATTCTGCTTTATCCGCTTTAAAAAAATGTGCTGTTATTCTGTATATAGTCATTGTCTATTTATCAGCATTTTTTATGGTGGTTAAGGAAAAGGAGGGCTGTTCCCTTCAATTCAAATGGCTGAGCTGCTTTATAGTCGGTATTGTTCTTTTTATGCTGTATCTGTATTATAATACAAAATTTAAAACAGTTCTGAAAGAGCATATTTCAGCAGGAATAAACAGTCTGAAGCAGCTAAAGAAGCAAAGCTTTATAAAATTTTTTATAAGAATTTCATCTTACATTATAACAGCAGGGACTGTTATAATGCTGCCGGCGGCGTTCTGGTTTTATTCAGACAGTGCGATCGTTGCAGTATTTGTCTTTGCAATAGTATTGGTTGTTTTCAGAATGGCAGATCTTGTTGTAAATGATGGTAAAAACATTGATTATGCAAAGCTGTTTCTTATGTGTTCTCTTATAACAGGATTTGTATTTGCATTTTCCGGTCCGCTCAGCAGCAGAATCACCTTTGATGATCAGATACATTACTCATCAGCTGTAAAAGCGGCATATTTGGTTACAGGAAAGGAAATTACCGAAGCTGATCTTTTTATTGGTTCCACTGCTATGGGAACACCGGATACAATAACCGAAAGAGCAGTTGTCTTTGACAAAATGATTGAAATGGGGCATAACAAGCTTCCATATACAGATACAGGCTCAATAAAATTAAGTACTTATTCCTATTTGGGATATATACCTGTTATTGTATGTATTATACTTCAAAGAATTTTTGATATACCCTATTATATCTTTATAATAATGTCAAGATTCTCCAATGTAATTGTATATTCTGTAGTTCTGTATCTTGGAATAAAGAGGCTTCGATCAGGACAATTGATTTTTGCTGCAATAGCGCTTATTCCCGAAAATGTTCTTATTGCGGCTAATTATTCTTATGATTTTTGGGTGAATGCCTTTATCGGGTATGGTATGGCATACTTTATCAGTATCTGTCAGGAAAAAACAGAAAAAATCACAGTTTCAGATATGATAAAGATTGCAGCTGCATTTTTTATCGGCTGCGGACCAAAGGCAATTTATTTCGTATTGATACTTCCCTTTGTTTTTCTTCACAAAAGCAAATATCGTTCTTTGTCGGAACAAAAGCTGTTTATTTTACTATGCGGCATAACGGCTGCTATAGTAGCCTTCACATTTGTGGCTCCATTTCTTTCAGATTCGGGCGGAAGCTCAGATTTGCGAGGAGGCGAGGGCATCAACAGCAGCGAACAGCTCAGGTATATTCTCTCAGAGCCTATAAGCTACCTTAAAACGCTTGTTGTGTTTTTAGGCGAATATATGTCACTATACTATGCGGGGCTGAATGTAGCATCTTATGCATACCTCGGAAATGCTGAAGCGTGGGCAAGTTCTGTTATTCTTATGATAATAATATTTACCGTATTTACAGATAAAAACGAATACGACTGTTTTGAAAATAACGGCGTTATCAGGCTGATGTTTTCAATAACTTCCCTTGGAGCTATTGTTCTTGCTTGTACAGCACTTTATATCAGCTTTACTCCTGTAGGTCATGCATGGATAAACGGTATGCAGTGGAGATATCAGGTTCCGGCATTGTTCGGATTGGCGTATTCCTTGGGAAGCTGCAGGACACGCTGCGGAACAGGCAAAGAAATCAATGCTCTGTTAGTATTCGGCGGCATATTTGCCACGACATTTTTTAGCTATAATAATGCATATATTTCCATCATTGCAGGAACGCAATAAAGGATTCTGCACCCGTTAATACAGTCTTTGTATTTGCACTGATGTTTATTGTAGCAATAGTTTTTACTCTGACTATGATAGTTTCCCATACTACAAACAGGATCTACAGGCTTACACAGACTATCGCCGTGCTTGAAAAGCGGATTAGGGAGCTTGAGGAAAAGTCGGAATCTTAATTTAATTATCTAATGACAAGAAAGGTCAAATGAAAGTGAAAAAGAAAATTTATGCCGTTTCGGTTATCCTGTTTTTTTTAGTTACCTTTGTAATATCGGTATATTCTGTATCCAAAGATAACTTTTTTAACAAGACCAATAATTATCCGAATAAGATTTTTATGAAGCCTGATATTGTTTTTGACGGGTGGAATGAATATGACGGAACACTGACTTCTGTATTCGACCCTCAGATAATACTGAACGGAGCAGATTGTTATGTTCATTCCGTAAGAATAAGTGGGTCAAGCAATTTCACAGATGAAAAGATCAGAATATTCTATACGGAAAAAGAAGGGGAATATTTTTCTCCCGAAAAAACACGGCTGCTTGATTACAATATCATTAACGGCGGAATGTATATTTATCCCGATATGTATGTTTATTCTCTGAGACTGGATATAACAGAGGAAGCAAATGTCGATCTGACGCTGAAAAATGTTGAATTAAATGATAATTCAATTGTTTTCAGTTTTACCGGCCTTGTAATGCAATGTTTGTTTCCCACAATACTGTTTGCTGCAGTTCTTGGTCTTATTATATTCGGAAGTGCTTTAAGCAGTTATGTTCAGGTATTCAAAAAATTTATACCCCTGCTCCAGAACCTCATTTCAAGAGATCTCAAGGTGAAGTACAGGCGTTCTGTTCTCGGATTTTTATGGAGTATTCTTAATCCGCTGCTTATGGCGCTTGTTCTGAATATTGTATTTTCAAAGCTGTTCAGATTTCAGGTTGAATATTTTGCGACCTATTATCTCACAGGTGCTCTTATGTTCAATTTTGTCATTGAATGTACAACTGGCTCAATGATGTCAGTTATTTCGGCGGCTCCGCTTATAAAAAAGGTATATATCCCTAAATATTTGTTCCCTATGCAGAAATGCGCATTTGCATTTATAAATATGCTTTTTTCCAGCGTAGCTGTTGTTGTTGTGATGCTTATTCAGGGTGTGCCTTTTCACGCTCACATTCTGCTGTTCATCGTCCCCATGCTTTATGCCTTGGTATTTGCCTACGGAATGGGTCTGATCCTTGCGGCTATGACAGTTTTCTTCCGAGATATTGAGCACCTTTACTCTGTCTGGACTACTATCTGGATGTACCTGACTCCTATCATATATCCCGAAGAGCTTCTCCAATCAAGCGGACTTGCTGTGATAACAAAGCTGAATCCTATGTATTATTATGTTCATAGTCTCAGAAATGTTGTTATGTACGGAACGTTCCCTTCTGCTATAGAGAACATTATGTGCATTACTTTTGCAATTGTATCGCTGGCTTTGGGACTCTGTCTTTTCAAAAAGGTTCAGGACAAGTTTATTCTGTATATTTAAAATAGGAGAAAAAAGTATGGATACAATAATTGAACTGAAAGATGTTACAATGAAATTCCGTATGACTACACAAAAAGTTGACAGCATTAAAGAATACGCGATCAGAAAATTTAAAAGGCAGTTGCAGTATGTAGATTTTCTGGCTCTGGACGGTATATCCTTCGATGTAAAAAAAGGTGAAGTGGTAGGACTTATCGGGCTTAACGGTTCGGGAAAAAGCACCACACTGAAGCTTGTTTCGGGTATTCTTAAGCCGACTTCGGGGTCAGTCACGGTAAAAGGGAATATCTCCCCGCTTATAGAGCTCGGAGCAGGCTTTGACTATGATCTGACAGCAAGGGAAAATGTATATCTGAACGGTTCTGTTCTTGGCTTCTCCCATGCTGAAATGGACAGCAAAATGGAAGAAATTATAGAATTTTCCGAACTGCATGATTTTATGGATACAGCCATAAAGAACTTTTCTTCGGGAATGATCGCAAGACTTGCTTTTTCAATTGCAACCAATATTAAGCCCGAGATCCTTATCGTGGATGAAATTCTGGGTGTGGGAGACTTCCTTTTTCAGCAGAAATGCGAAGCCCGTATAAATGATATGATGAGCGGAGGAACAACCGTGCTCATTGTTTCTCATTTTACGGATCAGATCGAAAGACTTTGCGACAGAGCGGTATGGCTTGAAAAAGGAAAGATTAAAATGATAGGGGAAGCAAGAGAAGTTTGCGCCGAATACAAAAAAATAAAACAATAAGGCATATGGCCTGATATGGGAGGATTTATGGAAAATTCATCAGTAAGAAAAGCATCTGATATTCTGTTTGAAAAAAAATGGATAGCAAGACCCATCAGAACCATTAAGGGAAACTGTGATAATATCAGATTCAATCTGGTAACGGACGATATAAGCAGCAGAAGCCTTTTTGGCGGCGTTGCTACGTCACTGATACTTGCTTCTATGCTGTGTGAAAGAAATAACTGGACTTTAAGATTAGTTACAAGAGGCAATGGCTGCAATCTTAACGATTATTATGAATTTGCAAAAAAATACGGCATAAAATGTCCGGAAAAGGTAGAGTCCTATTCGGATGAGTATTATGACAGCAGTGTAATAAATTATCGTCTGGAGGTTTCAGAAAAGGACGTTTTTTTTGCCACATCTTGGTGGACGGCAAAAGCTTTGCTTGAAAGCGGTATAAGGGACAGGATAATGTACATCATACAGGAAGAGGAGACCTTTTTCTATCCTTACAGCGATGACCGCTTCTGGTGCGAGGAAATGATGAAAAGCGACAAAATCGACTATATTGTCAATTCCAAGCTTCTGTTTGATTATATGAAAAATAACGGCTATGATATTCTTACCGAAAACGGTATGTGGTTTGAGCCTGCATTTTCCGAAAAGCTTTATCATCCTTCCGAAAAAACATTCAGCCCCAAAAACGATGGAAAAATGAGAATGTTTTTCTATGGCAGACCTCTCAATCCAAGAAATCTCTATTATTTCGGGCTTGAGTGTCTTGAGGAAGCTGTAAACAGAAACATAATCGATACTGATGTATGGGATATATATATGGCAGGTTCAAATATGCAGGATATTCAGCTTTCAAACGGATATATCCCTAAGGTAAACGGTACAATGTCATGGGATGCATATGCGGACTTTGCGGCTTCTGTTGACCTTTCTTTCAGCCTGATGTACACTCCGCATCCCAGTTATCCGCCTTTTGATATGCTTTGCTCGGGTGCTGTTGTTCTCACGAATGACTCTCTGTTTTTTAAGGATAATACATATTCGGATAATATGATAATTGCTAAACTTGAGAAGGAAGATATTCTTTCAAAAATGAAAATAGCTGTTGCTTTGGCAGAAAAATATGACATTAGAAAGAAAAATTATCAAAAAATTAACATAAACCGTGAATGGAGTGACAGTTTGAAAGATATTATTGTCACAATTGAAGAAAGGGTAAAAGAAGGACGATATGTATAAAATAGACAAACTTCCCGTTGAAAATACACAACCATGGCTAAGACCACAAGCAGAAAGAATATCATGGATATTATCTGCAAAAGAAAATAATCTGAAAACTGTTGTATTTTTGTATGAAGCCCCGGATTCAAGTACATTCAGATACAGAGTATACAATGTGTGTCAGACATTGGAATTCGGTTTATCATGGAGAGGCAGTTGGTTTTATGCTGATGAACTGAATTTTGTTAAAAAGTATATAGACAAGATTGATCTTATAGTTATTTCTCGATTCAGATGGACTTTTGAGCTTGAAAGTCTTATTTCTTCGGCTAAACGATGTGGTATAAGGATTGCCTTTGATGTTGACGATATGGTTTATGATATAAAGCATATACCGGCTGTTGTTAACACTTTATCTGTTGACATGTCTAATCCAGGAAATATGGAATTCTGGTTCTCATATATATCAAGGTTGCAGCTCTCAGCTTCACTTGCAGATGTAATGATTACAACAAATGAATTCTTAGCAAAGAAGATAAGAATCGATTCGAATAAAGATGTCTATATTATTCAAAATTTTTATAATAAGCTGCAAAGTGATTTTTCTGACAAATTTTACGCACAAAAACAAACATTATCTTCCGAAAATGATTTTGTGTTAGGTTATTTCAGCGGCTCTCCTACCCATATTATCGACTTTTTAAGTATCGCTCCTGAAATCATAAAGCTACTTAATAAGTACGATGACATTACAATAAAAATTCTGGGATATATGGATCTTCCTTCAGATTTTGATAAATGGCTGAAAATGGGAAGAATTGTCAAAGATCCGTTTGTGGATTTTATTGAACTGCAACGAAAAATTGCTGAAGTAGATGTCAATCTTGTTCCTTTAGTAAACAATGATTTTTCAAACTGTAAATCTGAGCTTAAATTCTATGAAGCAAGCATTGTTGGCACAGTTACTTGTGCTGCTCCGTCATATGTATTTAAAGAAGCAATAGAGCATGGTGTAACAGGATATCTGTGTGATAAAGGAATGTGGCTTCCCACATTGGAAATGCTATATCTTTCCAGAAAACAAGGGTTTACAGAAATTACTTCAAATGCTCGGAAATACTGTGTAGGAAAATATGCATATTTCAATCAGACCCTATATATCGAAGAAATTTTTGAAAATATTTTTTCTGAAAGAAAAAAAATTGGAGGAATTTATGAGTTATAACAGTTCTGTCTATAATGAAGATTATTATAAATCTCACTGTGGTAACAATTATGTCAGAGGAAATGGATGGGAAGAAGTTTTTGCAAGACAGGCGGCACGAATAGTAAAAGAGCTCTCACCCAAAACTGCTTTGGACGTTGGATGTGCTTACGGATACCTTGTTGAAGGTTTAAGGGATCTTGGAATAGAAGCTTCGGGTATAGATGTGTCAGCTTACGCTATATCAAATGCCCGTGAAGACATTCGTCCATTCTGTTCTGTAAAATCAGCAACAGAAAAAATTACAGAAAAATATGATTTGATAACCTGCATCGAAGTTATTGAACACCTTAGTCCCGAAGATATTGATGATGCCATTGCTAATATGTGTAATGCTTCCGATACAATAATTTTTTCTTCTACCCCATATGATTTTAACGAAGATACACATTTTTCGGTAAACCCTCCAAACTTCTGGGCTGAAAAGTTTGCGTATAATGGTTTTTATCACGATATTTCCTATGATTGCTCTTATATATCTGTGCAGGCAATGCTTTTCAGAAGAGAGAATAAAACTAATATTGATCTTGTTCGCTCCTATGAATCAAAACTTTTTGATCTTTGGCGAGAGAATTGTATGATAAGACACAGCCTTAATCTTGCTACAGCTAAAACAATTGAATTAGAAAAAAACACCAATGATAATATACAGAAAATTAATAATCTTAATGAAGAAATACAAAAGCTGATTCTAAAAGAAAACGAACTTCAAAATAATATAATTCAGGAATACGAAGATCAATACAAAAACTTAAAAACAAAATACTCCGATCTACTCAGGCTGGAATATATTAAAAGAGATACCGCAGAAGAAAAGCTTATCTCTGCAAGAAAAAGGAATGATTTTCTTGAGTCAGAGCTATGGAAAACAAAATGCGAACTTGAAAATAAAAATGGGATAATAAATTCTGTTAATTACAAGCTTGCTGAATTGGAATCCTGCCAAAATGAGCTGGAATCCTACCAAAATGAGCTGCTTATATATAAATCTTTTGCAGAAAGCGATGCAGTATATACAAGCATTTCATTAAAAGGAAAACTGAGCCACCTGTTCAAGCGTATATTTACATCGGGTGAAGAATATTGGGCACCTGTGTTTAATGTGAATGACTATCTCAGATTTAATCCTGATGTAAGAGAAAAGATCCCTCACACCCGCTCAAAGCTTCTGTGGCACTTTATGCGTCATGGAATGAAGGAAGGCCGTATTGCTTCCGAAAACTTTAATGTTCATATATACCGACGCTATAATCCTGATGTGGCTGCTATAAGTCGGAAAAATCTGAAAAATGCTTATTATCATTATATCGAGTACGGCTGTAAGGAACAGAGACTCGCTCGATGAACAGATATTTGCTTATAAAGATTCTTTTCATTTGGTAGTTGATGCCATATTCTTTATTACTGTTGTGACAGAGGCTATGACTCAGCGGGCATAGCTGCAGAAAAAATTATACATTCTATTCGCAGACAGATGAACATTATGCTCCAAACCTTGCGGTAATTCCATTTCAGCTTATGGCATTATGTAAGTCTTGCAAAGGGTCTTGACCCCGATAAGCCCGGAAATCTTGCCAAAAGTGTTACGGTCGAGTAAAAGTTTGATTGTCAAAATCCCACCTAATTTCAAATCAATTTAACTGAGTACATCGTAAGATATCTATATATTTATTATAATGAAAGGAAAGATAATTATGAAAAAACCATCACAAAAACTGCTTTCAATTGCATTAGCAGGAACATTAAGTATATCTGCTTTAAGCAGTATAACACCATCGGCACTTGCTGTTAATACCGCCCCCGCATATCCTACAGGCATATACGACATCGTTCTTAACGAGTCTCCTACAGTAACCATAACCGACGAAGCATTTGAAAAACCCGCAGACATCAGCGGAATCCAGCTTGGAAGCTTTTTTGGTAATAATTCATACAATTTCGGCAACAATCTTTCTGCTGCTCACAAAGTCATTTACAATGAAATGGCAGCGGCTCTGGCGTCAAATACAGGAGTTTCCTCTTGTTCGGTAACCATTGATGAAGCATATCGAAGCGATGTAATAAGCAATATCAGTGTAATACGAGATGATGTTTCCATCGCCTTTATTGCTCTTGTAATGGATCACCCGGAATATGTGGGATTATCACACTGCAATATCAGTGTAAGCACCGCTACCCCTGAAGTAGCATTAGTTACTTTTTATTACTGCGATGGTCAAAGTGCCGGAGATACTGCAATAAATTCATATAATGAAGTAACGGCTGCAGTAAATTCATTGGTATCATCAAGTTCTGTATATTCATCTGATTATGAGAAACTGAAATTCTTTGCCGAGTATATCTGTGATAATGTTACATATAATCATTCTGCTGCAAATTCCGGTGTAGGTTCCAACTGTTGGAATGCTTACGGATCTCTTATCAATGGCAGCTGCGTCTGCGAGGGATATGCGGAAGCTTTCAAGCTTCTCTGTGATACCGCTTCAATACCTTGTATTCTCTGTACAAGCTATAACCACGAATGGAATATGGTTTATCTTGACGGTGCATGGTATTATACAGATGTTACATGGATGGATACTGAGGTAACAGGGAAGTATAATTACGAATGGTTCCTTACCGGTACAGACAATGCTGCGGCAAACGATCAGAAATCATCTCATGTTCTTTCAGACAGCGCAGTTCTTATGGGTTATCATTCTTTGATATATCCTTCTGTAAGCAGCTCGGAATATATTTATGTTCCCGGATCATCTCCTGATCCTGATCCTACTCCTGATCCTGTTCCGGATCCTTCTCCTGTTACAGATGGCCTTGCATTCACAGGACATTATTCCGATGAAGGCTGGATATCTGCAACAGGTTCAGGTGAAACCTCGGGAAATGCTGCAAATTGTCACAGACTTGAAGCTATGACTCTTTCTGTAAGCGGTTATCCTTATTCGGGCGGTATCACATACAGAAGCCATGTTCAGGACATCGGCTGGATGGACTGGGTATCTGACGGCGCTGTTTCGGGCACAACAGGTCAGTGCAAGAAAATTGAGGCTTTTGATGTAAAGCTTACAGGCGAGCTTGCTAATCACTATGACGTTAAATATCGAGTTTATGTTGAAGGTCTGGGCTGGACAAGCTGGGCAAAGAACGGTGCTTCCGCAGGCACTACAGGTCAGAACAGAAAGATCTTCTCGGTTGAGATGAAGATCGAGCC
>JAGAJY010000113.1 GCA_017848125.1 Oscillospiraceae bacterium
ATGAATTACAATTTGTATTATGTTTCTCATCAATAATAACGAATTGAAAATAACATAATGCAGTACGTCAAAGTACAGGGAACGCCATAGCAGAAAACGGAAAGCAAAAACAATCCAAAGGCATTAGGCAAAGACCTCTCCTCATAGTCATACTGTCCGTTGACTTTTATAAAGACAAGATTTGTCAAGGCAAAAGCAGCTATGTGCAGAAAGATGACTCCGTAAAAAAGAATTGATACAAATATATAGCTGATATTTGCAAGGAGCATAGTCAAAAGAGCAAAAGCCAGAATATACACAAAGGATAAAGCTCCCGATACGAAATTAACAAGCAGCAGCTTTCCTGCGTTTACCGACTGATAAAATTTTTTAGCCGCCGCAAAGACTACCGTACATACTACTGCAATGATTATCCCGAACTCGGAAAATAATAGGGCTTTTAAAAATTCAAAATACGAAATACCAAAGCCGTCAAAGGATATATCTACCCCCGAATACCAGCACAGCAGACCTATAGTGCAGGCGATTCCGAGAAGCGTCCTGACAACAAGGCTTATGACCTCCCGTCTGTCCTCGGGATTTGTATATTTGCCCATATAAAAACCTCCCGGCAGACTGAGCCTGCACCCAACCGTTCTGTCAGTTATCCCAACCGCCTTAATTATCGGCTCGGTAACGTGAATAATTCGTAATTGATCAAATTGCGAATTGATAATTTAAAGTTTTACAATAAGTAAAGTAGGTGTATAAAAATACAAAATGTATTAAATTCAAAATATAATTACGCATTACGCATTACGAATTACGAATTATAAAAAAGTTCCGCAGAGCGAGAGCGCTTTGCGGAACTTTTCGCTGTGGTCGGGGCGACAGGACTTGAACCTGCGGCATCTTGCTCCCAAAGCAAGCACTCTACCAAACTGAGTTACGCCCCGATAAACAGCTTTATATATAATATCACATTTGAGAGTAGATGTCAAGCTAAAATGCGGTAAAATAATATTTTCGTCATATTTGCCGTTTAATCAATTGTAAATTCAAGGAAATGTTGTAAAATAAACCAATTATTTAGTGGGAATCAACAAAAATGCCTAAGCTTTATTGCATTTTTTTCTTCTATTTGGTATAATACTAATATGCATAATTATCGGTAAATATACGCCTGAAAGGAAAAAGGAGCTTTGAGCATCTTATGAAAATAAGAATATTCAGCAAAATGATAAATGAACAGCTCGCATTCCTGCTCCCCAAAGTCCTTCTGGCGGATTTGCTCATATTTATAGCAGCATTGCCCTTTTACGGGCTGAGCATAACCGTCCCCGCAGGGCTTCTGCTGGGAACAGCCGCCTCCCTGACCAATTTCATTCTCATCGGCTATTCTGCCGAAAGAGCTGTTGAAAGAGGGTCGGTCAAAGCGGCGAAAAGGTATATGTTCGGCTTTTATCTTATCCGCCTTGCCATAATGGGAGCGGCTCTGGTGCTGGGCTTTAGATACGACTGCTTTGAACCGGCGTGCGTGTTTATTCCCCTGCTTTACCCCAAGCTTTTCTATTCGGGCAGCGGAGTGATGGAAGAACTAAAAAACAGGAAAGGAGGCTAAAGCAATATGGAAACCGCTCTGGCAGCGGCTGCTGCGGCAGGCTTTTTCGACACCGAGCTTCATGTAGAGGTTCTTGGACCTAAGAAAATGATAACGATAATGAACGGCACGGAAGAGGTTTTTGCCATTTCCGAAACTGTCGTGACAGGCTGGGTCATAATCCTTTTTCTGTTTATTCTTATGAAGTGGCTCACAAGCGACCTGAAGCTCGTCCCCACCTCAAAGAGACAGGTTCTTGCGGAATGGTTCGTAACCTTTTTCAATAACCTTGTCAAAGAAAATATGGGCTCAAAGATGATGCATTTTGCACCCTATATCGCAACGATATTTACATTTGCGCTGACAGGCTCTCTTGTAAGCGTGCTGGGACTGCGAAGTATGACGGTTGACATCAACTGTACGGGAACGTGGGCTGCGCTGACCTTTATTCTTATAACCTTCTATAAGATAAAGTCCAACGGCTTCGGCGGCTATCTGAAAAGCTTTGCGGAGCCTGTTGTTGTCATTACGCCCATCAATATCCTCAGTGAAGTGGCAACGCCTGTAGCAATGGCGCTTCGTATGTTCGGAAACATTTCCAGCGGTATGATAATCAGTGCGATTCTTTACGCTGTTCTTACTGTGCTGAGTAATGTGGTTTACAATGCGATGTCCCTTAATATCGGCGCACTCAACTATTTCCACGTATTCCAGGTGGGTATCCCTGCTGTGCTGTCGATCTATTTTGACTTCTTCTCGAGCGTTATCCAGTCCTATGTATTTATTATGCTGACTATGGCTTACGTCTCGGACGCTGCGGGCAAGGAAGAATGATTTTACCGCAGGTTTATTACGGTTGTTTTATACAGAATGTATAACATAACGGCAATTATTATTCAATGCAAATAATTTTTTGGAGGTATATTTTATGAATATGACAGACGCTCAGGCATTGCTTCTGGCAAAGGCTCTCGTTCTTATGGGTCAGGGAATCGGCGCAGGTCTTGCTCTTATCGCAGGTATCGGCCCCGGTATCGGTGAAGGATATGCTGTAGGTAAGGCTATCGAAACTATCGGCAGACAGCCCGAGGCAAAGTCCTCTGCAACCACAACAATGTTCATCGGCTGTGCTGTAGCCGAGTCCACAGGTATTTACGGACTTCTCGTAGGTATCGTTCTGCTGTTCGTTAATCCCTTCCTCAAGCACCTTGAGGGCTGATAAGATTAACGGATACAGGATGGAGGTCAGATCAAATGACATTTTATTTTGATTTTTTCAGCATTGAGCCAAGCACCATTGTGGGTGTACTGCTCAATACATTTATCCTGTTTCTGCTGTTCAAGCGCTTTCTCTTTGCTCCCGTAAACAAGATCATCGACGAGCGCAAGGCGCAGGTGTCAAAGACCTATGAGGACGCCGACGCAGCTCTCGAAAAGGCAAAGGCTATGGAAACCGAATACACCGAGAAGCTCTCCGCCGCAAAGGAGGAATCCGCTGAGATCGTGAAGTCCGCTTCCAAGAAGGCTCAGCTCCGCTCCGACGAGATAATCGCTCAGGCAAAGGAAGAGGCTCAGAGTATCGTTACCAAGGCTAATGCCGATATTGAAAGAGAGCGCAAGCGTGCCGTTAACAAGATCAAGGACGAGATCTCCGATATTGCTGTGAATATCGCAGGCAAGGTAATCGGAAAGAATGTATCCTCCGACGAGGAGCAGGATCGCCTTATCGACGAGTTTATCGGCAGCCTTGACGAAGAATAAATCGGGAAGGGTTGAAGCAATATGGCAGGCTCTGTTGAAAATGTTTACTCACGGGCTTTGCTTGAGATCGCCGCTGAGGACGGCTCTATGAAGGAGCTGGACAGAGAGCTTAATGCTCTCAGCGAAATATTCTCCGCAAATCCCGAGCTTACAGACGTTCTCTGTGCGCCAACTGTTACCGATGAAGAGAAGCTTTCTCTGATAAAGTCGGTGTTTGAGGGAAGGGTATCGGCAACAGCATTCAATTTCCTCTGCGTTCTTGCAGAGAAGAACCGCTGCCGCTATCTCAGAGGCATTGCACAGGAATTCAGAAACGGATATTACGAAGCCGCCGGAATAGCCGAGGTGACAGTCACTACCGTAAGTCCCATCAAGGAGGACGCAAGGGAAAGACTTGTTGCAAAGCTTGAAAAGAAGTATGGCAAAACCGTTATACTCAGGGAAAAGACCGATCCGTCCATACTCGGCGGAATGATCGTTACCTGCGGCGGTTCTATGATGGACGGCTCTGTAAAGACCAGGCTTGAAAATATGCACAAGCAGATCAAGGATATGATTTCCGTTTGATAAAAAACGGAACATTTCATCATTTTACGAAAGGGTGAATCAGATGGATTTGCGTCCAGACGAAATTACCGGAATAATTAAGAATCAGATAAGGAATTTCAGTTCAAAGATCGAACATTCCGACACAGGCACGGTCGTGACCGTAGGCGACGGTATTGCCCGTATCCACGGACTTGACAACTGTATGTCGGGCGAGCTTCTGGAATTCGACGGCGGCATTTACGCTATGGCGATGAACCTTGAACAGGATTTCGTTGCCGCAGTTATGCTGGGCTCAGATTCTGATATAAAGGAAGGCGACACCGTTAAGAGAACGGGCAATGTCGTATCAGTCCCTGTCGGCGAGGAAATGCTGGGCAGAGTAGTTAATGCTCTCGGTCAGCCTATCGACGGAAAAGGACCTGTTACCGCTAAGGAGAAAATGCCTATCGAGCAGCCTGCTTACGGTATCATTACAAGAAAATCAGTAAGCCGCCCCCTCCAGACAGGTATCAAGGCTATCGACTCTATGATACCTATCGGCAGAGGTCAGCGTGAGCTTATCATCGGCGACAGACAGACGGGAAAAACTGCTATCGCTCTGGATACTATCATCAATCAGAAGGGCAAGGACGTTATCTGTATCTATGTTGCTATTGGTCAGAAGCGTTCAACAGTTGCAAATGTGGTTGAAACTCTTGCAAAGAACGGCGCTATGGACTACACTATCGTAGTTTCCGCAACCGCCTCCGAGCTTGCTCCCCTCCAGTACATCGCTCCCTATACGGGCGTTGCTATGGGTGAGTACTTCCTCAAGCAGGGCAAGGACGTTCTCTGTGTTTATGACGACCTTTCAAAGCACGCTGTTGCTTACCGTACACTTTCCCTTCTTCTTAAAAGACCCCCCGGCCGTGAGGCTTACCCCGGTGATGTATTCTATCTCCACTCCCGTCTGCTGGAGAGAGCCTGCTGTCTTAATGAGGATTACGGCGGAGGCTCTATTACCGCTCTGCCCATTATCGAAACACAGGCAGGCGACGTTTCCGCATATATCCCCACAAACGTTATTTCCATTACCGACGGTCAGATATTCCTTGAAACAGACCTTTTCAACAGTGGCGTAAGACCTGCCGTAAACCCCGGTATCTCCGTATCACGAGTAGGCGGTGCGGCTCAGATAAAGGCTATGAAGAAGGTTTCAGGCTCACTTAAGCTGACCTATTCGCAGTACAGAGAGCTTCAGTCCTTCTCCCAGTTCGGTTCCGACCTTGATAAGGATACCAAGGAAAGACTTGCTCTGGGCGAAAGAGTTGTTGAGGTATTGAAGCAGGACAGAAATTCTCCCATTGCGGTTGAAAATCAGGTCATCATTATCTACGCTGTTACAAATAACTATCTCAAGGATATTCCCGTTGACAAGATCCGTGACTTTGAGGCAGAGCTTTTCGATGAGATAAACAATGCTCACCCCGATATAATCAGCTCTATCAAGGAAACCAAGGAGCTTACCAAGGAAAACGAAGCAGCTCTCAAGGACGCTCTTGCTGAGTTTGTGAAGAAATTCACAGCGGCTCTCTGATACCATAAGGCTTTGTAGGTATCATATCCCCGAAATTCGCTAAAGGAGGATAACTGAATTGGCTTCAGGCAATATGAAGGACATAAAGCGCCGTATAAAAAGCGTTGAGTCCACTATGCAGATAACCAAGGCAATGGAGCTGGTTGCGTCTTCCAAGCTCAGAAAGGCTAAGGAAAAGGCGGACAGGGCACGCCCCTATTTCAATGCACTTTACGAAACAATGTGCGAAATACAGGCTGAGAACCCTAAATTCCTTTCTCCCTTTACCCGCAGATCAGGCGACGGAAAATCCCTTCTTATCATTATCGCAGGCGACAGAGGTCTTGCAGGCGGCTTCAACAATAATGTGTTCAAGCTGGCTCAGGCAAGGATCGAGGAGCTGGGCGGCAAGGAAAAGACCGACATTCTCCCCATCGGCAAGAAGGCTGTGGAGTTCTTTGAAAAAAGAGGCTACAGTCTGATGTCAAGCTATCAGAATATATGCGAGAGCATAAAGATACATCAGGCGGAGGAGATCGCTCAGTCCGTTGTAGAGCCTTATGTAAAGGGCGTTTACGAAAGAGTGGAGCTTTTCTATACCGAATATGTTTCGCCCATCACACAGCAGGCAGTTTCAAGGAGACTGCTTCCCGTGGAGCTTAAAGCGGAGCTGAAAAAGACCCGTGCGCTCCCTGTGTATGAGCCGTCGGCAGGCGCTGTTTTCAATCACATCGTTCCCAGATACATTACGGGAATGATATTCGGCTCCTGCGTTGACAGCTTTGCCTCTGAGCAGGCGGCAAGACGAAACGCTATGGAAAACGCTTCGGATAACGCTTCGGAAATGATAAGCAGCCTTTCGCTTATGTATAACCGTGCAAGACAGGCTTCCATTACTCAGGAAATTACAGAAATTGTCGGCGGCGCAAGCAGCGCAGAATAACGGCAATTTACAATTAGTATAATTATACATTTTGTATTATACAGATTGTTGAATTATACTTCTCGTATAAATTTGATTAACGAGGTGAACATTAAATGCCGCAGAACAATGTCGGAAAGGTTGTTCAGATAATCGGAGCGGTTGTCGATATCCGCTTTGCAAAGGAATCCCTTCCGAATCTTCTCAATGCAATAGAAATCGAGCTTAACGGCAGCAAGCTGGTGTGCGAGGTAGCTCAGCACATCGGTGACGACGTGGTAAGATGTATCGCAATGTCATCTACAGACGGTCTTGTAAGAGACACCGACGCTGTTGACACAGGCTCACCCATTACAGTTCCCGTAGGAAAGCAGACTCTGGGCAGAATATTCAATCTTCTCGGAGACCCTGTTGACAACAAGCCCGCACCCGAGGCTGAGGAAAGATGGGCTATCCACAGAGAGCCCCCCTCCTACGAGGAGCAGACCGCTTCCAATGAGATACTTGAAACAGGTATCAAGGTTATCGACCTTATCTGTCCCTACCTCAAGGGCGGAAAGATCGGTCTTTTCGGAGGTGCGGGAGTTGGTAAGACAGTTCTTATTCAGGAGCTTATCAACAACATCGCAAACCAGCACAACGGTATTTCCGTATTCACAGGCGTTGGCGAGCGTACCCGTGAGGGCAACGACCTTTACAACGAAATGACCGAATCGGGAGTTATCGACAAGACCGTTCTTGTTTACGGTCAGATGAACGAGCCTCCCGGAGCAAGAATGAGAGTAGGTCTTTCGGGACTTACTATGGCGGAGTATTTCAGAGATGTAGAGGGACAGGACGTGCTTCTGTTCATCGACAACATCTTCCGTTTCACACAGGCAGGCTCGGAGGTTTCCGCACTTCTGGGACGTATGCCCTCTGCGGTTGGCTATCAGCCTACCCTTGCAACTGAGATGGGCGCTCTTCAGGAGCGTATCACATCGACAAATAAGGGCTCTATCACCTCCGTTCAGGCAGTTTATGTGCCTGCGGACGACCTGACAGACCCTGCTCCTGCAACCACATTCGCACACCTTGACGCTACAACGACACTTTCCCGTTCCATTTCCTCTCTGGGTATCTACCCTGCGGTTGACCCTCTGGATTCCACATCGAGAATCCTTTCTCCCGACATTGTGGGTCACGAGCATTATGAGGTTGCAAGAGCGGTTCAGAACATTCTCCAGAGATACACAGAGCTTCAGGATATTATCGCAATTATGGGTATGGACGAGCTTTCCGACGAGGATAAGCTGACCGTTTCCAGAGCGAGAAAGATCCAGAGATTCCTGTCCCAGCCTTTCAGCGTAGCGGAGCAGTTTACAGGTATGAAGGGCAAGTATGTTCCCATTAAGGAAACTATCAGAGGCTTCAAGGAAATTATCGAGGGTCTCCACGATGACCTTCCCGAGTCCGCTTTCCTCTTTGTGGGAACTATTGACGAGGCTGTTGAAAAAGCAAAGCAGTCGGGTAACTGATAAAGGAGGGCGTATAATATGGCTACTCCCTATCAGCTTACAGTCATAACCCCCGAAAAGACCTTCTTTGACGGGGAAACCACTCAGATAATCGTCCGCACCACAGAGGGCGATATCGGTATCCTTGCAAACCATACAAGCCTTGTGGCGAGCCTGCCCTCAGGTCCTCTGAAGGTTATGCAGGAAAGCGGCGAATACCGTCTTGCGGCGGTATCCGCAGGGCTTATCAAGGTGGGCGGCAATAAGGTAAGCATTTTTGCCGACGCTGTTGAGTGGGCTGACGAGATCGACATTGAATGGGCAAAGCGCTCCGAGGAAAACGCCAAGCAGCGAATTGAAGCGAAGAAAAGCGCCCGTGACATCGACCTTGCAGAGCTTAAGCTCAAAAGAGCCCTCAACAGAATCAATGTTCATAACAGCCTGCTGAAATAATAAGGCAGAGCGAAGAATTTTATGCCTCGGTCAGTTCTTTTTGTAAGGGACTGGCTGAGGATTTTTGTATAGATTCGCTTTGCTTTTTATTCGGTACGAGAAACGTTTCTGTATATAAGACAATGCAAACAGCTGTTTGGTTACACCTTTTAAAAATATTTGTATATTACAATGCCTGTACCTTATATAACAAACCAAGCCGAAAGGACTGCTGCAAAATGCGGCAGTCTTTCGGCTTGGCTGTGTTCTAAAAAGTATCTGTACTAATTGTCGGTTAAATTTCAGAGAAGTATCGCAGTATAAAGATATGTACTTTTACTGCGGCTTCTCACAGGTTAATCATTTTTCATAGTCGGCTTGGAAAAAGGATCAGTATCGGCTCTCGTCCGAACATGCGTTCAGGCGCAGACAATCGCTGATAAGAGCGATAAGCTCGGAATTTGTGGGCTTTTCACCGTGAAAATCAATGTGGCAGTGAAGTCGGCGTTCGATGTAGGCTGAATCTCCGCACCCTCTGTCCCAGGCAGATGAAATTGCGTGCCTGATGGCTCGTTCAACTCTGGTGGGTGTGGTGTTGTTGTGACGTGCTACGGCAGGGTAAAGCTCCTTTGTAATGCTGTCAAGGATAGTCATATCCTCCATAGCAAGCATAACTGCGTTTCTCAGGTAGCGGTAGCCCTTGATGTTGGCGGGAATGCCTATATGCTGGATTATCTCCGTTACCATAGGTTCCACACCTGTTGACCTCTGAGTGAGCTGACCGCCCCAGGGCAGTGCGCCGATCTCCGGCTCTCCCGAATGAATTGCTGACATAAAATACCATTCCTTTTTTTCCGATTTTTGATGTGCTGTTCTTTTTCTTGCTTTGTCTGTTTTTTGTTCCTTTTGTTTTTCTTTTGTAATATAATATCATTTGATTCGCCGTCTGTCAATATTTTTTATTAGTCAATTTTCGACAAATCCGAAATATTGTTGACACCTTACGCTGACTTTATGGTATTGACTGAATAAAGAAAAGAAACGGACATTTTATCTGCGTACTGCCGAAGGGGAGACAGCACATAAATACCCATATATTGTCAATAGGGTGACAATTGGCTATATTCTTGAAAATGCAAGACGGAAGGATTTGGCTTGCATTTTGAGAAATGTGAACACAATATTATCGTTATATGGCGCTGTATTATTTTTTGCAGGCATCTGTTTTTCGCTTAAATGGATTTATGTACTTAAACATGGTAAAAATTTGGTTAATATACAGCGTTTGGGATTGTCTACTTGTTCAAATATAATTTACAATTATTGCTGTATATTATGTTAATCAAAGGTTTCCGACAATTTATTACACATATTTCAACAAAAGTACATAAGTATATTGTATAATAATTATAACTATTATTATACGGAGGGGTCTTAATGGCTGAGAAAAAAGGAATAGTTGCTGAATTTAAGGAATTTATCGCCAGAGGAAACGTTGTGGATATGGCTGTCGGCGTTATTATGGGCGGTGCGTTCACTCCCATCGTCAATTCGCTGGTAAATGACATAGTTATGCCTTGTGTTGGTATGATAACAGGCGGTATCGATTTTTCCGACAAGAAGATCGTTCTGCAGGCAGCGGTTGCCGCAGACGAGGCAAACGGTATTGCCGAGGTGGCAGAGGTAGCTGTACGTTACGGAAATCTTATTCAGGTGATACTGAATTTCCTTATCGTTTCCATGTGCGTGTTCGCTCTTATCAAGGGTATAAACCAGCTTCGCAGAAAGCCCGATCCCGAGCCTGAGCCCGAGCCTCCCGCAGAGCCTGAGCCTACTGCCGAGGAGCTTCTGCTGACTGAGATAAGGGACCTTCTCAAAGAGCAGAAATCCTGATAGTCAAAATGCACAAAAATGGCTGTGCGTATTCCGTTATATTCTAAATGTGAATCATTTTTTTTCACTTGAATTTGAGTAATGTTTGTAGTAAAATATATAAAATACATATATAACTGAAAATTTAATGATATGGAGGAGATTAAAATGCTGGATACTGAAATGTCAAGCAAGTTCGGAAAAGAGGGTCTTACCTTTGATGATGTTCTTCTTATTCCCGCTAAGTCAGATGTTACCCCTAATATGATCGATCTCAAAACAAGGCTTGCAAAGGATATTTATCTCAATACCCCGATAATCACCTCCGCTATGGATACCGTAACTGAGGCGAGAATGGCTATCGCTATTGCAAGAGAGGGCGGTATGGGCATCATTCACAAGAATATGTCTATCGAGCAGCAGGCTGACGAGGTTGATAAGGTAAAGCGTTCCGAGAACGGCGTTATCGTGAACCCCTTCTCTCTTACTGCGGACAAGCTTGTTTCCGAAGCGGACAAGCTTATGGGCAAGTACAAGATCTCGGGTGTGCCTATCGTTGACGGCAAGGGCAAGCTTGTGGGTATCCTTACCAACAGAGACCTGCGTTTCCTCCGTGACTATGATACTCCCATCGGCGATGTAATGACCAAGGAGAATCTTATCACCGCTCCTGTGGGAACAGATCTTGAGGCTGCTCAGAATATACTTATGAATCACAAGATCGAAAAGCTTCCTATCGTTGACGACGAGGGAACTTTAAAGGGTCTTATCACTATCAAGGATATTGAAAAGGCTGTTCAGTATCCCAATTCCGCAAGAGACAAGAGCGGCAGACTTCTCTGCGGTGCGGCTATCGGCATCACAGGCGACGTTCTTGACAGAGTAAAGGCTCTTCTTGACGCTCAGGTGGATGTTCTCGTTCTTGATTCGGCTCACGGTCATTCCAAGAACATTATGACTTGTCTTGACAAGATAAAGTCCGCATATCCCAACGCTGTTATCATTGCAGGAAACGTTGCTACAGCCGAGGCTTGCGAGGATCTTATCAAGGCAGGCGCAGACTGCGTAAAGGTTGGTATAGGCCCCGGCTCTATATGCACAACAAGAGTTGTTGCAGGTATCGGCGTTCCTCAGATCACCGCTGTTTATGACGCTGCCTGCGTTGCGGCTAAGTATGACATTCCCGTTATCGCTGACGGAGGAATCAAGTATTCGGGCGATATCGTTAAGGCTCTTGCAGCAGGCGCAAGCTGTGTAATGCTCGGCTCTCTCCTTGCAGGCTGTGAGGAAGCTCCCGGCGAAATGGAGATCTATCAGGGCAGAAGCTTCAAGGTTTACAGAGGTATGGGCTCTCTGGGCGCTATGGCTTGCGGCTCTAAGGACAGATATTTCCAGGAGGGCGCAAAGAAGCTTGTTCCCGAGGGCGTTGAGGGACGTGTTCCCTACAAGGGTGCGGTTTCCGACACTATCTTCCAGCTTGTGGGCGGTATCCGTTCGGGTATGGGCTACTGCGGCTGTCCCACTATTTCAGACCTTCACGAGAAGGCAAAGTTTGTGAGAATAACAGGCGCAGGACTTAAGGAGTCCCACCCCCACGATATTTTCATTACCAAGGAAGCTCCCAACTACTCTGTTCACGATTGATGAAAAGGACTGATATAAATGGATATTAAAGCAAAAATCGAAGAAATCGCCGCAAAGGTACAGGCTGACCCCGACTTTCTCAAGGAGTTTCAGGCTGACCCTGTCAAGGCTGTGGAGAAGATTCTCGGAACAGACCTGCCTGATGATGTGATAAACCCCATCATTGACGGCGTTAAGGCAAAGATTTCCGTTGACGGCATCAAGGGTGTGCTGGGCGGACTTTTCGGCGGCAAATAATGACATATTTCGGAGCGGAGATTTCTTCGCTCCGTTTTTGTAAATATGTGATATTACTATATGTAATAATAGATATATCAATACTTGTTGTATAATACTAAATGTAATTATATCATATAAAATACAATCTGTATAATAGTACAGTATGTATATCTACATATAATATTACAAATAGTAAAATACTAATAGTAATAGTATATTATTAAAAATACAAACTGTATAATACTAATAGTATTGATGTTATTAAATATACAGGTAGTATTGATAATGTTACTGAATGTAAATAAATATAACAATAATACAAATAGTATATTGCAGATTGTATATATATAATTAGATATACAAATAGTATAGAAAGGGGCTTTGACAGATGAATGAAAGAAATCTGACTCTGCTGACTGATTTTTACGAGCTGACAATGGGAAACGGCTATCTCGAAAACGGGATAGGGGATAATATCTGCTGCTTTGACCTGTATTTCAGAAAAGTGCCCGATAACGGCGGTTTTGCGGTTATGTGCGGTCTGGAGCAGGCTATCGAATATATCAGAGGACTGCGTTTCTCCGACGAGGATATTGAGTTTCTCAGAGGAAAGAAGATATTTTCCGAAGGCTTTCTTTCCTATCTGAGAGATTTCCGCTTTTCCTGCGATGTGTGGGCTGTTCCCGAGGGTACGCCCGTATTTCCCAATGAGCCGCTTGTTACGGTGAGAGGACCTGCGATACAGGCTCAGTTTGTGGAAACTATGCTTCTTCTTTGCATAAACCATCAGAGCCTTATTGCTACAAAGGCGGCGAGGATAGTCAAGGCGGCAGAGGGCAGACCTGTTATGGAGTTCGGCTCAAGACGTGCTCAGGGCTTTGACGGTGCGGTTTACGGAGCAAGGGCGGCTTATATCGGCGGCTGCTGCGGAACTGCCTGTGCTATTTCCGACAGGGATATGGGCATTCCTGCTCTGGGAACAATGGCGCACAGCTGGATTCAGATGTTTGACACCGAGTTGGACGCTTTCAGAGCTTATGCAAGCTGCTATCCCGATTCCTGCACGCTGCTGGTGGATACCTACAATGTGCTTAAATCGGGTGTTCCCAATGCCATAACCGTGTTTAAGGAGCTGGTGGAAAAGGGTCACAAGCCTGCGGGAATACGCATTGACAGCGGTGATATTACCTACCTTACGAAAAAGGCAAGAAAAATGCTGGACGAGGCAGGCTTCCCCGACGCTAAGATATGCATTTCCAACTCTCTTGACGAATACATTATTCAGGATATTCTCCGTCAGGGGGCAAGGGTGGATACCTTCGGCGTAGGCGAAAGGCTTATCACATCACGGAGCGAGCCTGTTTTCGGCGGTGTTTACAAGCTTGTGGCGGCAGAGAAGGACGGCGTTCTTATTCCGAAGATCAAGCTTTCGGAGAATGTTACCAAAATTACAACACCCGATTTCAAGGAGCTTTGGAGATTTTACGATAACTCCACAGGCAAGGCTATTGCCGACCTTCTGACCTGCTTCGGTGAGGAAATTGACCCTAATGCTCCCTACACCATTTTTGACCCCGAGCACCCCTACAAGAAAAAGACCCTGACTGATTTTACCGCAAAGAAGCTACAGGTGGAAATTTTCCGCAAGGGCGAATGTGTTTACACCTCACCCTCAGCAACAGAGATACGCACATTCTGCGCCGCTCAGCTGGACACCCTCTGGGACGAGGTAAAGCGCTTTGAGAATCCTCACGAATACTACGTTGACCTGTCGGAAAAGCTTTGGGAGAAAAAGAACAGGCTGCTGAGCGACGTTTGTGTTTAATGCGTATGAAAGGGGAAATATAACTGCACAAGGCGGAGTTTAAGCGAAAGGATAATGTGGTTATGCAGTACAATGAAAATGATTTTATTCAGATTCAAAATGAACTGAAGGCAAGGATTTCGTGTAAGGATAGCTTTGACATCAGGGATATAAAGTTTATAGCAGGCGTTGACCTTGCTTACTGGAACAATGAAAGCGGCGAAGAATATGCGGTATGCTGTATTGTGATTATTGAAAAGGAAACTCATAGGCTTGCGGAAACCAAGTCATAGCATAAAGCCAAATGCAGCTA
>JAGAJY010000114.1 GCA_017848125.1 Oscillospiraceae bacterium
CACTCCCTGTCAGCTCTTTTCCTCAGCCCTCTCAAGCCTCGGTATCACCGACAGCTTTATTATATTAACATATCTTTTCCCTTTTGTCAAGCGGTTTTTTGCAAAAAATTCCGATTTGGCACTTATTACCAAGCTGCCTGTTCTTTTTTGTCGTTTTGATGTGCAGTTGGTACATCAGATTATAGTCTCCAGAAACTCAGTCAGCTTGTCAGCAGCCTTTCTGTGAGTAGCCACCGACGGGTGATAATCCCCACCATAGCCGTCGTCCTCACTCTGATAGTCAAATTTAAATGTGTGTATCTTATCATCCGAGTTATCCGCAGAATAATCCGCCGCCGCCTGTTCTATCTGCCCGAACAGCTCCGCACCCATTATCCCCAGCGTACAGACGATCTCAGCCTCAGGATTCTTTTCACGGACATCACCGATAAAATCATAATACGCCTCATAAAATTCATATTGCAGATCCTCGTCTCTGCCCGTGTAACTGAAATCATTCGTACCGATATTTATTACAACAATATCGCTTCCCCCGCCGAAATCCCATTCACTGAGCGGCTCGATGCCCCTCCTCTGCTGAAAATTCGTATCGGCATAGCTGTAAACATCATCAAGAAGCAGATAATCCTCCTTGACACCCGTCTCATCGGTGTAATCCGAAATAAGCCCCAGACCGCTTATACATACCAGACTGTAATCTGCATCAAGATTCTGAGCCGTGTAATAGCCGTAAGTCGCCGCACCGTTTTCATAATCGCAGTCAAAGCCGTACTCGGGACCGTCAGCCTCATTGGAATAGCCGCAGGTAATTGAATCCCCGATAAATTCAATGCTAAGCGACTTTTCTTCGGCAGGTGCAAGCCTTGTAGCATTGCATTTAACAGACTTTATCCCTGTATTCGTCATCTGATTTTCGGTGAGCTTGATAATGCCTATCTCCACATTTTCGAGCATCTCGCCCTCGTAAAGAGTATAGCTCTGCTCGCCGTCCTCCAGCCTTATCCGATTGACAAGCTCGCCGTTTATCTCAACACCTATCCAGCCCTGCTGCCTGTCCGAATACGCTCCGCCGTTTGAAACAAGCACCGCCTCGATCCTGTCGCCGCTCATAACAAAGCGAATACCCGAACATGTGTAGGACAGATAGCACACATCATTATGCACAATACTCCTTCCCGAAAACTTCACGTTCTCAGATGAAGGCACGAACTCCACTTCCTCAGGATTTGCGGAAAAGAAGTAGGGAACGCCGTCAAGCCCTCTTTCCTCTGCCTCGGGGTCAATATCGTGAACAGCCTCCTGAACGGAGACTTCCGTTTCCGAAACAGTGACCGCACCCGTTTCCTCAGCCCCTGACGACTGATAATACGAGGTCACAGGCTCACCCGCCCCCTTTGAACAGGCAGAAAGCATAAGTGCCGTCAGCACCGCACCGCAAACCCTTTTCAAATCCTCCAACTCCTTGCGTACCGTAATGATTTTCGGGAGAAAAAGTTCCCTTGAAATAATTATAATACGCCTGCAAATATTTTGCAAGGACTTTTCCTGTATTTATTTGTCCCAAAACATAAAAATCGTGCGAATTTTTTCATCTTCTGCTGTATTCTGAGCTTTCAGCAGTCAAGCTAAGCCCCGAACATCTTATGTTATTATTTCACAATCTGCCAGCCTGTTTTTCAGCTCATTCAGCTGCACCTCATCAAAACCGCAGTTCAGTTCAAGCCTTTCAAGTTTACTGCAATTCATAAGCGGCGATAAATCATAAGCCTTGTCGTCAGCTGCAATATACCTGAATTTTTTCATATCGGTCAGAGCACTGCAGAAGTCAAGGCTTTCGTATGTTCCTCCGATTTCCACTTCTTCCAGCAATGAACACTTTGATACACCGCTGAAATCATAAACATTGTCATCATAGGGCATTGGGATGAACACCAATTTTTTTAACGTACTGATATTTCCCAAAAATCCAAAATCCGTAATATCTGCATCGGAAAAAGTCCACGACAGCCTTTCAAGCCTATCAAGCTCCCCGATACCGCTCATATTATCACTCTCAAAATGATTAAGCTCTAATTCGGTCAGATTACCGAAATTGGAAAGTGAGCTTGTATCCGCTATATCACATTCGTCTAACCTTAAAACAGATATATTGGTATTACTCGGAACATTTTCAAACGTATCACAGCAGCAATGGCGAAAGCTTAGTTCTTTCAGATTTTTCATATCACCCAGAAAAGACAAATCGGAATATGTTCCGCCTATTGCCAGCACCTCCAAGCTGTCCAGCTGTGATAAAGCATTTAAATTCGTTATCTCACAGCCCTCTGCAATCAGGTCAACAGATAAATTTCTCAGATTATCAAATTCGGATAATTTATTTATATCGCTGTCAGTCAAAGGCACTCCCCATAAAAACAATTCTTCTTCGCTTTTACTGTAGCTTTTTCCTGCAATGACAACCGTTTCGTCAGATGATTCAGCCTGCACACCATTGTTATCAATGGCAATGTTGCTGTGAATCTGTACAACGCCATCGGGAAAAGCCCTCTTCAATCTGTCGGCAGACTCTTCACTAAAATCAGTCTGTTCAATTTCAAGGGATTTCAGATTTTTAAGAGCGAGATACGGCTCAACATCATCTGAATAATACTGCTCAATTTCAAGCCTTTCAAGATTTTCCAGTGTAGCCAGCGGCGAAATATCGTCGATCGTATGGTCAGACGACCACAGTCTGAGTTCTTTCAGTTCGCTCATACCGCTTATAAATTCAATGCTCCCGATGTCGTAATTCTGCAAATACAGCTTTTTCAGTTTTTTGCAGTCGGCTAACGACTCAATATTCGTGAGAACAGCTTCGCCGTCATCGGGAAATGCCGTAAAGCTCTCCAGCTCGCTGAGCTGTCCCAGCACGCTGTAATCCTCAACCGTATTGACAAATCTGAAAGTCAGGCTTTTAATTTTCGGACATTTTGCCAAATCCGAAATATCCTTTAACGACATATGGCTTACAACAAGCTCTTCAAGCCTTGGAAAATTCTCTATGCCTGCAAGGGTGTCACCCTTTAAGCCGTCTATACGAATTTTAGTTATGTTTTCATTCACAGGCAGAGCTGTCATATCGACCCTGCCGCTGTCAATTGTCAGCTCTCCGCATACGGTATCGGCGGAATACTCATTAACCGTAATACCCCTCGATTCATCGGGGCTTTCACAGCTCAGATAAAAGTCATACATTGCGTTATTCTGTTCCGAACTGCTGACATTTTCCTTGACCGCTTCTTCCGTCACGATTTCATTTTCAGAGATAACCGAATCTGCTGTTGTCTCCTCTGCGGCACTCATACTCTCGTCAGCAGGCATATCGGCAGAACCGTCTCCCGTCTTTACCTCACCGCACCCCGAAGCCACAGCACACACCGCCGCAAGAATAATTACAGCACTCTTTTTCATTCTGTTCATAAAAAATGTCTCCCTTTCAAAAAAAATAAGGCAGCAGAAATTTTCGGGGAACTCCCCGTATGTTAACAAATCCGTCCGACCTGTTAAATTTCTGTTGCCTTTTCTGATAAAATTATATCATACAGCTATTCGATTTTCAAGTTACAATACGAAATCAATCCGCTTACATTACGTTATCAATTCGGTTACAAGCTTCTGCCCAAAGGTTTCAAAAGAAACTGTTTTGTAATAATTACCATGAACGAGTCAAGTTATTACTCCTCCGCAAACCGTCTAATAAGCGAATAATCTATCAAACTCATATTCAGGTCAACATCGCCCTCAATACCGTCAACACGGCCGTCGGAAGCATACTGCCACATTGTGAAACGATAGGGATATTCGGGTATCTCACGGTATTCCGCAAGCCAGAAATCAAAGCCCGAAAGCCTGCTCATATCAAGCTTTGTGAGAGCCATCCGCTTAACGCTGTATATCATGGGAATATATCCCTCACGGGCAATGCGGTTGCAGAATGTCGCCGCACATTCATTGAGCATATCGGCTGACACATCATTTGTCCGTGCGCTTTCCTCCCCCACTATCTCCCAGTCGAATACCACAGGATAAGCAATATCGTAGCCCTGTATCTCCTTTAAGACCGCCTCAGCCTCCTGAGACGCTTCAAAGGGCGTTGTTGCCTGAGAATAGAAGTAAACGCCTATGTCAATATCCGCCGCCAGCGCACCCTCGGCATACTCGTGAAAACGCTCGTCAACATTGATATTTCCTGTTTCATAGCCTCTGTAGCCCACACGAAGCATTGCAAAGTCAACACCGTCAGCCTTGACAGCCTCCCAGTCAATGTTCCCCTGATGATAGGAAACGTCAATACCTGTCTTGTTTGCCTTTAATCCGTCTATGTAATAATTCTTGAAGCCCTGCTCCCATTTCACATTGTCATAGTCCACCTCGTTGCGTGGAACGTCTGCCAGAGCCGCAAGCCATGTGTCCCCGTATGTGGGGTCGTCAAGATTTATAACGTCCCTCTCGCCGTAATATTCAAACACCCTTGACGACTGTGCCCGAATGTATTCCTCGTCCTCCGCAAGCGCCTTTTCAAGCCTTGCATTGCTTATTCCGAGACCCACCGAAGCAACGCACATCACAAGAATGATAATATTTCTCGGGTCCCATTTCAGCCGTTTTTTCTTCCCCTCAGCACCGCTGTGCTTAAGGGAAGGATTTCTCATTTCCTCCATCATTTCAAATCCTTTTGCAAATTATTATATCAGACCTCTTTTATCACACAGAGCCAAGCATAACTGTAAGCGGAAGTGTTACCGCAGAAAGCAGAGTTGTCACCGCAAATATGACCGCCGCCTTTTCGGGGCGCTTTTTGTATCTTATGGCAAACATTGTCCCCGTTGCCGCCGCAGGACAGCCAGCCGCCGCCATAACCACCATAAACACCGTTTCAGGCACAGGAAACCACCTGAACACAGCCCAGAACACCACAGGGCATACTATAAGCCTCAGCGCCGCCGCACGGTAAACGCCTCTGTCACGGATATGCTCGCCAAGCGCCGTAGTGCTGACAGTAACGCCTGCGCACAGCATTGCAAGAGGTGTGTTCATACCTCCCACATAGTCAGCCGCCGACATAAATGCCATGACCGTTTCCGTAACCGCCGCAGGAAAGCTGATTTCCGATATAAGCGGTCTGATAAGGAAGGTCACAAGACCAAGCACCGTGCCGATTATAGCAGGAGAGGAAATGACCTTTTTCAATGAGGTTTTCTGCTCCTTGCCGCCGAATGAGATAACACCGTGAGTCCACACAAGAATATTGAACACAGTCACATAGCCCGTAAGGTAGAAAACTCCCTCAGCCCCGAAAAGCCCGTTGATAAGAGGAATACCCATAAATGCGCAGTTTGAATAGACTGCCGCAAATTTTTCCACATCTGCGTCATCGCTGTCCTTGCCACGATAAAGAAGCTTCAGCAGAAAAATCATTATTCCATGAGCCGCAAATGCAAGCAGTACAGCGATTCCCAGCCCCGAAAGCAGTCTTGCCTCAAACTCCTGCTGATACGACATAAATATCAGCACAGGATTCACTACCTCCAGAACGAACCGTGAAAGCTTTGAATTTGTCTCCTTGTCGATAAGTCCGATTTTTCCGCAGAGTATTCCCAGAAAAACCAGAATAAACATCACAGCTATCTGCTTTATGCAAATGACGGAAAGTGCCATTTATCAAATCAATCCTTTTTTATTTGTAGTTGTAGCTTTTCTTTTTCTGTTCCCTGTCACGGCGAAGCTCGTTGTACATAGAAATCCCGCAGAGCACCGACATTACAGGAGCGGCAAGGTCTGTAAAGAAATCATTTCCGCCCACGATAAAATCGTCCGCAAAGCTTTTTGTAATGCAGAAGATGAACAGATACGCCGCCGCAGAGCGCATATCGCCAAGCCCCACGATAAGCATACCCGCACCTGCCCCGATTATACCGTAGTAAACCGCCGCAGGAATAAGAACAGCGTCAAAGGGCATTATCCCCGAGGACACCGAAGCGGAAGCAAACACGCCGAATATCACGGAGGAAACAATTACCGCAGGTATGTAACCGAAGTCAGAGCAGATTATGTGGAATATATAACCATAAACCACTATTGCAAGAAAAAGCCCCGAAGCTATTGCGTCAAAGAAATTGCCTGTCACGTCCGTTACAGCGTCCCAGTTAAAATAGCGGTGCTTCAGGATTATTGCAATAAAAGGCCCCGCAATTGCCGCTCCGAAGCCCCATACTCCACCGGGAACAACATTTTCAACCACATATCCCTTTGCAAAAAAGGAACGCTTATTCCCCTCAATGACCGTCAGGAAAAACCAGCTTAAAATAATGGCAATTCC
>JAGAJY010000115.1 GCA_017848125.1 Oscillospiraceae bacterium
AAAAATTAAATCAATTCTTGACAAAAATGGTCCCGAATATCTAATAGCGCAGATTGGCTTGCACGCTTATGAAATTTTGCAGGAAAAGCTTGATACAGACGAAGAAGCTTTTGAACTCCCCGTAGAAGTTAAGCAACAATTATCAGCTGGAGAAAAGCAGATATTTATTATGGCGTTATACCAGTCTTTATCACAGCTTAACAAAATCAACGTTCCGTATATCATAGATACGCCTTTTGCAAGAATTGATAAGGAACACCGCACTAAAATACTGGAGCAATTCTTCAAAAAACTTAACGGGCAGATAATTATTCTTTCTACTGACGAAGAAATTGTCGGCGAATATAAAGAAACTGTTTCAGATGTGATTTCAAACACATTTATGCTCAATCATACAGCGCAAGGCAATACAGAAATTATCAGCGACTTGTATTTTGGAGGTTAATAATGACTAATAAACTGCATACTTCATCGCAAACCCAAGCGATATTTACCTCTTTATCTCAGTCGTTGGGTCTGCAACCTTATATATTATCAAAATTAGCTATTGCACTTTCAATAAAAAAAGGACTTCTTTCGGATAAGGATTTCCAAACAGATAATGACGGTTTGGAATTAAATCGTCAGACAATCTTCGGCGACCACGATTTAATATTCAAAGCGTTGATAACAAATACCGAAGGCAAATCATTAACCGAAGAAGAATATTTTTCTTCAATGGTAAAAGCACACCTTGACAGAGGTGCTGTATTACTTGAAAACGAAAAGAAATATAGCAGAGATTTTTATAATCATTTATGTCGTCTTGACAGTACACTATAACGGAGGCAACTTATGGAATACCCAAGAATCAAAACCTGCATTGATACTTCGGTAGATGATTTTATCAGCGAGTTATATACTCCTTGTTTTAAATGGGCTGAAAGATTAGACCGTGGTGTAGGTTATTTTACATCAGGTTGGTTGGAATATAACATTTCAGGACTCAGTGATTTTGCATCACGAGGTGGCAAGATACGCCTTATCACAAGCCCCATTCTATCAAATATTGACTCTGATGCTATTATTGCAAGTGAAAATCCGTCAGAGGATTTTGAAAAGTTCGAAAATGCACTCAATAACAGTGTTACAGCACTTGAAAAGGAAATGAAAGCGGATATTCTTAATGCTTTTTCTTGGATGTTGTACGATGGAATAATTGAACTCAAATTCGCTGTGCCTTGTGAAAAACTTTCAGATGGTAATTTTCACGACAAATTTGGTATTTTTTACAAAGGACACGAAGCAATATCTTTTTCAGGCTCGATAAATGACAGCAAACACGGCTTTGCTAATTATGAAAGCCTTAAAGTTTTCAAAACTTGGGCTGGCACAGGAGAATATGTCGAGTCAGATATAATGCGCTTTGAACGTCTTTGGCACGGTCAAGATAAAAATTTGAAGATTTATAATATTCCAACTGCGATAAAAGACCGCATTTTCACTCTGAGAAACTCTGATAGACCATATGCGCACAAATCAGCTCCATCAAACAAATGGGAACATCAAGATAAAGCTGTAGAATGTTTCTTAGAAAAAGAACATGGTATTCTCGCTATGGCAACAGGAACTGGCAAAACTATTACAGCAATAAAAATAATGACAAAGCTCTTTGAAGAAAGTCGTATCAAAAGAGTTGTTATTACTATGTATGGAAATGACCTTCTTGACCAATGGACAAAGCAGATGCGTGAGAGATTTAGCGATAGTGATAGCGCTTTAAGCAATCTTCGTACCAGACGTGACGAAGTCGAACACACCATTAGAACCCTTAAATTCAAGGCAGATAACTATAAAAAGGGAATTGAAGAATATGAAGTTGAAAAAGCTGAAAAAATCGCTCAAAGGAATGAAATTGATAAAAAATATAAGGATTTAAACCAAGAGAAAAATAACATAATTAAAGAGATTGAGAAAAATAAAAAAGATATCTCTGCAAAAATAGCAGAAATTATGCGTTTGACCAAATCACCGTATCTTATAAGTCAGTCCTTGTGTGATAGAATGCATGAATTAGGAGCGAGTATGACAAAATTGAAGCTCCCTAAAAACACTTCAAAGGACTTTTTCACTGAATTGGCACATTCAGAAAAATGCGTTTGCGACAGATGTATCGGTGAAACTGAAAGAGAGGCGATTTTACGCAACGCAGAACGTTATCTTGGAAGTAATCAACAATCGGTTCTTAATACTATAAAAAGTAGTATATCTGGTTGCGAATATGATAGCAGTCTGAATGATGCTTTTGAACAATTAAGCGAGCTTCAAGAACAGGCTACTATTTTAAATAATCGCTTTAACGATAATGAGGAAAAGCTCATTAAAGCAGGTGGTGATAAAGCGGCTGAACTCCAATCCAGAATAGAAGAATTAACGGAAAATATCGGCGCCTGTAAAAAATCACTTAATGTTATAGAAGCCAAAAGTGACCCTTACGAAACTTTAACAAAGGATAATAACCTGTGCTTGGCTAATGAAGCTTTGGATGAATTGGAAAAGAAAATCGCAGCTGCAACCAATACTAACAGAGCTTTGCGACGTAAGGAAATAGTAGAAGAACTTCTCAACCGAATAAAGCAAGAAACTACAAAATCGTTAAAGGCTGAGATTGTCCGAAAAACCAATGAAAAATTAAAGTCTGTAATCACCGACGATAAAATTGAAATCGAAAGCATTGATAAATATATCAAACTTAAAGACCGTGCCGGCGCAAGTGAAGGTCAGACTTTAGGGATTGCATATTGTTTCCTTGGAACACTTTTTGAGGATGCAGAACTACAATTCCCGTTCATCATTGACTCTCCTACAGGAAAAATGGACTTTGCTAAACGTCAGGCAGTTGCTGATATTATCCCTAATGTTTTTAACCAGATGATTGCGTTTGTACAGTCAGCCGAAGTTGAGCGTTTTGCAGATAGATTTTACAACAATCCTGACTCTCAATATATTACAATTATAGCTTCACCAGATGATGAAAATGTTGAAGTTAAGTATGGCAAAGATTATTTTGACTCTTATCAGCGTGAGCATAAAGGAGATGAAGAATAATGCATTTTAAATTTTCAAAAAACGCACAAAGCTTCTTTAGCTACATAATATCGCCTTCTGGTTCACATGGTGCATCCAACCAAAACAAGTTTGAGTATCAGTTTGATGTATATTATTGCTGCGCTTTGATTGGTTTAGCGGCAGTTCAACTTGATGAAGACACATCTGATTTGAACGATTTAGTTGAAGGATACCCTAAAAAATATGAAGATAATAAAGCACAGATAGCAGGACTATTAGTAGCAACAGAAGCTAAACGACTTGGTTTGGATGTTCATAGTCCAAAGCTTGAGGATTTGATGCTTGAATATCTCAGTGATGATGAAACTCTTTTATCTGAAGAAGGTATAAAAAAGCTCAATGCCTATGCTTTAAAAGGATATAATCTCATTCACGATTATCCACTTTTGGACAAGCCTACATCGAGAGAGGAATTTCTTGAAGCATTCAATGTCGCTATTCAAATGTATTCTAAATAACATAATCTTATCAATCAAACATTATACTTTAATGTAAATAGCGAAGTTAGCTGCACGCTCTGGCTTTGTTAGAGTTAGCAACAAAAATTTGATTATGTATTTATATTTAAGCACCTTTGCTATAAGGTAAAATAACAATAATATTACACCTACATTCTTCCGCATACTTAACCGTCTTCCCTGTTCCGCTGGGTTTACCGTTCCATACAGCAATAACCCAGTCGGAATTATCAACCATATATTTGTTGCGCTTGTGCATACAATCGGCGGTGTAGCTATGCTGAAGAACAGTGCGGATATCACATTTTTCTAAAATATCGTTATATCGGTTGCGAAGCTGCTCAGCCCATTTTGCGGATTGATTTTCGCAGGGGATAGCGGCTTCCAACGATATATTCGGATATGTTTCTTTTAATTCAAGCACAATTTCAGCGGCGTACATATCAACGCCAATAGCCATTCCACTTATAAAATGTGTAACTCCATTTTGAGTTATCATTTCAATTATGGTATCTTTCAGCCTACGCTTCAAATCAATACAGCGTTCGTCGTTCTCATTGAAACGGAAAGGCAGGCTCTGAGGGCGGTGCCCCGTAAAACAGCAGCTTTGTTTTTTCGTCATTTTGTTTCTCGCTTTCTATGTATTAGCGATATATACTATATCGTTTATACACAGTATATCACAACGCTGCTTAAATTTCCACCCCTATAAAAATAAAACTGCGTACAGAGTAAGTACGCAGTCAAAAATCATTTATTTTCGTTCGCCTGTTTTACCATAAGCTCAACCATTTCAAGAATACGCTTTTTATCGTCATCAGCCAGCTTTTCAAGCTGTGCCGAAAGATATGAAGCACGGTATTCCGAACTGTGGTCAAGAACATCACAGAAAATAGCGTCAGCAGAAGTTTCAAGTCCGTTTAAAAGCAAAATAAGCTTTTCACATCTTGGAAATGAAGCACCTCGTTCAACCGTGGAAATATAATTTGTTGTAACGCCAATTTTTTCAGCAAACTGTTCCTGCGTCAAGCCTAAAGCTTCACGCTGTTCTTTAATTCTCTTGCCTATCCGTTTGTCTATCATACCGTTCACCTCAACTATGCAATAGCTAAATCGCTTATACATAGTATAAATCTTTAAACGGTAATAATACAGAAACGCTAATCCAGTTTATGTGTATTAGCGATATAGTAAAGAGAATAATAATTTAATATGGCTATCGTGTTTTTACTTATTCTGTTTCATCATCAAAGAACGATGGCGTATCGTTTTCTTCCTCCTCTGCTCCCATAACGTCCATTTCAATAGCAGCTACGGCTTTTTTTACTTTAGGATTGCTATATAGATTGCTCCATCTGAGTGGATATTTCAGCTTTTTATTGTACGCAAGAAGCATTGCTTCAGCATAACCGATTGCACCGGCACGGCGTTCTTTTGCTGTGCGAATAATTTCTTTTGCGGAATATGCACCAACTTTTTCTTTAAATATATCATCACGCATTTTTTCATCAAAGGCAATAATAAGTCTTGCTATTCCTTTGAGCATATTTGCTGTGAGCGAATTCGCTTCACCTTCCCACGTTCCTATACATAACCGTAAAGACCTGTCAAGAACGTGGAATCCCCAAGTGTCCAGTATGTATTCCAACGATGATACAGCACAGATAACACCCTGAGATTTTGCAGGTCCGATAGTTAAGCCATAAGACTCGACCAATGACTTAATCATAAGCTGCTTATCGTTGCCCGCTTCAAGATTGGCTTTATAAATTTCGTATGGCACAAGTGCTTTTACATATTTTTGCTGATTAGCAAAAACATCAGCTTCAATATTGTAATCCATATCGTCATAAACCATACACCACACGGGCGTATCTCTTGACTCTGACACCATTGCTACAATTTCAATCGTATGCTGTCCGTTAAACACATAGTTTATGCCGTTTCTCCTGCTGACTTTTACAGGATTTATCTGATAAAGGTCAAAATTCTTTGCGGCACGTTCAATGTGAATTTGAGATAAGTTACGCTGATATTCCTGATTGGAAACAAGGTTTTTTATCGGTATCTGCTCAAAATGCACATTAGGCACAAACTGACTGTAATCTACTTCTTCCATTATTTTTCCTCCTTCAACACATCGAACATATCAAATATGGCATTACCGAGTCTATCAAGTTCATTTCTCAGCCTTGCCTTTGCATTATCGCTGACTTTACTCATATCGCTGGCATTGCTGACACGCTTCATTGAACTTATCCACGATGGAATGGTAAGTGCAAGACTTGCCACTTCCGAGTCGGGGTCGTATTGTGGCATATCCTTTATAGAAGGAGCTTTAGCTGGCACAGCATCATCATTTTTTTCATTATTAGCTTTCGATAAAATTTTTCGTGAACCCGAAAAGCTCTTGAAATCAGGTTGTTCCTGCAAAAGATACTCAGCCATATTTCTTATTTCCTTTTCAGACAATTTCGAGATGGAAACTACATTTTCCTGTGAGATTTTTACGTTGCCACGCATAATAGCAGAAGCAAAATCTTCATCAATATCATAAATAGTATCCAATGCTTCTGCGAAAATGTAATATTTCCATATTGTTGATATTGATACATTGTATTCTCTTGCTAAGCGGTCTTGCGTTTTTATTGCGCAATCATCATATCGAGCTTCTGTTTTCTTCGGTCTGCCTCTGACACTGCTTGATGCACGACGGGAAGCTACATCGTGCGCACCAAGTATTCTTTCGTAAGAATAGCGTTTGCCGATTAAATACCGACGCATTTCCAATGTCAAATCGGTACGCTCCAGTTGATTTTTACATAGCCATAATAACGCTTCTTCACTGTTACGAACATAAAGACGTGAAGCACGATAAGCAATATTATATTTTTTACAGATTTCAAGCTTTTCATAATCACACAAAACGATACTTACCCACGTTTTGATGTCAACGATATCTGTAAAATCTTTAAGTTCTGCTTCAAGTTGTAAATATGCTTGCTCCGTTATGGGCTGATATAATCGCTTATATTCGGAATTACAGCGTAAGTTAGGTTTTTTCTGTTCCATAATCAAATAGTCACCTCATCTGGTTTAAGCGGGACGGACTCTGACAAATAAAAACGTGCAATCCCTTTTTGATGAATATAATCGCCTGTCAGACGATAGCTCTTTTCTCTGTCCCAATAAGGAAATGTCTTTTTCATCGCCATAACAAGCGATTTGCTGTAAAGCTCATAGCAATGTCTTTTCGGAAAGCGAATTCTATGTGAGCCTTGTACATCTTTTGTACAGCCAACAATTCCAAGAGTTAGCTTTTCGGGATTTATTATAAGTAATATGCTTTCAGGAGAATTAAGTGAAGTTATTGTCTTTTTATGTATCCGTATCAGGTTGTTGGCAAAATCTATTACAACGACAGGCTTGTCCTGCATATTAGATTACCTCCTGTGTCATATCTGTTTCAGGTGTTCTCATCTGTTCTTTATTATTTTTCTCGTTTTCTATACCAAACATAGTATATCCTTCAAAAACATTGATTTGAAGCAGCTTTCGGTGTTCTTCAACAGGCAAGCCGAATTGGTTCTGCCAGTCTTTTGGGAACACGGGAGAACGTGAGGTTTTAGGCTTTTCTCCCTCTTTGGTAATGCGCTGATAAACCTCAGTTGCATTAAGGTCAAATAATATCAGAAAGTCATCTCCTGTTTTTATTATCTTTCCGAGAAGTTTATATCGATGCTGTGGGTTCCACTCCATCAGACTGACTATCTTTGCAAAGAAAATCCTGCAAGTAATAGGACGTGGTTTGCGTTTGGAATTGCACCATAAGAAAGAGTCTTTCTCATCTTCCGTACAGGCTTTTACTGCTAATTTCTTTTGTTCGGCATTTACAAGGAATTGAATATAGCTCACATTGGGCAATTTCTTCATACAAGCAGTATTCAGCGTAACTTTGCAATTATTGAAGCTAATGGACGGCTCTGAAATATGTGCAAAAAATTCACTTCGTACAACCTGATAACCGTCATAGCTGAACGAGTCGTCCTCGACTACATCTGTTTCATTGTTATTCAGGTCATAACACGGAAGCTGTGGAATAGCCGACATCGTAGCAAGCTGTATATTATCCATCGTTGGTTTCCTCCATCTTCATATCATTGATAAGTGTTTGTATATTATCTCCCGCTTCTTCTCGGCTTGTTACATTGAGGTCAAGATAATCGGAAAATGATGTTATTTCCTGCTGCATATTCCAATCCTTTTCCTTTTTCATTCGCTGTAATTCCTCTGCCTGAGAATGATGATAATAATTACTGCCGAAATTGTTTCCCCAAGCGGAGGGATATGCGATTACCGATTTACCTGTTTCTGCAAGAGATGTTATTTCGGTATCAGATTTAACATCGCACATTTCCGTATCTTTCGGCAAATACAATTCGGTTTCTTCCAAACTGAAAATAAGTAAACTTTCATCACCGTTCTGTTTTCGTATGCCACGAACGCGATATTTACAGTTTCCATTCCAACCGAGCAGGTCATATATGTTCTTCAAAAATGCTGTTCCGCTTACAGGACGTGAAATGTAATCGCCTTTTCCGTTCAGAAACAGCCATTTCATAGCATTTTTGTTTTTACTGTCAGTTGCCCGAACTATCAACAGTTTTTTTAATGGATGAATGAGTAGTTCTATAAATTGAGTGTCTGCAAGTTTCTTCACACAGTTATAGCTGAATTTCATTGATTTTAAAGAAAATGTAACAGATAGTTTATCGGAGTTGTTGAAAAACTGCTCTCTTGCTATTTCAAATCCTCTGTAATCAAAGTCTCCGCCTTGTGCTTCTATCTGTATTGTTTCATCTTCGTTTTGTTCATCATTATCACATACGGTTTTAGCTATATAAAGGTAATCATCAACTTTAAAGCCAGCCCAACGGGGATTTATAGAAATAAATCCTTTCAATGCGCCTTCGGGTATTACTTTCAATTCGGGAAGAATACCCTTGTTTCCGTATTTTGCATTGTTTATAAGGTGCTGAACGGCGATAAAATCGTCTTTGGAAATAATTGGCTCGTGGTCGCCTTTCCAACGATGCTGTGCACGTTCTCCACGGTTTTTCTTTGATTTATGGTCTAAGTAGCTTGGCGTATAAGTTTTCCTGGTGAGAATTTCACCGCAATGACGTTCATTCCTCAATATCTCCAGTACACTTCCTGCGTTCCACGTTGTGTTGCCTTTCTTTGTCTGCCTTCCGAGTTCGGTCAGAGAATTTGCGATATCCTTACAAGAATAACCGTACAGATACATAAAGAATATGAGTCGTACTGTCTTTGCTTCTTTCTCATTTATAGTGAGCTTACCGTCCTCATCGTGGTCATATCCAAGCAGAACGGGAGTCAGAACAATACCACGCCCAAAACGCATTTCAATGGAAGAATTCATAATGGAACTTTTAATATGGGACTCCTCCTGAGCGATTGTTGCAGTAAAACTCAGGCTCATTTCGGTATTGTCATTCAAGGTAAAAATGCCCTCTGTTTCAAACCTGACTCCCACGGGATTTTTCAAAGAAGAAAGCTGACGGACAATACTTATGCAATCGACAATGTTTCTTGCAAAACGAGAAACACTCTTTGTGATTATCATATCAATTTTTCCGGCTTTGCAATCCTCTATCATACGATTAAATGCTTCTCTATGTAATAACGATGTTCCGGATATGCCTTCATCGGCATAAATTCCAACTAAAGTCCAGTTGGGGTTTTTGCTGACTTTTTCTTCGTAATAGTTTTTCTGCAACTCGTATGAGCTGGTCTGTTGCAGATTATCGGTTGATACTCTTACATATACTGCTACACGTCTTTCAACATCGTCATAAAAATCAGCAGCTTTCTTGCCCGGAATTACTTCAAGCAATTCAGAGTTTGAACCTTTATAACGTTCACGGATTTTTTCACGTCGTAATTCTTTATTTGAAATATTTGCTTCACTTTCAAGCATAGCTATCACCTCATTATCGGATTGTATATCCAGTATAACCCATTTTTCAGCAAAAGAAAATTAAGCATAAGTATAATCCTATCCTTATGGTTATAAAATGAGAAAAATATTTTGAAAGCCTCCGACGCAGGTTGCGGATTGGAGGTGATAAAGATGGAATTGAACTACGAAAGAATGGGAAAAATAATCAAAGCTGTTCGGATTGCACGAGGATTATCTCAGGCAGATTTGGCTGAAAGCATCGACTTATCAGTCCCGTACATCAGTCATATTGAAACAGGCAGAAGCAAGGCAAGCCTTGAAACAATCGTAAATATTGCAAACGTTCTGGACGTTACGGTAGACAGACTTTTATGCGGAAATCTTGACAGCGGCGATTATACCCCTGAATTGCGGGAACTGTTTTCAGATTGCAACAACTATGAAAAAAATATGATTTTTGATATGGCGAACGAACTGAAAAAGAGCCTGCGAAAAAATAAAGAGCTGATGTTTAGGAAAAGAAATACATAACATTTTCCACCGTATCAAGCTGATACGGTGGTTTGCTTTAACAGTATAAAGTGTAGTGCCAGTAGGGCGAAAACCCCGCTGTTACGCAATTTGTCGCACCTCAAAAGTTTTCATATGTATATGAAAATTCAAAACCTATTGACAACAGACGGAAAAAGCATAATAATAGGTATATATCAAAAATCAGGAGGACGTTATGACAGCAGAAAAATATCCGATTGAAAGAGGTCTTGACGGAATGTATTTCAGGGTTGAAAGAAACGGTGAATGGAAAGACATTTGCTTTACCGACCTCATTCCTGAAGAACGTGAGGTTGTTCTTAATTCATTTGATAAAGATGCTCTTATCCGTACTTGTTTATTGCTTGCTGATACTGTTCGTGCTGTCGGTGACCTTTACAACTTAACATTTAAAGAGTAAGTGAGGAATATATGACTGATAAATCTTACACAACTATAACCATAGAAGTCGATGATGATTTATATAAGGCTTTTTCTGAAATATGCAAGCAGAATAACACAACTCCCGAAATTGTCTTTCAAGAGTTTGTAGAATTTTCAGCAACCCCCGAAAACAGACAAACTATTATAAAGTGGTGCGAAAAATGCCGTGAGGATGGTCTTGTATGAATAGATTAGACCTTGATACCCTATACACAGTTACAGAAGATGAATTCGGTGGCAATGTTGACTATTACCTTGAACTTTCCGAAAATGGAACAAGTCCAATCCGTATTAAGTGCAACAACGGCAAGGATTTGCTTCTTTTTGAGTGGAATGACTATCTGAATAGATTTAAGGACGTATATACTAAAGAGCAGATAGAAGAAATAGAACGTGCTTGCCGTGAATATGACAAGGAGCATAATGAAAATGGCTGAATTAACTGCACCTAAAATAGACTATTACATTGACATTCTGAAAAGAGGTTTCGTCATCGGAGAAGAAATGAAGCCTTATGTCGATGAGCTTTTCAATGAGTTACACAAAATAGCTCCCTGCGGTAACGATAATCGCAGAGAGCTATGGCTTTTTGCAGAGCGTGGAAAAATAGAGGATTATGGCGACTATGAAGAAATGTACGAATTCGGAGAAGTTGACAGCCGTGAGGAATACGAAGAATTATGGGCAAATCTGTATCCCGATGAAAAGTGTTGGTATCATTTCGTATCGGTAGAACACGGAGATTTCCGTGCCGTATTTCTGAAGCATAAGCCTATGTTTGAAGAAAACCACCCTACTAAAAACAGTTACGATAGCTTCGACATAAGTCCTTTTATCAAGTGGCTTACCGAGTCGGTGGAAAACTGTGTGAAACAGCTTGAAAACGGCACTTACAATGAAACAATACGCCGTGAGCTTCCGCCAAAAGACAAAATTGGTACTATTGTAAGAAGAAAGTATTGGGAGATATTCCCCGAATACAAGGAAAACTATTTTTCAGATATATCAAAGGACGATATTGATGAGTTTTTGCACATCATTGAAACAAGAGGAGCTACAACATCTGAAACAATATCCGATATGACGGCAGAAATGTTTTATGGCTATTGTAGGCTCGGATATGAAGCCAATCAGTACAAAGGAATTGATAAGCTTACAGCAAAAGAACTTTATCTTCTGCACGCCGACGGACGTGATGAGGGATTGCGTGATATTGACAGTAATTCCCCGACAGCTTTCAGCGAATGGTATGAGTGCAGCCGAAAAGGTATCGGACACCCGTGGGAAGTCTGCCGTGGCGGTAATTCAACACATATTTCTCTCTATGTACGCAAAAACGGCAACGAATATAGTCTGAAATTGGCAGGCTCGTCGTATGGACGCTCCGTAGAAACAATAAAGTTCTTTCTTGCTATGGTTCGTAACAACATTCCCGTTTCCCTCTATGAGGGCGAAGAATTAGCCGCAAGAGTCCGTGCTGACGATAAAATTGGCATTGTTCCCGATGGAGTTATGCCGTTCTATTGTTCTTCATACTTTCCCGATGATGAGAACATATCTGATTATATGAATCTCAAATTGTACGAGGATAAAGAACGTTGGATGGAAGTTGCAGAAAATGCAATTTGGCAGGAGATAGAGGAACAGCGGTTATTGTAATTTGATACACAGTGTGTAGCGAATTTAATTTTTCATCCCTCTTGAATATCCCGACAGAATATGGTATAATATACTTGAAGAAATACATCATCTACTGAAAGGAGGCTGTCTATGAGCGTTTACACAACTAATGAAATCGCTGACAAGGTACGTCCCATTGCCGAAGCTTACGGCATTGATAAGGTTTATCTCTTTGGCTCTTACGCAAGAGGTGAAGCGACTGAAAACAGCGATATCGACTTTTATGTAGAGTTTTCAAAACCTCTTGGCTTACGCTATTGCAGTTTCTTTTCCGACATTGAAGAAAGTGTGGGCAAGAGCGTTGACATCATTACAAAGGACGGACTTTATAACCCTGTGACTTTGAGTATGAACGAGCCTCTTATCAAAAGAATTTTAGAGGAGCGCAAGTGTATTTATGAATAACAAAGATTTAAACGTTGCTCAGCATATGGTAGCTCATTGCGAACGCATTGAACGCTACTTAAATCGCTGTAACAACTCTCTTGATGAGTTTATGAACGACGAGTTAATTCAGGACGGAGTAACAATGCAGTTGCTCGCTATGGGTGAACTTACAACACATTTTTCTGAGGAGTTCAAGTTGGAACACCCGACAGAAATCGACTGGAGAAATTTCAAACAGCTCCGTAATGTATGTGCTCATCGTTATGGCACTCTCGATTACAAGACTATCTGGGATATAGTTATCGGTGAACTGCCACAAGTTAAAACTTTCTTTGAAGGTATCATCAAAGAATAAAAAATCCCGACTTTAAAATCGGGAAGTTGTAGAAATATGTATCATATCGGATTTATAATCTGCCACTTATTTGCCACTTGTTTTGGCAAAAATCGACTCAAAATCGCATTTGATTACAAAATTTGATTTTGAAAAAACCGCATAAAATCGGGCTTTGAGGGACATCGCCATAAATTGAGAAAAGCAAGGATGTCATTTCGACTCCCGTACGGGTCACCACACACGCTTGCTTACATTTGGCTTTATACAGCCATTTGTAAGCATTATTTTTTTCTTGGTTTCCGTTTTGGTCTTTATTTGGTCTTTATTTCGAAAATTTGGTCTTTACAATGGTCTTTACGCAGGTAGCTGGGATTTGTCAGCTCCCTGCTTTTTCTTTTGGTCAAATATCAAAGCCTCTGCGATTGCTTGGCTCGTTCTCGCCTGTGCCTCTTGGAACATATGACAGTAGATATTGCTCGTTGTCGAAACTTGAGCGTGTCCTAAATCTCCCGATACGGCAACCACATCTACGCCTGCATTGATTAAAAGGCTTGCGTGAAGATGTCGTAACGAATGTATATCGCAAAATCGGAGATTGTTGTTCTCACAGAACTCCGTAAACCAATAGTACGGCGTGTTGTTGTGCATAGGTCTGCCGTCCCATTTGATGAACAGGCGGTCTGTATCCTGCCATTTGTCGCCCAGACGGGCACATTCTGCGTCCTGCTCCTGCTTTAACTCCCACAACATATCCATAACGTGCTGCGGATATTTTTGCGATCGCTGTGATTTTCTCGTCTTTGTAGTATCTGTGTAGATACCCTTATCTGCTGTGTAATTTGATGTTCTGCGGACTTTTATGGTATTATGCTCAAAGTCCACATCTTTCCATTCCAAACCGAGCAGCTCGCCTCTGCGGTAGCCGCTGTAAACAGCCAGCTTA